>JAXJTE010000125.1:0-12132 GCA_036309765.1 Caryophanon sp. | reverse complement strand
TTGAATCATTTTTGGATTTGTTTCATTAATGTAAATTTCCCATTCCTGTCTATTGTCTGGAGAAATTGTTATTTCGTCTCCTGTTGTATTTCCAGGAATTTTTCCAGCCGTTGTCGTATTTTTCTTCACTACTGTAACTGAATTGTCATACTTTACAACATTTGAGCTAATCGCCTTGCCATTAAATTGTGCGGTATTCGTAAAATCTTTTGACAATATAGATGCATCGATAATCGTTTCAAACGTAATACGGTATGCTCCTGTAATGTTGCCTAAATTTAAAGATAAGTCTGTATTGCCACCTGCATTTGCTACATTAACTGCGTCACCCGCTGTCACGTCACCTTCACTTACGTCTAATTTATTAACCTTCAATGTCGCTGGATCGAGTGTTAAATGTTCCGGCAATGCATCTGTTATTGTTACATCTTGAAGTGCTTTTAATTCCGTATTAACATCCAGTGTCCATTTAATACGATTTTGGTTTGTTAAAGCTTCTCCTTCTTTTTTATCCCTATTTGCAAATGCTGCACTCAATTCAAAAGTATGTTCATTTGCAAGTGTGATCGTTTGTTTACTTGATTCAAATACATAACCTGGATCAATCCATGTTTCTACAAAAACTTCCGCTTCTACATCTTCTAAATTCGGCTTAAATTTTAATGTGATTTTACCATTTTCATCAACTTATTGTGTACCTAATCCTAAATCAACGCCGTTTGCATCTTTAATTGGTGTCTCTGACATAGCATCTGGTTGTTTGAAAATGTCACTTGGTAATGTAAATTCTACCGTTTGACCGTTGCTACCTGTATTATCAAAATAGAATTTGTAATTCATCATAATACGTGTCGTATCGTCTTTAATACCATCTTGTGGGTTATTTGCTGCATCCAAATACGATACGTCAATATCCGTTAACCCATTAATTGCTGCTGCTACTTTCGGGACTCCTATTCCTGTTGTCAACAAAATCGCACTCATGACGAGTACGAATGCAAAACATATATGCATTATTTTTTTCATATGTTGCGTTCCCTCCTTTTTAGCCAAGGACTGTTGTAAAAGAATCTTGGTGTTTTAACCGCCTTATTGTGCAGCATTCTCCTTTCTCTAGAGCGTACAAAATATGATACAAATCAGATGACTTATGAGGCATTTCCATCTTACTTTTGTACATTTCTCCTTTTAAAATTGTACGTGCGTATTGCTTACTCTTTACCTAAAAAACATACATTCAAAACCTTTTACCTAACAATCTGTTACTTAATCGGAAAATTTCTCTTTTGACCTCATATTTAATGTTTTCGAATTGAAAGTAAAGACTTTTTAACTATGTATAGTAAATGCCATCTGAACGTTTCGTAAAACAGAACTTTCGCCTCACCAATCTGACAACGTGTACATGTTGTAACCCCTCATTTGTCCACTTTTTTCGACAAAAAAAAGACCATTTGACGAGTATCGTGTCAAATGATCTTTTGCTATTCAAATTATGCGCGAGAAACGTAAGAACCGTCGCCAGTGTTTACGATTAATTTATCGCCTTGGTTTACGAAGAATGGTACGTTTACGTATAAACCTGTTTCCATTTTCGCTGGTTTTGTACCGCCTGAAGCTGTATCGCCTTTAATGCCTGGCTCTGTTTCAGCAACTTCTAATGTTACTGTGTTTGGAAGCTCGATTCCGATCATTTCACCTAAGTATGATTGGATGTGTAGCTCCATGTTTTCTAATAAGTACATTAACTCGTCTTGAATTTGTTTTTCTGCTAAAGTTGTTTGCTCGTAAGACTCTAAGTCCATGAATACGTGCTCGTCACCTTGTGCATATAAATATTGCATTTTGCGGTTGTCGATTTGTGCTTTTTCTACTTTTTCACCAGCACGGAATGTTTTTTCTGTTACGTTACCGTTACGTAGGTTACGTAATTTAGAACGTACGAATGCTGCACCTTTACCTGGTTTTACGTGTTGGAATTCTAATACGCGGAATAAGTTACCTTCTACAAGGACAGTTAAACCTGTACGGAAATCGTTTACTGAGATCATTGAAAAATCCTCCAATTATAAAATAATTAATTCTTTTGTCGAGTGCGTTAAAATTTCATTACCCGTTTCAGTAATATAAATATCATCTTCAATGCGGCATCCGCCTACACCTGGGATGTAAACACCTGGTTCTACTGTAACACACATTCCTGGCACAAGCACTGTATCTGAACGGAAAGATAAGCCTGGCTGTTCATGCACCTCTAAGCCAATACCGTGACCTGTTGAGTGACCGAATGCCTTGCCGTAGCCGCGCGAAATTAAATAATCGCGACATACCGCATCCGCTTCAATTCCTGTCATATTCGGACCGATTTTTTCGACACCGAGTAGCTGAGATTGCAGTACCGCATCATAAATGTCCTTTAATTCATCAGAAATATCACCTACAGCAACTGTACGTGTAATGTCTGAAATATAGCCGTTATATAATGCCCCGAAATCGAGTGTTACAAGCTCGCCTTTTTCGATCACTTTATTCGTTGCTACGCCGTGTGGTAACGCTGAGCGCAAACCACTTGCGACAATGATATCAAATGACGAAGACGTCGCCCCTTGTTTACGCATGAAAAATTCTAGCTCATTCGACACGTCAAGCTCTGTTTTACCAGGCTTAATAAAGTCTACAATATGTGTAAATGCGGCATCCGCAATTTCACATGCAACCTTAATAATAGTAAGCTCTTGTGGCGTCTTAATCAAGCGAATTTTTTCAATTAAGCCCGAAACTGGTACAAAATTTGCCTTCAAGACTGACTTGTACAGCTCATATGTGCCGTATTGCATCGCATTTTTTTCAAAGCCGACAGCGCGTACGTTCATTTGTGCAATTTGCGTTGCCACCTCTTCATGAATTAAGCCGTTATGCTGCACGATGCGGAAGTCTTGAATTTGCTCGCTCGCTTGCTCGGTGTAGCGGAAATCGGTAATGAACACCGCATCGTTTTGCGAGATGATAGCGATACCGGCCGTGCCTGTAAAGCCTGTCATGTAACGTAAATTATACGCATTCGTAATAAGTAGTGCATCAATGTTTTCTTGTTGTAAGTGTGCGCGTAATTTTTGTAGCTTCATTATAAGTGAACCTTCTTTCTTATCGTTGCGTGAAATAACGTAATGCCATTTCGTACCCTGTTGTGCCTAGCCCACAAATTTGACCGACGCAAACCGGCGCTAAATATGAATGATGACGGAATGCTTCACGCTTATGGATGTTTGAAATATGCACTTCGATTGCTGGCACCGAAATACCACCAAGTGCATCACGAAGCGCGACCGATGTATGTGTATACGCCGCTGGATTAATGATAATTGCATCAAATGCTGCATCTTCTGCCTCATGAATCCAATCGACTAGCTCTCCCTCATGATTTGATTGACGGAAATCCACCGTAGCACCGAGCGTCTCCGCTAATGTGACGAGCTTGTTCTCCACATCTTGTAACGTCTCTGAACCGTAAATTTCTGGCTCACGCTTGCCTAAACGATTTAAGTTCGGGCCATTTAAACACATAATCTTCACAACTTCTCTTCCCTTCACTCCATTTGTGTTTAGTTTACCATATTGTGAAACGTTGCGCCCCCTCAAACCGCCCATTCAATTTGAGAAAACATCTCATTTATATGTGCGGGCAGTAGAGCTTTCAACTTTTTTTCAGTATACTATTAGTACAGATTGAAATTTTTCAGAAAGAAAGTGATGAACACGTGAGTAAGGAAGGTCCAAATTACGGTGGTCAAGCACAAATCGAGGGCGTTATGTTCGGCGGCAAGCAACACACCGTAACAGCGATTCGCCGCAACGACGACTCGATTGAATTTTGCTACTACGAGAAAAAGCAAAAGCCACTATTTCAAAAGCTAAAGAAAATCCCATTTGTGCGCGGGCTTGTCGCACTTGTTGAATCTGCTGGCATGGGCTCACGTCACATGCAGTTTGCGAGCGATCGCTACGACGTCGATCCTGGCGCAGAGGAGCAAGGAGAAGAATCCTTATCGAAAATGCAAATGATTTTAGGTGTCGCAGTCATTGGCGTACTATCATTCATTTTTAGTAAATTCATTTTCACGCTCGTACCGATGTTTATTGCCGAAGCATTTTCGCCTGTATTCCCTGGCAAGACGGAGCAAATTTTACTCGAGAGCTTCTTTAAACTCATTTTACTGCTCTCATATTTATATTTACTTTCGTTAACACCGCTCATTCGACGTGTGTTTGAGTACCACGGTGCTGAGCATAAAGTCATTAATTGCTACGAGGCGGGCTTACCCGTTACCGTGCAAAACGTGCAAGCACAGTCGCGCCTACATTACCGCTGTGGCTCAAGCTTCATTTTATTTACCGTCATTGTCGGCATGTTCATTTACTTTTTAGTACCGACTGATCCGCTTTGGCTGCGCGTTGTGAACCGCATTTTGCTCATTCCGGTTGTCATCGGCGTATCGTTTGAAGTGTTGCAGGCGACAAATGCTGTACGTAACGTGCCGGTGCTGCGCTATTTAGGCTACCCTGGGCTTTGGCTACAGCTACTAACGACGAAGGAGCCAAAAGACGATCAAGTCGAAGTGGCCATTGCGTCGTTTAACAAGCTGTTAGAAGTCGAAAAAGAACCAGCAAGCGCAAAGGAACTATATCAAGCATAAAAAAACGAACGACGCGAAAAAACGTGTCGTTCGTTTTTTTATGCGCCGTTCGTTACCCACGCATACACAATTAAACTAATGAATGCACTCAGCAACACCGACGCTTGAATAAATGAAATGACGTAATGCTTCATATACGGCTCGTATTTTTTCTCAAGCACGCCACGCAGCGCTAAAATGCCGCTCATCGCCACCGGAATAAACAGCACCGACCAAATGCCTAACGTCGGCGTAAACAATGCAACCGCTAAGATAGCAAGCGCGATAATACCAAGTTCGGCTGGCAGCTGCCACTTCGTTTTGTACGCGTAAAAAATCGTTGGCTCATCTGGTCGCTCATAGCCGACTTTTCGCTTAATGACCGGAATAACAAGCCACTGATGAATCATCATCATAAATAACACGATAAACAATTCCATATCATCGTTCCTTTAATTGAAATACTTCCATTATACACGACTACACAATCGAACGGCTATCTTCTGAAATTCCACTCATCCGTCGCGTATTTCGTGCGCTCGATTTCCTCGACGATTTGTAGCTGCTCTTTCGTTAGCTCATACGGTACGAGTTCGATTTGTAAGCTTTTCTCAAACCCATGTCGAAACGCCTCTGCTGCTTGTGCTGCGGTAATGTGTGCGTCCGTTAAGTCGTTAATTGCCACAGCCTTTTGTACGAGCTTGTCGCGCATGATGACCTTTTGTTCGTCCGATTCGAATTTGAACACCGATAACAGCTTATCGATATCGACATCGAGTAAAATCGCACCGTGCTGTAAAATCACACCCTTTTGACGCGTTTGCGCACTGCCTGCTACCTTTTTACCTTCAACGACTAGCTCATACCAGCTCGGCGCATCGAAGCATACCGCACTTTTTGGTTTCTTTAAATCCTCACGCTGCTCCTTGCTATCTGGCACGCTAAAGTACGCCTCCATCCCAAGCTCATGAAAGCCACTTAAAATGCCTTCACTAATGACGCGGTATGCTTCGGTCACGTTTGTTGGCATATTCGGATGTGCCTCTGATACGATGACGCTATATGTAATTTCATGCTCATGTAGCACAGCGCGTCCACCAGTCGGTCTGCGCACAAAATCGATGCCTTGTGCCTGCACCGCATCTAAATTAATGTCGCGTGAGGCCCTTTGGAAGTAACCGATTGATAATGTCGGCTCTGCCCATTCATAAAAGCGAATGATCGGCGGAATTTGCCCCTCGCTATGAAATGTTAAAAGTGCCTCGTCCATCGCCATGTTGTACGAGCCGCGACACTTCCCTGAATTAATAAAATACCATTTCTCCATGCTATATTCCCCCTAAATGAATGAACCTTTAAAAATACGTTTGGTCTGTTGATTAGCCACTTTTATACAGCTGAATCGGTTGTTTTCAACAGCAAAACTGACATGAATGCAGCATTGTAGTGGCATGGAGCGTGCGGCGAGACTCCTTGGGGAAAAGCTCGTGCCTCAAGACCCCGTAAGGCGCGACGTAGGAGCGGTGCGGAGGCTTGAGCCGAGCCCCAGGAACGCGAGCCGCAATACGCTCCATGCCAGTTGAATGGCTAATCAACACGCTTGAAAATACGTTTAAATCAAAAGCTAAAAGATTTATACAAAATTTTCTTCCGACTATTGGACGAAAATGACCCTATCTCTTATAATATGTTAGAGAGAAAGAAAGGGGTCATGTAACCATGGCAATTGTTTATACACTCATTGGCTTAATCGTTGTGATTACACTGTATATTTTTTATAATGCAAGCAAGCTTAAAAAAGCAGTTACACCATTAACAGAAGAACAATTTAAAGAAGGCTATCGTAAAGCGCAATTAATCGACTTGCGTGAGCCAAAAGAATTCGACGGCGGACATATTTTAGGTGCTCGTAACATTCCGATGACACAAATTCGTCAGCGCCACAAAGAAATTCGCTCAGATTTACCAGTCTATTTATACTGCCAAAACTCAAGCCGTAGCGCACGTGCTGCACTTTTCTTAAAAAAGCGCGGCTACGACAAGATTTATCAGCTTGACGGTGGTTTCCGTAAATGGACAGGTAAAATTAAATCAAAAAACTAACCGTAAAAGCAGCGCGTGTATCGTACACGTCGCTGTTTTTTTGCGTTAAAAGAAGACCCTCCGAAGTGGAGAGCCTTCCGCACATTACTGTGTTACCGCTTCAGGCTTCGTGTAGCGCAGTACTGGCTTACGTGCTGCACGCGTTTCATCTAAGCGTGTCACGACCGTCGTATGCGGTGCGTCCTGTACTTTCTCTGGTGTTTCCTCTGCCTCTTTTGCAATTTGAATCATCGCATCGCAAAACGCATCAAGTGTTTCCTTCGATTCCGTTTCAGTCGGCTCAATCATAATTGCCTCCTCCACGTTTAACGGGAAGTATACTGTCGGTGGATGATAGCCGAAATCTAACAGGCGCTTCGCAATATCAAGCGTACGCACGCCGAGTTTCTTTTGGCGACGACCAGACAGTACGAACTCATGCTTACAATGACGATCAAACGGTAAATCGTAGTGCGTTTCTAGGCGACGCATCATGTAGTTGGCGTTTAACACCGCATATTCCGTCACTGCCTTTAAGCCGTCTGGACCCATCGTGCGAATGTATGTGTACGCACGCACGTTAATGCCAAAGTTGCCGTAATATGGCTTAACGCGACCGATTGATTGCGGACGGTCGTAATCAAAGTGGAATGTGCCGTCTTCTGTTTTCACAAGCACTGGCTTCGGTAAGAATGGAATGAGCTCCTTCTTCACGCCGACTGGACCTGAACCTGGGCCACCGCCACCGTGTGGACCTGTGAACGTTTTATGCAAGTTTAAATGCACGCAGTCAAAGCCCATGTCACCAGGACGCGCCTTTGCCATTACCGCATTTAAGTTCGCACCGTCGTAATACACTTTGCCGCCTACTTCATGCACAAGTGCCGCCATGTCTAAAATGTTTTCCTCAAATAAGCCGAGCGTGTTCGGATTTGTCAGCATGAGTGCCGCTGTGTCATCACCTAATACACGCTTTAAGTCCTCTAAGTCAACAAGACCATCCTCATTTGATTTCACCGTAATTGTGTCATAGCCTGCAACCGTTGCAGACGCTGGGTTCGTGCCGTGTGCTGAGTCAGGTACGATGACTTTATTGCGGTGCCCTTCGCCGTTTGCCTCGTGGAATGCGCGAATCATCATAAGCGCTGTCCATTCACCGTGCGCTCCTGCTGCTGGCTGTAACGTTACTTCGTCCATCCCTGTAATTTCAACGAGCGATGTTTGTAAATCGTACAGCAGCTCCATCGCACCTTGCACCGTCTCCTCGTCTTGCAATGGGTGAACGTGCGCAAAGCCTGCAAAACGTGCGACCGCTTCGTTAATTTTTGGATTGTATTTCATCGTACAAGAGCCGAGTGGATAAAAGCCTGAATCGACCCCGTGGTTGCGACGAGACAGCGCCGTGTAATGACGCATAATGTCTAGCTCCGATACTTCTGGTAGCTCCGCGGCTTCCTCACGCGCATAGCCTGCTGGTAATAAATCCGCTACGTCGTAATCTTCAACATCAAGCGGTTCTAAATTGTAGCCGACACGTCCTTCACGCGTTAATTCGAAAATAAGTGGTTGGTTTTCGTTATGCATAAATAGCCCCCATCTCCGCAACAAGTGCATCAATTTCTTCCTTCGTACGTAGCTCAGTCACCGCAAGTAATACGTACCCTTCTAACTCTTTATACGCGCGACCTAAATCAAAGCCACCAATAATTCCTTTTTGTAGCAGCGCCGCGTTTAATTCCTTCACCGAGCCGTTTACGTTCACGACGATTTCGTTAAAGTGCGCCCCTTGGAACGGCACCGTAAAGCCTGCTTGTTCAAACGCATTTTTCGCATAGCGCGTCTTCACGATGTTTTGCTTGGCAACTTCTTGAATGCCTTGCTTACCGAAAGCTGTCATCGCTACTGCTGCTGCAAGTGCAAGTAATGCTTGGTTTGAACAAATGTTTGACGTCGCTTTGTCGCGGCGAATGTGCTGCTCGCGTGCTTGAAGCGTTAATACGTAGCCGCGGCGACCTTCACCGTCCACCGTTTCGCCGATTAAGCGCCCTGGTACTTTACGCACAAGCTTGTTCGTTACCGCGAAATAACCGCAGTGTGGCCCACCGAATGCTTCCGCAATACCGAACGGCTGCGCATCCCCAACGGTAATGTCAGCCCCAAGCTTGCCTGGTGGTGTTAAAATGCCGAGTGCAAGCGGGTTTGCCGATACGACTAATAAACCGCCTAGCTCATGAATGATGTCGCCTGCTGCTTGAATGTCCTCGATTTGTCCGAAAAAGTTCGGGTATTGTACGATTACTGCTGCTGCGTCTTGTGCAAGATCCTTCAGTGCCGCTAAATCCGTTTGTCCGTCTACTGCTGGCACTTCAATGACGTCTACAGATTGCCCGTATGCGTACGTTTTTACAACGTCGCGGTATTCTGGATGTACTGTAGAAGAAATGACGATTTTTTTACGCTTCGTGTGACCTGCCGCAAGCATTGCCGCTTCCGCTAATGATGTACCGCCGTCATACATCGATGAGTTCGCTACGTCCATGCCTGTTAGCTCGGCAATCATCGTTTGGAACTCAAAAATCGCTTGTAGCTCCCCTTGCGAAATTTCTGGCTGATACGGTGTGTACGCTGTGTAAAATTCTGAACGTGAAATGACATGGTCGACGATGACTGGCTTGTAATGATTGTATACACCTGCACCGAGGAAGGATACGTTCGCCTGCGTGTCGCTGTTTTTCGCGGCAAGTTGCGCAAGCTCCTTCATTAATGCCGCTTCTGATTTTGCTGGTTTAATGTGATAGTCGCCGCTAAATCGCACGCTCTCTGGAATATCGGCAAATAATTCATCAACTGCTTGAACGCCGATTACGTCTAACATTTCTTGCTTATCTTGTTCCGTCATAGGTAAATAACGATGCTTCATCTGTATAAGCCCTCTTTTCACAATAAATTATTTTGCACGCATATAAAACGGTGTTGCGACTACTTGTGCTTTCACGCGCTTCTGACGAATTGCAACCTCTACCTCTGTACCAATCGCTGTGTAATCAACGTTGAGTAACGCTAAGCCGATATTGCGCTTTGTAAGCGGTGATTGTGTACCCGTTGTCACTTCACCGATTAACGTATCACCTACATACACTTCGTAGCCATGACGTGGAATGCCTTTATCGATCATTTCGATGCCGACGATTTTGCGCGTTAAGCCGGCTTCTTTTTGCGTCACAAGCGCATCTTTGCCGATAAAATCGTCTTTATTTAACTTCACCGCAAAGCCGATGCCTGCTTCAAGTGGTGAAATGTCCTGTGATAGCTCCTGCCCGTAAAGCGGTAAGCATGCTTCAAAACGCAGTGTATCGCGCGCGCCAAGCCCCGTCGGTGACACTTCGTCTTCGGCTAACAGCTTATGCCAAAGTGCTGTAATCGCCTCTGGTGTGCCGTATAGCTCGAAACCGTCCTCTCCTGTATAGCCTGAGCGTGATACTAAAATACTTTGCCCTGCGACGTCAACGTTTTGCTCGAAGCGGAAATAGCGAATCGTTTGTAAATCCGTTTCTGTAAAGCGCTGCAATACATCTTGTGCGAGCGGTCCTTGCAGTGCAATTTGTGCATAGCTTGCTGATTCATTCGTAATTGTTACATTGAAGTTTTCTGTATGCGCGTTCATCCAATCAAAGTCTTTTTCGATGTTTGCAGCATTCACACATAATAAATAACGTGATTCCTCTAGTTTGTATACGAGTAGATCATCGACAACGCCGCCTTCTGCATACAGCATCGCGTTGTACTGCGCTTGATTGATTGCGATTTTTGAAATGTCGTTGCTAAGTAAGTGCTGTAAATACGCCGTTGCATCTACACCTTCCACAAAAATTTCACCCATATGCGATACATCGAATAAGCCCGCTTTTGTGCGCACCGCTTCATGCTCTTCTTTAATCGATGAAAATTGTACAGGTAGCTCCCAGCCGCCAAAATCAATCGTTTTTGCGCCATATGTAGCATAAGCATCAAATAATGGTGTACGTTTTAACAATACGATTCCTCCTCTTTCATCAGCTGTATATGTACAAAAAAAGGACAGAAGAATCCCTTGTATGAGATTCTCTGTCCTTGCACCTGAAAGTATCACTTCTCGCCGTAATCGAAGCTTTCCCCGTCGGTGGCCACCTACGTGACGCTCTCCAGAGTTGCGTCCAATATGAGTCTGTTTGCCTGAGAGATTCATAGATGTTTCACTACTTGCTCCTTCGGCGACGCCTAATGCGTACTCTCCCCATATTTTCATCCGCGAATGATTTTTCAAATAATACATATACGTTACTTGCGTCTATCGTATCATCGTCAAACGATTCGGGCAATTATTTTTTGCAATTCTTAGAAAATTTTTATTCTTTTCATTTGGGCTCTTGACCAAAATGTGTTCTTGACGGTTCTTTCATTTCGGCGGACGCTTTTCGCGGGCACGACCTCAACTAATTTTTGTCTCGTGCTTGTCCCGCAGAAGTCGCCGCCTCTATTTCAGAATACATATTTACATATGGCAAGCACTAATTTTGAAATAGAGCCTTCATTTGTTACGAACGTTTTTGCTCGTCCCCTTTTAAACGTGTCACTTGGAAGCCAATATATTCGACAATTTGTCGCACTGTGCGTTTTTCAGTCAGCACGTTAATATGCGCACTTTCCTTGTATGATTTTCGACGGCTATTGTACAGCGCCTCTAGCTCATCTCGTGTCGAACGTTGCACAATCGGACGGTTTTGATCGTGGCGAATGCGTGAGTAAATATCGTTGAACGTTGCGTCTAAAAAAAGGACTAAGCCTGTACGACGCATAATTTTCCGATTTTCTTCCTTCATCGCAACGCCGCCACCAGTCGCAATAATGCAGCGCTCATCTCTGAACGTACGTAAAAACTCAGTCTCGATTTCACGAAAGCGCTCCTCACCGTACTTTTCAAAAATTTCAGGAATCGACATCCCTTGCTGTCTTACGATTTCACTATCCATATCGTAATACGGTAATTTTAAGTAATAGCTTAATCGTCGTCCAATCATACTTTTTCCACAGCCCATAAAGCCTACTAAGTAAATTTTACGCATTTCTTCACCTTCTTCATGACTTCCTGACAAAGTTACATATTTCGATAACTGTTGATTATCTCCATCGTAACACGAAGTTTCATGAATTCCAATGACTTATACGTTTGGATTTGCGCTTCATACGCTAGAAGAAACCCTGCACCGTACGTCGTCGTCAAAAACAATATAAACAACGACACGATCAATAAAACACCTCGCTCACTTTTCAATCGGTACATGAAATGTTCGCTCCTTTACGTCACCATCCACAAACGTCGCCCGCAGCAGTAATATGT
>JAXJTE010000124.1:0-1565 GCA_036309765.1 Caryophanon sp. | reverse complement strand
GTTGTAGCGGATGAAGTACGTAAGCTAGCGGAGCAGTCCAAAATATCAGCAACAGCCATCTCTCAATTAACGAGCGAAATTCATAAAGAAACGCATGACGTTGTAAACGCAGTTGACCAGGCGATTCATTCTGTGCAAGAAGGCGTGGCGATTATCGGAGAAGCGGGGGATTCCTTTACGGACATTACGAGCGCGGTTGACAATATGACAAATCAAATTGAAGATGTGTCGGCAACGGTCGAGCAATTGCACGTACAAACGCAAAAAGTATCTAGCGCTGTACATCACTTAGCACAAAGCGCAGAAGAAACAGCTGGCAATATGAAAACAGTTGCCGTTTCAATGGAAGAGCAAGGAGACGCGATGCAACAAGTGAACGGCGTAGCGACGATGCTTGCGACAAGCGCTACCGATTTACAGCGAGAAGTCAATCATTTTAGAGTTTAATCTAGGTCTTAATACACTGTATAACCAATATAAACTAGAACACTGTGAATTTTTTCGCGGGTTCTAGTTTTTTTTTGAGCATTGAAGGATCTTTAAGTAAAAATTTAGGAATAAATATGTGATAAAAAACTAAAAATTCATACTTTTGTGTTAATATAGGAGGAGTGTCTTGTCAACCTTCTATAGATAAGTGGAGAAATGTACATCAAACAGAAAGGTGGGGTAGTGATGTTCCGTTCACTAAAAAGTTATTTATGGGTGTCAATCTTAGCGCTCACAATTATTCCAGTCATATTAATCGTCATACTCAATTACACGGTATTTTCAAAAGAGGTGAACGAATCCGCAGAGCAAACGAATCGAACATTTGCCGAAACGTTAGCGGACAACATCGCCTCAAACATTCAGCAATCATACAAAGTAACAGAAATGTTAGCGACCGATTCAAACATTACGTCAATGGACTCAGTACTGCAAACTAAGCGCCTAAAGCAAGTCATTGCCGAAAATCCACATTTTGATTTATTTTATATTCAAGATATGACGGGTATGCAAATAGCACGTTCAAGCGGTGAACTCGGCTTCCGCGGAGATCGTTGGTATTATGAGCAAATGATGACTGAGCGTGCGCCGTTCATTAGCCCAACCTATTATTCAGTAAGCGGAAACGTGCCGGTTGTGTCCATGTACTTTCCAATTGAAAACAATGGTAAAATGGTTGGCTTTTTAGGTGCGGACATTCAGCTTAGTCGCCTGCAAGCCATCGTTGATCAATATGCGACGAAGCAAGACGCGACATATGCCTATTTACTCGATACAGACGGGAAAATTGTTGCACACCCCGATTCAAGATATGTGGAGGAGTTATTTAACTACATTACCGAAACGAAAACGGTACTACTGCGCGATGCAAGTGGTAAAGTAGAAGTCGACGCAGAAGGGAATCAATTGACAGAGGAGCAACCAATCAATGTACCCGATGAGCTATATACAATTACGACTGGCGCATTAAATGGTGAGCAGGGTGTCACGCAATATGCGAACTATGAAGATGAGGACGTCATTAGCGGCTATGCACCTGTTGAGCTAGCAGATGGCACAAACTGGGCAGTCATTAC
>JAXJTE010000123.1:0-2965 GCA_036309765.1 Caryophanon sp. | reverse complement strand
TTACATGTTCCCGGATGCTCATGTAGTCGATGCGCACATTGAATCGACGTGGGCAGGGGTGCGTCCGCTCATTCATGAGGAAGGTAAGAGCCCTTCTGAAATATCGCGCAAGGACGAAATTTGGCGCACCGGTAAAAGCGTCATTACAATTGCGGGTGGCAAGCTAACAGGCTACCGAAAAATGGCGCAAAAAGTGGTCGATGTGCTCGTGAAAGATTTACAGCAGCAATCAGCGAGGCGCTACGGACGTTGTATGACGAAGCATTTGCCGCTGTCTGGTGGCGATCTAAGTGGCTCGCGCTTTTTTGAGCAGTACGTAGCTGTATGGACAGAGCGAGGCGTGACGTACGGCTATAGCGAAGAAGAAAGCGAGAAACTCGTGCGCATGTACGGCACCAATGTTGAGCGCGTGATGCCATATATCGCACAAACGAATGATTCATTGCCACGAGCGCTTTATGCGGCATTACGTTATAGCATCGAGCATGAAATGACGAGGACACCCGCTGACTTTTTCGTGCGCCGAACAGGGATGATTTATTTTGATTTGCCAGCAGTCGAGCGCTATAAGGAAGCGGTGCTAAACGTCATGGCAGAGCAGCTACACTATAGCGACGAGGACAAGGAAGCGCACCGACTAACGCTAGAGGCCGCGATTGTTGTTGCGAAGGCATAAACGGTAGGCAAAGCAGTGTAGGTTGCTGCTTTGCCTGTTTGAAATGAGGTCATTAAACGACAGAATGACACACATTTCACTTAAATTAAAACGGACTTTTGAAAATTTACGCCAACGCACTGTTATCATATAAAAAATGTGCTATGATAAAAATGAATGTTAACAAGATAGGAGAGCTTTCGATGAAACGACATGAAGCGCGACAAAAAGCGTTGCAAGCATTGTTTCAGCTAGACAACACAGAGCTATTACTTGAAGAGGCGATGAATCATGCGCTTGAGCGTTCTTTTGAAGAAGCAGCCCAACCGGCATATGATGCATTTTTTGAGCAATTAGTACGTGGTACAACTGAACATAAAGAAACAATTGATGAGCAATTATCAGCAAAGCTAGAAAACTGGTCATTAAACCGATTACCGAAAATTGAACGTACAGTATTACGTATGGCGGTTTACGAGCTACAATTTTCAAACGACGCACCAGATGGCGTAGTTGTCAATGAGGCAATTGAGCTGGCGAAAACATTTGGTGATGAAAAATCAAGCAAGTTCGTAAATGGAGTACTTTCTAAATTTATTGAAACAAAGTAGTTTTGAATATTGGAAGGAGTAACATCAAACATGTCAAGTGCAATTATTAATGGTAAAGAAATTGGTCAACAAATTCGCGAGTCAGTCGCACAGCGAGTAGAAACATTAAAGCAAGGCGGGTTAACACCAGGCTTAGCAGTTGTGTTAGTTGGGGATAACCCAGCGTCAAAAACATACGTAGCAAACAAGCAAAAATCTTGTGAAGCAATCGGTATGTTCTCAGAGCTAGTGAAGCTAGACGCAGCAACAACGCAAGAAGAGCTTGTTGCAGAAATCGAAAAGTTAAACGGTCGTGACGATATTCACGGCATTTTAGTGCAATTACCACTACCAAAGCAAATTGATGAGGACGCAATCATTGCGGCAATCGACCCAGCAAAGGACGTTGACGGCTTTAGCCCAGTCAGCGTTGGGAAAATGATGCTTGGTCAAGAAACATATTTACCTTGTACGCCTTTTGGGGTAATGAAGCTTCTTGAGTACTCTGGCATTGACGTTGCAGGCAAGCATGCGGTCATCGTTGGACGCAGCCATATCGTTGGTAAGCCAATGGGACAATTATTGCTTCAAAAAGATGCGACGGTAACGTACACGCACTCTAAAACGAATGATTTACCATCTTATACGAAGCAAGCCGATATTATTATCGCAGCAGTAGGTCGTCCAAATTTCATTACAGCTGAGCATGTAAAAGAAGGCGCTGTTGTCATTGACGTTGGGATTAACCGCGACGAAAACAACAAGCTAGTTGGGGACGTAGACTTCGCGAGCGTGGATGGCATTGCTTCACACATTACACCAGTGCCAGGTGGCGTTGGGCCGATGACAATTACGATGTTACTCTTTAACACAGTGCAAGCAGCAGAAATTGTGTTTGCGCAACAAAAAGTTCAATAAATACGTCATTGTCGTTACGTTTTCGTATAGAAATACAACAACTTGTAACGAATTGAATAAAAAGGGTTGTGCTAAAGGGGATTCCGTTTAGCACAACCCTTTTATTTTTTGTATAATGGAATAGCGATTGAATGAATCCTGTATAAAAATAAGTAGAAACATCAAAGAAGTGGGGGGATTGGCATGTCATCGAAGTTTTTAACTGTGCAAGCACTAACGAAATATATTAAATATAAATTTGATGCCGACCCACATTTAAAGGATGTATATGTTAAAGGAGAGCTCTCGAACGTTAAAATCCACACGTCTGGCCATATTTATTTCACGTTAAAAGATGAGCAATCACAAATGAGAGCCGTGATGTTTCGTGTGCAGGCGAGCAGCTTGGCGTTTACACCAGAGGACGGCATGCAAGTGTTGCTGCGCAGTGACGTGACGGTGTACGAGGCACGCGGCGATTATCAACTGTACGTGCAGTCGATGGAACCAGATGGCATTGGCGGCTTGTTTTTAGCGTTTAATCAGCTAAAGGAAGCGCTGCAAAAAGAGGGCTTATTTGACCTGCGCTTTAAGCAGCCGATTCCACGCATGCCTGCAACGATCGGTGTCATTACAGCATCAACAGGGGCTGCAGTGCGCGATATTTGTACGACGTTGCAGCGACGTTTCCCGAAAGCGCATATTCGCATTTACGAAACCCTCGTGCAAGGAACCGGTGCTGCGCAGTCGATTGCCAGGAACATTGACCGTGCAAACGACGAGGCGCTTTGTGATGTGCTACTTGTCGGGCGCGGTGGTGGCT
>JAXJTE010000122.1:0-3339 GCA_036309765.1 Caryophanon sp. | reverse complement strand
GATGCAGCACTCTATGCATCAGATTATGTTGTCGTTGTGATGCAAACACAGGAGCGCAGTTTAGCTGGTGCGGAAGTGTTTACTAACTATTTGCAATCGCTCATTGATGATTATAACGCTGAGCTAGATATCATCGGCATTTTACCGGTTATTTTGAAAAATGGAGCGGCTGTTGATTTAGCGACGCTTGAAAATGCGAAAGATGTATTTGGCGAGGAAAATATTTTTAAGCAAGTTGTCATGAATATGGAACGTTTGAAGCGCTTTGATTTAACGGGCATTACGAATGACGACATGCATGACCGCCGCGTGCATAAAGTGTATAACGGCATTGCTGAGGAATTTATTGAGCGCCTAGAAGCAGAACTAAACGGAGGTGGTATGCATGAGTAATTTATTGCAACCGAAAAAGAAGCTATTAAATCGTGGACCAAAAATCGAGCCAGCGAAAACATTTTCTTTAAAAGAAGTGGAAAAAGTTGCCGAGCAGCCGCAAGAAGAACCAAAAAAAGTTGGACGTCCACGCACAGTGACCGAAGAAATTACGAGCGTGCGCATTTCGAAATCGACGCGTAGTAAATTAAATGCGCTCGTGCAAATGGGTAAAGCATCGAACGCTGACATGATGATTAATGAACTGATTGAGCAATATGTTAGCAGTTCATTAACAGATGACGATTCACGCATCTTCAACATCATTTCAGAAACGTTAAATAACCGCGCATAAAAAACCGAAGTACGCATCGACGCGTACTTCGGTTTTTGTATATTCATATACGTATATGTTTATATATTAGAATTTTCATATATTTCTATATGCATATATCGCTTCATCCAACGTAAATAAAATAATAGTACACTAGCCGTTAGTATAAACATAAGCACGACGGCGATGTTAGTAAATAACGAGCACACGATGTAATAAAGTGGGTACATAACAATCATTGCAATTATCATAACAGCAATCATGTATAGCATGGACGCTTTCTCCATATTTTTTAGCACATGTGGCAAAATCATAATATGTCCGATCAAGCAAATGCTGAGTGCGGCACAAAATGATAGCGTAAACATATCCCACTGCTGTTGCACATGCGCGGCGTAAAAATGCATTGGTGCGATGAGCGTAAAGCAAGTGAGCGTAAACAGTAGCTGCGTGTAAATGAAGTAGCGCGTCATTGCTTGTTTTGAAATCGGCAGTGAGCGTAAAAACATATATCGTTTGCGCGACGCAATAATGCGCGGTGCTGCGGCCATATTTGAAACAGTAAGTGTGTAGGCGAAGATGAGTAGCTGCATTTCGCTCATGCTATCGTATGAAAGAAAAAACGATGCAACGATTGCGGCAATGAGCAGTAAGCTATATTCATAGCGAAACTGTTGCCATTGTAAATGCCAAAATAATTTCATGAAGAAGCCCTCCATTTTGTTGACCTATTTAATAAGAAGAAACTCAAAATAAATGGTACGTATAAGATGAAGACAAATTGTAATGATAATGTAAAGTTTTCAATGTCGATTATGGACAATACGTAGACGACAATGAATGCAATGACTACATATGGCAAGTTTGGTAAAAATAATACGAGCGACAGTTGGAAAAGCAGTAATAGCACGAAATACGCTAGCATGTGTGGTATGGAAAAAATCGCTGCGAGAATGCTATATAGTGCGATTAAGCCGATACCAACTGCGACGAACATGAAAAAGGCGTTATATAAAAATGTGCGCTGAGCAATCGGTGCTGCGGCAAGCGTGTGTCGATATGCAATCAGCTCGTCGGACAGTAGCGCAAAGATATACATAATGGCAATGTAAAACGACACGAGCAATAAATTATCGTAGTGAAAAATGAGCATCAGTGCGACGGTCACAAAGATAAATAGTGAAAGGGCGATGCTTACGGATTCCTTGCATTGGGCGTATAAAAATCGACGTAGCATCATACGATTGGCTCCGTGAAAAAGACGAGTAGATCATCAAGCGTGACAGAACGGTGCTGCATTGTATCAGCAAGCATCGAACGTGGCACTAAATATTCAGTGTAAAGCGATGTTTCACGCTCGGCAACTGCTCCGTCAATTGGCGTGTTGCTTGATGCAATAACATATTCGTATAGCAGTGTATCTTTATTTTTATGAAACAGTATCGCCCCGTTATGCAAGCAAAGTACGGTGTCCGCAAGCACTTCTAAATCGTTCGTAATATGGCTTGAGAAAAAAATTGTGTTCGTCTCGTCCTCCATGTAGCGACTAAGTAACTGCAATACGTGCTGGCGCATAACGGGATCAAGCCCGCTCGTCGGTTCATCGAGCAGCAGCATTTTCGGATGATGACTAAGCGCAAGTACGAGCTGAAGAAGCATGCGCATGCCGCGAGAGTACGTTTCTACCTTTTTGTCTCGCGGAAGATGTAGCTCATCAAGCAGCTGAACATAATATGCTTCGTCCCACGTCGGAAACAATAGCCTATACGTTTTGTTTAAATCGTTTGGCTTTAGCGAAAGTGGCAAATGCCATTCATCAAAAACGACGCCGAGCTGTGCTTTAATGGTCGCATCTTGCGTCAATACATTTTGTTCGAGCAAAAAAATGCTGCCCATCATGTCGCGGTACAAGTTAAGCAGGCATTTTAGGAGCGTTGTTTTGTCCGCGCCGTTACGACCGATGACGCCGACAACAGTTCCTTGCTCTACTTCGAATGAAATATTTTTTAATGCGAACATTTTTTGCTTTAACGATACGTTTTTTACAATGATACTATTCATCAAATTCCTCCTTTAATAGCAATTCGAATACGTCGAGTACATCTTGCTTGGATAACTTAGCGCTTGCTGCGATTTGAATGCCTTGTGTGAAAAGTGCTTCTGCTTGCTGCAAAAATTGTTCACGCAGTAAGTCGGGATGTTGTGATGTGACGTAGCTTCCTTTGCCACGAATCGTTTCAATGAAGCCATCTCGCTCAAGGTCAGCGTACGCGCGCTTCGTTGTCATGACGCTAATGTGCAGCATCGTCGCTAACGCACGGATGGAAGGAAGTGCATCGCCAGGACGCAATTCGTTTCGCAAAATCGCTTGCTTTAGCTGTGCTGTAATTTGCTCATAAATCGGTAAGGCGCTTTTATTGTCGAGCTGAATCAATGTGGATCACCTCACTAACTGTATATGTACAGTATATACAGTTGAGGTGAGTATATGCAACTATTGAAACATATTATTGTACACTAGCGTCGCGTAAATATTCACAAAATATTCTGTTTTCTTTATTTTAAGTTGAAGAAGAAAAACGAAGACACTTGAACAGAGGTAGTAAACATCCATTTTTTTACTATAACCTGTG
>JAXJTE010000121.1:0-4640 GCA_036309765.1 Caryophanon sp. | reverse complement strand
TGCTCATGCTGTATGATTTGTCGCCAATCGTCACGTTGCTTGCTGTAATCGACGAAATCGTGCCAGATAGTGTGCCATTTGCTGCTTGCTCGCCTTCAGGTTTCGCTACGGGTGGTGCTGTTACGTTGATCGTTTTGTAGTTAAACTGAATCGCTTGCTTTAACGATTCGGTTTTCGTGGCAACGTTTTTTATTGTGTTGCCAATTAGTAAACGGTATTCGTGCCCTTCTTTATATGTAACGCCTTCTGCAAGCTTGACGTCCACGCTCGTTTTGTTTGAAGCAACTTTTGCGGTAACCGTTACTTTTTCTGATGCAGTTACGTCAAATAATACGATGTTGTCGTTTGCTTTAACGGTTGTCGCATCAACTGGTAACGAGAAGTTAATCGTTCGTGTTGTCTGTTCCTTTGCTAAATCAAATGTTTGTACCGTGTTTTGTTTTTCTAAAAGTTGATAGCCGTCTTGAACGACGATCGAAGCGGCACTTGCTTTGTCATCTGTAAATAAAATAGTGGCTGCAAATGCGGCGCTTGCTACGTAAAATGCTGTTTGTTTTTGCACACAATCCCTCCAATTAGTTCTGAAAATTTAGATTATACAGAAATTAGTAAAATCTACTTTATTATAGAGGAATGAATGTTTAATTCATACGTAATTATTCATCTTTATCATAATATGGAAATATTCTGTCCATCATATTGAAAAAAGCTGACTTGCACGTTCATATGCAAATCAGCTTTTCTTTATTAGCTCATATAAATTGGTTTAAATGCAACTGGCTTTGCAAGCACATCACGCACTTGCTCAAGCAATACGCGTGATGCTTCATCTTGTCGTGTTGCGAGCTCGTCCACAAATGCTTGGAGTGCATCACGGTTTGCCGCTTCATCAACTGTATAACCGTATTCCGATTTTTGAATGAATGGTGCGACCGCTGCGTATGTTGGAAGTGATTCAATCGAAGTAGCTGAAACAGTACGTGCTGTGACGAACGGCTGTAGTGTTGCGATATATTCGGCAATTTGATTATCATTCATAAATTGCTGAATGGCGATCAGCTCATCATACAACGCGTCCACTTGCGCTTGACGTGTCGTTTTATACAGCTCAAAAACTGAATCACCAGTCTCACTATACGGTGTACTTCCTAACAGATATAGATGATAGGAAGCGTGTTCTGTAATAACTCTTGCAGCTACTGTACGCAGCGCCAACAAATTTATCGATGATTGCAGCAGTGGATGAAATTATCGCCTTCCAAACAGAGCAGTTAGAGTAGTCAAGCATTGCTACAACAGAGGATGCAACGCTCAGCAAGCTATTACTAAATTTAGTGTCGATTGCGAGCATTATTTTCGTTATCATCTTAGCCATTCGCTTAACGTTAGGCATTACTCGACCGTTAACATACTTAACGAATGCCGCAGAAGTGATTTCGACTGGTGATTTGCGTCAAGCGGACATTCAGGTAAAATCGAAGGATGAAATTTTCAAATTAGCGACAGCATTTAACAATATGAAAAATAATTTAGCCCATTTAATCTCCCACGTGTCGATGAACATTTCACACACGACGACATCGACCGAAGAGCTAGCGGCAAGTACCGATGCCATTACAGACGTAACGAAGGATGTCGCAGCACGCGTCGAGCAAATTGCATTAGAAAGTAGTCAAACAGCTACGATTGGTGTCGATTGTGCCGCCGCGACGATGGAAAGTGCGAGCCGCGTCAATCAAATTGCAGAGGCCGCACAAGAACTTCAAATGGATGCACAGCACATGCAAGACATTACGGCAAAAGGTACGGAAACGCTTCAAACGACTGAGGAGCAAATGAGCGTCATTCAGCAATCTTCACATGATACGCGTGAAAAAGTGCGCCAGTTAAGCATACAGTCAGCTGAAATCGAAAACATTACGCGCGTCATTACGCAAATTACGGAACAGACGAACTTGCTTGCGTTAAATGCATCGATTGAAGCGGCACGAGCTGGTGAATACGGAAAAGGCTTTGCGGTCGTTGCAGATGAAGTTCGTAAGCTTGCAGAGGAATCGAAAAATTCGGCTACTCAAATTGTGACATTAACGAACTTAATTCAGCAAGATACCAAAGAAGTAGAGCGCAGCGTAGACATTACGATGCGAAATATTGATGAAGGTGTTGTGTACGTACAGCACGCCCAAACATCATTTGAAACGATCGCCGATTCGATTACGCAAATGAATAGCAAAATTCAAAACGTGTCGGCGGCGTCAGAGGAAATTTCAGCAACAGCTGAGCAAGTGGCCGTATCGGTGAAAGACATGGCACAAGCGTTATCTGCTTCAGCTGATGACAGTGCAACCGTGCTTGCATCAACAGAAGAACAAATGGCAACGATGGAAGAAATTAATGCCGTGGCGAAAACGTTGAGCGAGGACGCGATGGAGCTACAAGAAGAAGTGAATCGCTTTAAAGTGTAATAATACAATAAAGAGAGATGCGCCAAACACGATGCGCATCTCTTTTTATTATGCAATGAAATAATCGTAAAAATTTTTCGCAAGCAGCACGCACGTCACAATAATAAATAAAATGCGCACGTAATGACTGCCATATTTTAATGCAAAGCGCGTGCCGACGACCGAGCCGACAATTTGTGCCGCGCCCATAATGAGCCCGTACACAATCGCTACATGTCCGAGCGCAAAAAACATGAGGAGCGCCCCGATATTACTACCGAAGTTCAGCAGCTTCGCATTGCCCGCCGCCTTCAAAAAGTTCATACCACTAAGAAGCACGAATGCAAAAATGAAAAACGAGCCCGTCCCAGGACCTAAAAATCCGTCGTAAAAGCCGATCAATGTAAGCACCGCTAAAAATGTTAGCCGCTTCCCCTTCGTCCACATAATTTCCTTCGTTGTGCTACCTAAATCTTTTTTCACAATCGTATACACCGCGACGACCGCAAGCATAAACAGCATGAGTGGCTTTAGTAAATCGGGGTCAATAAAGTGAACAGTTAGCGCCCCTGCCATTGAGCCAAAGAACGTCAGCGGAAACCATTTCATCGCCCGCTTCATATCGATATTGCCCGATTTAAAAAACAAAAACGTGCTCGTCGCTGAACCGATTGAGCCGGCAAGCTTATTCGTCGCTAGTGCTGTCGCAGGGCTCATGCCAGTAAACAATAGCGCCGGCAACGCAATCAATCCCCCGCCACCAACGACCGAGTCGATAAACGCCGCTAAAAAGCCAAAGCATAATAAGAGGAGAATGATGTCGCCATCGAGTTGTAAATCCATGTACTCACTCCAAACATTCGTTAGTGTACAAAGCGTAGCCGATTCGTTCGTGAATGTAAATGGCGCGTCACTTATTTTAATAAAAACATGCGCTACACAAAACATTTACAACATTTAATATCATTTTTACGTTTTTTTGCGAACGTGCGCGGCATCAACGTTTTACCCCTTTACAATAGCTAAGCGTTCTAAAACAAGCGTGTATACTAAAGCTAAAAATGACAGAGGTGTTTACGATGGAACAACAAGAACGATTAATGAAAGATTATTTATTGCAGCGCATTCATAACGGTGCGTATACGGCGGCCGATAAACTGCCGAGCGAGTATGAGCTAGTGGAGCAGTTTCAGCTATCGCGCATTAAAGTACGAAACGTTTATACGATGCTTGAGAAGATGGGGCTTATTTATTCGCAAAAAGGGGTTGGACGCTTCATTCAGCATACGCAAAAGCCACTACAAGTCGTCATGACTGGTCAGGAAAGCTTTAGCGAGAAGATGAGCCAGCAAGCAGCCAATTATAAGTCGGTCGTTACAAAGCTTGAGCAAGTGCCACATACGCACCCGATTTATAAGCGCCATCACATACATAACCAAACGCTTTATTTAATTGAGCGCCTTCGCTTTATTGACGACGAGCCAGCTGCACTGCATCGCTCGTACGTCGTCATCGAGCACGTGCCGCAAGTAAAGCAAATCGACCACCGCTTAACGTCGATGTATCAGTTTTATCGCAAATGTGGCATTACGTCGTTTACGAGTACGTTTTCGGAGCTATCGATTCAATATGCGACGGAGTTTGACCGCGAAATGCTACAATGTGAAATGCTTGTGCCGCTAGCAAAAGTCGAATCGGACAACTGGGACGTCGCGCGCAATACGCTGCTTGAATATACGGAAATTTTATACCGTACCGATCGTTTTTCGTTTCAGTTAACGTAATAAAAAATGTTAGAGAAGCAAATTACCTGCTTCCCTAACATTTTTATTTTGCCATGAGTTGACGTTTAATGCATACTGCAAAAAACTCCAATATGAACGCGACGATCAATGCACAATACGTAATGGCGCCAACTTCATGTAAGTCGTAGTAGAAGCTTGATGCCATGAATAGCTCGAAACCAATTCCTCCTGCTGCTGCCGCGGCGCCCATCGCAATCGCCACGTCGAAGTTCGTCTCAAAGCGTAAAAACGTCCACGATACGATGAATGATGACGTTTGCGGAATAACTGCGTGACGAACGATGTGCCACCAGTTTGCGCCACTTGCACGCAACGCTTCAATCGGCTCGTCGCCCATTTCCTCAATCGATTCCGCGTATGCCTTCGTTAAGTATGCAACAGTGTGCAGCAT
>JAXJTE010000120.1:0-29540 GCA_036309765.1 Caryophanon sp. | reverse complement strand
GGATCAATCTTTTCAACCCGTTCAATCTTGTTGACTATCTGCGGCGTATTGCATCCGGTCATGCATCCTAAAACCGCCCCTGCACAAAGAGAAATACGTAAAAGAGTCTTCATTTTCAATTTCCTTTCTTATTATTTTCAAATTCTTTTAATTCAGCCGTCTTGATGATATGCACTACCGTATCGGCCAAGGTTTCCGCAAAAACATTTTTCATCGATTTAGTAATTTTTTCGAAATCTGCTACAAATAAAACCGAATCCCAATCTTTGTTCTTTGAAACAGCATGTTCCTCTGGTTTATCAACTGCAAAAAATGCGAAAGGCGAATTTTTAGATATTGCATCTTCTGAAGATAATCTCATGCGTTGAGTCCCTCGCCACCTATCGGACGCAACGATGATTTCACAATCATTCACACTTTTACTTTTTGCAGGAAAAATCCCAAGTGATAAGGCATGCCAGCCTACAGAAACAACCTCCTCATTTGAATTAAGTTTTATTATAAGTATTCGAATTATTTTATCAATATAAAATTTTCAGATAAATAAAGTGGTATTTCATTTTTTGTACTTTAGTATAAATTTGATGACATAATGAAGCAAGAAACGTCATATTTTTTCAATCAGATATGCTGGAAGATACATTCTGAAGTCGGAATAATGAAGTTGAATCACAAAAAAATCTCTTCCATTCACATCAGTAAATAGAAAAGACCATTATCGTTCGTCGTGCTTGCACGTGTTATTTCCCCTTAAAAAACAGAGAACCACTCAGCTTGTTGTAAGCGAGTGGTGTTCTTATGACTTTACAATAGCATGCTGTAAAATCTATGTCAAAATAGCAGGAAGCGGCATCAGGCATGAAAAGCAACACCTGTTATAAGTAGAGAAAAACTATTATTTTTTCTTATGCTTACATTGAAAAAAGAAATGAAGATGGCAGTAAGCTATGTCTATGTTTGTACAAATCGATAGGTTGTGGTATCGGTTACATCGCACTTTAATTTAGACAGGTCCATTAATAATGAAAGAAACATCGAAAATTCGTAATATTGTAAATGTTGATTACGTGGTATGATAAGAAGGTAAAATTTACATAGGAATAGGAGCGAATGATATGACATATACATTTAAAATCGAGCACGCCCGCATACCGAAGCAAAAACCAGCAGCGGATCAGCTAGGCTTTGGGAAAATTTTTACTGACCATATGTTTATTTTAGATTACACAGAAGGGCAAGGTTGGCATGATGGTCGCATCGTTCCGTATCAGCCGCTGTTGCTAGATCCATCCGCTATGGTGTTCCATTATGGGCAAACGGTATTTGAAGGAATGAAAGCATACATTACAGTAGATGGTGAAGTAGCCTTATTCCGTCCAGAGCGAAATTTCGCGCGTCTAAACGCATCGAACGCTCGCTTATGTATTCCGCCAATCGATGAGGAGCTAGCATTAGAGGCGTTAAAGCAACTTGTAAAACTTGACCGTGATTGGATTCCGACAGCAGAAAATACGTCGTTATACATCCGTCCATTTATCATTGCGACAGAGCCGTACTTAGGTGTATCACCATCGAAGAAATATCAGTTTATTATCATTATGTCACCAGTTGGCTCATATTACGCAGAAGGCATTAACCCTGTTAAAATTTTAGTAGAAAAACAATATGTACGTGCAGTAGCAGGTGGTACAGGGGAAGCCAAAACTGGCGGTAACTACGCGAGCAGCTTAAAGGCACAAGAAGTAGCAGCACAAGAAGGCTATGCGCAGACACTTTGGTTAGACGGTCGTGAAAACGAGTACGTAGAAGAAGTAGGTAGCATGAATATTTTCTTCAAAATAAACGGAACGGTCGTAACGCCTGCATTAAACGGCAGTATTTTACCAGGTATTACGCGCGATTCGATGCTGCAAGTGTTGCGTAAACATAACATTCCAGTAGAAGAACGCCGCATTTCAATTACAGAAATTATTGAAGCACATAATAATGGCACGCTTGAGGAATCGTTCGGTACAGGAACAGCGGCGGTTATTTCACCAATCGGACAGCTGAAATTTGAAGGAAAAGAATATGTGGTGAACAACGGCGAAATTGGTGAAGTCGCACAGCTATTATATGATACGTTAACGGGCATTCAATACGGGAAGCTAGACGATACGTATGGTTGGAAAGTTATTGTGAAATAATATGAGAGCAGCATATGTGAAAAAAGATCATCCGAAACAGTGTTGTTTTGAATGATCTTTTTTTCATTGTTTATAAAAGTGAAGTCTCAGCCCTCGTGCCAACAACATATTATGGTATGATAAGAAGAAAGTGAAAGGGGATTTTGTGTGCAATTTATTCAAAATAAATTATCGTTAAAGTGGTTAACGGTATTCGTTTTAATTGCGTTATTGTTCTTTTTGAAAAACGCATTAAACTTTTTATTACTAACATTTATTTTTACATATTTGGCGTATACTATTTTTACAAAAATACTGCATATTATTCCTCCGAAGTGGCAGATGAAAAAATCCATCATTGTCATCATGTATAGCATCGTGCTATTCGTCATTGGATTTGCCGGCTACCGCTATTTGCCGGTTGCGGTGCAGCAATTTTCAGCGATTGTCATTCAAGGCTCCTCGTTTAATTTGCAGGCGTATGAAAGTGTATTGCCCGTACAAATTTATGATTTGCTCAACAACTTAGACATGGGCGGCATGTTAGAGAGTATTGGTGCGAAGGCGCTCGCAGCAACAACCGGAATTAGCACGTTACTGCTCGAAGCGTTCGTTGCGATTTTACTGAGCTTTTTCTTCCTGTTTGAGCTGGATAAAATTAAATCGTTTTCGGCGTCACTACGCACGACAGATACAGCGAAAATTTATGATCAAGTCGCGGCGTTTGGACAAAGTTTTTTAAATACGTTTGGCATTGCGATTAAAGTGCAAATTATGATTTCTACGGTCAATACGGTGCTGTCGATTATCGGGCTTGTGCTGCTTGGCTTCCCGAACATTATCGGCTTAGCGATCATGATTTTCTTCCTCGGGCTTATGCCGGTCATCGGTGTTGTCATTTCGCTCGTGCCGTTATCGATCATCGCATTCCAAATTGGCGGTGCAATTTATGTTGTGTACATGATCATTATGATTATGGTTATTCATGCGATTGAGTCGTATTTTTTAAATCCGAAGCTGTATTCGATTACGATGAAGCTGCCGATTTTTTATACGTTCATCGTGCTGATGGTCGGGGAGCTATTGTTCGGTGCGTGGGGGCTTGTGATCGGGATTCCGTTATTCGTCTTCATCGTTGGTTTAATTAAAGGCGATCCATTTGCAAAAGAGGCAAAATAAAAAAGCATATGCGTAAAGTAAGGCATAGCAACGGTTAACACCGCGGCTATGCTTTATTTTTTGTATTGTCAGAAAATTTATAGTTGACAGAGTAATTTTAGTTCTGCTACGCTTAAAGCAATTAAACAAGTGGTCTTCGGGGTCGGGTGAAAATCCCAACCGGTAGTGATTGGAGGAAACTCCATAAGCCTACGAGCGAGCAATCGCAGGATTTGGTGCAATTCCAAAGCCGACAGTATAGTCTGGATGAGAGAAGGCGGATCGTAGTCGTTAGTACGCGCTTTTTTAGCATGCCTAAAATTGCCGGCAACTAGCTGTATTTCGTATACGCAATTTTCGCATCCCGATCTTCTCAGGATGCTTTTTTTATTGCAATTACATAATTGGTCTTCGGGGTCGGGTGAAAATCCCAACCGGTAGTGATTGAAGGAAACTTCATAAGCCTACGAGCGAGCAATCGCAGGATTTGGTGCAATTCCAAAGCCGACAGTATAGTCTGGATGGGAGAAGGCGTACAAAAACGAGCTTTTTCGTATTTTTCGTCATGGCGAAAAATCGCGATAAAAAAGGCTTATTTCGTGTACCGTTCATTCTTCCGCTAACGACTCGTTAGTGGATTTTTTTATGGACGGACAGACGCGCATTGCACGAGTCCATCACTTAACCCTAGTAGTTAAATGAGGTTAGGAGGATTTTATGTTTACAGGAATTATTGAAGAAATCGGTCAAATTACGAGCATTCAAGCGACAGCCGATGCGATTGCACTCACAGTTCAAGCGAGCAAAGTGCTTGAAGATGTGCAACTCGGTGATAGTATCGCCGTAAACGGTGTTTGTTTAACCGTGACGACATGTACGCCAAAAAGCTTCACGGCGGACGTTATGCCTGAGACGATTGACGCAACGAGTTTACGATCACTTGCGCGTGGTAGCGTCGTTAACTTAGAGCGTGCGATGGCTGCAAACGGTCGCTTCGGTGGACATATCGTATTAGGGCACGTTGACGGTGTCGGTACACTGCTGCGAAAAACACCAAAAGGCAACGCGGTATATGTCGATATTCAGCTACCGAAAGAGCTCGCTGCACAGTGCATTCATAAAGGCTCC
Organism: Caryophanon sp.; assembly: GCA_036309765.1. Classification (GTDB taxonomy): domain Bacteria; phylum Bacillota; class Bacilli; order Bacillales_A; family Planococcaceae; genus Caryophanon. The sequence continues at coordinate 25,089 of JAXJTE010000120.1, read as the reverse complement.
ATTTGCATTGACGGCATTAGCTTAACGATTTTTAACGTTACGGATACGAGCGTTACGGTATCGCTCATTCCGCATACATATGCAGAAACAATTTTAAGCAAAAAGCAAGTTGGCGACATTGTCAACATCGAATGTGATTTATTCGGCAAATACGTGCAGCACTTTATGGCGCAGCGCCAAGCAACGTCGAATATTTCACGCGACTTTTTAGCGCAGCACGGCTTTTAAACACGGGGAGGAACAATCATGGTAGACGTAGCATTACAGCACTTGAAGGCAGGGCGCATCATTATCGTAGTTGATGATGAGGACCGCGAAAACGAAGGGGATTTCGTTTGTTTAGCCGAGCATGCAACACCTGAAAATATTAACTTTATGGCCGTGCATGGGCGCGGACTCATTTGCGCACCGATTGATGAGGACATTGCGCTGCGATTACAGCTTGCGCCAATGGTTCGTCATAACACAGACCCGCACGGCACAGCATTTACAGAAAGCGTTGATTTTGAAACGACGACGACGGGCATTAGTGCGTTTGAGCGCGCTGAAACGATTCAACGTTTATGCGACCCGACAACGACGCCGCAGCAATTTAAACGTCCAGGGCATATGTTCCCGCTGCTTGCAAAGCGTGGTGGCGTACTAGAGCGTCGTGGGCATACAGAAGCAGGTGTTGAGCTTGCGAAGCTTTGTGGCTCAGCACCAGCAGCCGTTATTTGTGAAATTTTAAATATCGACGGTACGATGGCGCGTCGTCCAGAGTTAGAGGTCGTTGCGGCACAGCACGGCATGATTATTTTAACAATCGAACAACTTGTTGCGCATATGCAGCTTGTACATAACTAAGGGGGAAAACAACATGGTAAAAACAATTGAAGCAAATTTAATCGGTACAGGATTACGTGTAGGCATCGTCGTAGGGCGTTTCAACGACTTCATTAACTCAAAATTATTAGACGGTGCAGTAGATGGCTTACGTCGTCACGGTGTAGAAGACGATGCAATTGAAGTGGCGTGGGTGCCAGGTGCTTACGAAGTGCCATTCATCGCCAAAAAATTAGTGGAAAGCGGCAAGTACGACGCTGTGATCGGTCTTGGTACAGTCATTCGCGGTGCAACGACGCATTACGACTACGTATGTAACGAAGCAGCAAAAGGCATTCAACAAGTATCGCTGCAAACAGGCGTGCCAGTTATTTTCGGTATCGTCACGACAGAATCGATCGAGCAAGCAATTGAGCGCGCTGGTACGAAAGCAGGCAACAAAGGCTACGATTGCGCTATTTCAGCAATTGAAATGGCAAACTTAGTAAGTGTGATTGAGCCAGCAGCAGTACCGGTATAACAAGTAATGGGAGCTATCCGAAAAGCAATTTTCGAATAGCTCCCATTTTTTTATGTCGGTACAACAGCGTAACGAATCTCGACAAACTGTCCGAACGTCTCGACGTGCTGAAGCGATAAGTGCTGCGTATTCAACACACCGCTGAAAAAAGGAATGCCACTGCCAAGTATAATTGGTGCAATCGTCACGATCACTTCATCGACTAATCGCGCATCAAGCACCGTGCGCAAAAACTGACCACCACCGAGCAGCCAAATGTCACCGCCGTCTTGTTGCTTGAGTGTCTGTAAAAATGTCGTGACGTCCTCGTTTACCCACGTAATGCCGTCATGGGTCGCTTGGTCGCTGCGTGAGAACACGTAGCACGTTTTTGTCTTGTACGGAAATGTCATATTCGGTAACGCGTCGAGCCACTCAAGCATCGGGCGGCTCACAACTAACGTATCGATCGAGTCATACATTTTGCCAAAACCTTCCTCATGAAAGCCCTCGATGTTGTTTAACCAGTTTAAATTGCCTTGCTCCGTTGCGACATAATGATCGAGCGTCATCGGCAAAAATACTTTGACACGTCGCATAAAACCCCTCCTTATTCGTGTGAAAAACGCGTAAGTGAAAAGCGTGATAAATCGTATGCAGTCGGCTCTTTCATTGCTAAGTGACAAAGCAGCTCGCCAATTGCGCTACTAAATTTAAAGCCGTGACCAGAAAAGCCAGTCGCTAATATGACGTTGTCGTTGTTCGGTAGCGTATCAATAATGAAATGCTCATCGTCAGTCATATTATATTTGCATTCTTTTCCGAATTTAAATGCGCCGACTTGTGGCATGTACGTCGTAATAAAATATTCAAGCTCGACTAAATCGTCATTGTTAAACGGCTGCATCGGCTGCGTGACGTCGATTGGCTGACCGCCGTCGTGACGCCCTACTTTATAGCCGCTGCCGTCGATGCTCGGGAAGCCGTAGTAACAATAGTTGTCGCGCTCAAGCAAAAATGCCGGGAACTGCGATGCGTCGTATAAATTAGATGCTTCAAACCAGGCGAACGTTTTGCGCGTCGGTGTGAGCGGTACGTCGATGTTTGCGGTTTTTAGTAGCTGTTTTGAATGCGCTCCTGCACAAACGATGATGACCGCGGCTTCATACGTACCGTGAATCGTCGTCACTCGCTGCGTCGTGCCTGTTTCAATCGATATGACCGGCTCGTTCACCCGAAACGTTGCACCCGCTGCCTCGGCAACTTGACGGTAGCTGCTGACGCAATCTTCTACGCGCAGCACACCAGAGGACGCCTCGTACAAAGCAGTCATGTCGTCCGGTAGCGTAATGCCAGCGAAGCGGTTATGTACATCTGTTGGTAATAATGATTCGATTGCAATGTCGTGCATCGCGGCGCTTTTTTCGATATTTTGTAAAAACGTCGCGCCGTCGTTTGCGATATTTAGCATGCCGGTTTGAATGAATAGCTGTTTGCCGACTTGCTGCTCTAGCTCGCGCCAAAGCTCACCAGCACGCAATGCTAGTTGCACGTAATCTGTTCCTTCGCCGTATGCGTAGCGAATAATGCGCGTTTCGCCGTGATGACTTCCTTCTGTATGCGGTGGGTCAAATGCGTCGATACATAATACGTTCTTTCCCTCTTTCGCTAAAAAATAACTGGCAGCACTTCCCATTGAGCCTGCGCCGATGATTAAAACGTCATACATATGTATGCACCTACTTTTCTATTTTAGGAAGTAGTATACCGTTTCATTTGTTATAATAAAAGGGATTATTCGAAAATGGGGCGAAGTGTGTGCTCGTCATGCGCTAGGCGACCGAGTAAATTCACGTCGTCGAACACATTCAGCCGGTTTACAATTTTAAGGCGAGTGAGTATAATAAGCCACATTGGAAAAAGTAATATGGCTTGCTTCCTTATAAATAAGAGAGAAGTCGTATTTTTGGCATGCAGTAGTTGTTGAAGGAGGATTTGTACATGAAAAAAGGTTGGAAAATCGCGTTGTCGGTCGTTGTGGCACTTGTCGCAATCGTCGCATTGGCGATTGGTGGCTTCAACTGGTACATTAACGCATCGAAGCCTAAAATAGAAGGCGAATTGCAAGTCGATGTACTAGAGCAAGAAGTAAGCGTCGTACGCGATGAGGCAGGTGTGCCGCATATTACGGCGCAAACAGAAGCGGATTTATACCGCGCACAAGGTTACATACAAGCACAAGACCGTTTATTCCAGATGGATTTATCGCGTCGTCAAGCGAGTGGACGATTAGCGGAAGTCGTTGGGGAATCGGCAGTAGATACGGATAAATTTTTCCGTACATTTAGTTTACGCCACGCAGCAGAAGCATCGTATGACGGCTATGATGACGAATCAAAGCAAGTGCTACAATGGTTCGCTGAAGGGGTAAATGCCTATATCGCAGAAGGGAAATTTAGCTATGAATTTTCTGTGCTAGGCTATGAACCAGAGGAATGGACACCGATTGATTCATTAACAATCGGTAAATATATGGCGTACGATTTAGGTGGTCATTGGAACTTACTTGCATTCCGTCATTGGGCAGTAAACAACTTATCAGAGGAGCTATATAGCGAGCTTGATATTACGTACCCAGAGGATGCAAAAACGGTTATAGCAAGCGAGGACGCACCGAAAGTCGCTTCATGGTTTGATGCAGCAGTATTACCAAACGAGTTTAACGGTAGTAATAACTGGGTCGTATCAGGCGACAAAACAGCATCAGGTAAGCCGCTACTTGCAGATGATCCGCACTTAGGATTAGGCACACCGTCAATTTGGTACCAAATGCACTTACAATCACCAGAGCAAAACGTCAGCGGTGTTATTTTTGCCGGTATTCCAGGCATTATTTTAGGGCATAATGATGAAATTGCATGGGGTGTAACGAACGTTGGACCGAGCGTGCAAGATTTATACATCGAGCGCACAAATCCTGAAAATATCCACGAATTTTTATATGACGGCGAGTATTATAAAGCCGACGTACGTGAGGAAAACATCGAAGTAAAAGGTGGCGACGTCGAGGAGTTTGAAGTTGTCACGACGAAGCACGGTCCGATTATTTCAGATTTAATTTTTGATGATCGTCCAGCAAGTGAAGTGTATTCAATGCAGTGGACAGCACTTGAAGCAACAAAAGAGCTACAAGCAATTTTAGCATTTAATAAAGCGGGCTCGTGGGATGAGTTTGAAACGGCGCTTGAGGACTTCAATGCACCGGCACAAAACTTCGTATTCGCTTCAGCAGACGGCACGATTGCGTATAAAGCAAACGGTAACATTCCAGTGCGTCTAAAAGGAAACGGCACGCTGCCAGTACCAGGTGATTCATCTGAATATGGCTGGAGCGGCTACATTCCGTACGATGAGCTACCAACTATTGTGAACCCAGAGGAAGGCTATATCGCTACAGCAAACAACAAAATCGTATCAGACGACTATCCGTACCATATTACCGACATGTGGGCACAGCCGTACCGCTACGAGCGCATTGTTGAGCTACTAGAAGGACGCAACGATTTAACAGTTGAAGATATGCAAGCGATGCAAATGGATACAGTAAACTTATATGCAAAAGAGTTTTTACCGAAGTTCATTACATCGATTGAAAAGCTAGATGAAGAAAAGCAATATAGCGACATTGTAGCAGCATTAAAAGAGTGGGATTACAACGAAACAGTAGACGCATCAGAGCCACTGGTATTCAATTTAATGGTGGAGCATTTAAAGGATAATTTATTCCGCAAATCGATTCCAGACGATGTGTACAAAATGATGCAAGGAAAGTACCAGGCAATGGACAACATTATTCGTGATGGCTACGAAGGTAAAGAAGGCGCATGGTTAACAAGCGTCGGCGGTCTTGATGTCGTTGTGTACAACAGCTTTATTGACGCGCTAAACCGTCTACAAACGCTCTACCCAGAGACAGAGTTTGAAGATTGGAAATGGGGCGACTATCACCAGCTTACATTCGATCATCCGTTAGCGAGCAATGAATTACTTGCACGTTTCGTCAATCCGGCGTACGTACCAGTTGGTGGTTCACGCACGACGGTAATGGCAGCAGGTAACCCAGCAAACGGTTTAGTTGACCACGGTGCAGCATGGCGATTTGTTGCAGACTTAAATGATTTATCAAGCGCCTACCATATTAACGGACCAGGTCAAAGTGGTCACTTTAAATCACAATGGTATGCCGATCAAGTAAATGCGTGGGCAGACGGTGATTACACCGAAACGCGTATTGATGGCACGTATGAGCAATCACACGAGCTAACATTAACACCATAGAAACTTAACAAATAAGCGCATTAGTAGGGAATTTTCTACTATGCGCTTATTTTTTGTTTTATAGGGAATAATGGGAGTAATGAAGATGTGTGAAGGGGCGAAAATAATGGAAAAGCAACGAAACGAAGAGCTATGGTTGTTTTTAATGGGAGCAGTCGTTGTCAGTGCATTAGGGATTCTAATTACATTATACACAGAGCAGCTTGCATGGATTTTTGTTGTCATTAGCATCGGCGTACTATTAATGGGCGAGGTTATCATTCACGTAGCGGAGCAAAAAGCGGCATTAGAGGATGAAGAAAAAAGCTGAAGCAATGACATGCGCAGTTAAAAGTGCTAAGGAATGTATTGTTCCTTTTAGTATTTTTACTGCACACTACATAAGCACGCCGTTCACACATCCATTATATGTACAAAAATTAGAAAATGTTGTTTGCGAATTCACCATGTCAATTGCTTATTTTTGGTATACTAAAGAAAAGAGAGGATGATTTTATGTATAAACAAATTATTGTGGCGGTCGATTTTTCTGAGCCATCAAAAGTCGCGCTTGCACGTGCTACTAAGCTCGCTACTGCAACAGGTGCTGCATTAACAATCGTCAGCGTTATTGATAACCGCTCGACGACATCAGTTGCTACATATGATTTCAAGTACGCTGAGCAGTTGAAGGGAGAAATCACGAAAGAGTTAGAAGAGGCGAAAGTACAAGCGGAGGCACAAGGTGTACAAGACGTACGCATCCTTGTTGAAGTCGGCTCACCGAAGATCATCTTAACGAGCTTTGAAGAAGCAGACGTAATCGTTTGTGGCGCAACAGGCTTAAATGCGACAGAGCGCTTATTCATCGGATCCATTTCAGAAACGGTTGTTCGCCGTGCGACATGCGACGTATTAATCGTTCGTTCATAGTAAAAAGTGAAGCTATGCTAAACGTTGAAATCGACATTTAGCATAGCTTTTTCTATGATGTGGAGAGCTAACTAACAAAACACTAAATTATATACAATGAATACGTCGTACATTCACAACAACAAAATTTTGAACGAACGCAACGTTTATTTTCGTTTGAAATGCGTGAAATTTATAAAAATTACGCTATAATGGAAGTAAGTTAAAAAAGTATACTTACTGTTATTGGAGGACACATCATGATTTATCAATCTATTACTGACCTTATCGGCAACACGCCAATCGTACGCATTAATCGTTTAGCTGATGAAAATGGTGCGAACGTTTTCGTGAAGCTCGAATCATTTAATCCAGGCGGCAGCGTAAAGGATCGTGCCGCATTCAATATGATTGCACGCGCTGAAGAAGAAGGGAAGCTTATCCCAGGTAAAAGCGTTGTGATTGAGCCGACGTCAGGTAACACAGGTATCGGACTTGCGATGGTTTGTGCGACGAAAGGCTATCAATGTATTATTACGATGCCGGACAATGCGACAAAAGAGCGTATTATGTTAATGGAAGCGTACGGTGCGACTGTATATTTAACGCCAGCTGAGGAGCGCATGACCGGTTCAATTGACAAGGCGAAGGAGCTGTTAAATCAGTTTGAGCATGGCTTCATTCCGATGCAGTTTGAAAACAGCGCCAACCCTGATGCACACCGCAACACAACAGCTGTTGAAATTTACGAGGCGTTCGATGGCAAGCTAGACGCACTTGTGTTAACAGCAGGAACAGGTGGCACAGTAACAGGTGTAGGTGAAGAACTAAAAAAACGCATACCGGGATTAAAAGTATATGTTGTAGAACCAAAAGGCTCGCCGGTATTATCAGGTGGCGAACCAGGCCCGCATAAAATTGTTGGCACAGGTCCAGGATTCATTCCAACAATTTTGAATCAAAACGTATATGATGAGATTTTACTAGTGGAAGATGAACCTGCACAACAAATGGCGCGTGATTTAGCATCGAAAGAAGGGATTTTGCTTGGAACTTCTGGTGCAGCGTCTGTATTTTGGGGGATTGAAGTCGCAAAGAAATTACAAAAAGATGCAAGAGTATTAAGTTTAGCTCCAGATACTGGCGAACGCTACTTATCATCCGATTTATACCAATTATAATAATAGGTCGAAAGTCTTTTCTGTTTGTAATAAACAGCGACTTTCGGCTTTTTTTAATTTTTTTTATACTAAAAAAAACAAATTTCATGTCGATAACAACCGTATTAGCAATCCCTTACTTAAAAAAAGAAACGAGGAACATATATGAAACGACATCGATTATGGATCGCAGCACCTGTTCTGGCATTCTCGTTACTAGTTTTGCCTGTAATTAATGCAGAGGCTGCTAGTGACACAGCACTCCAATCAGAGGCGATATTTGCAGAAATAATAGAGAACGACCGAACGATTTTAAATAATACGATTATTACAGAAAAAGAAGCGGTTGAGAAAATTGCCGCGGATTTAGCGGCGAACAAACCATCGACAACATTTACATTCAAACTAAAAACAGGCGAAAATAGCGGAAATAAAATTCAAAGTTTAATTGAGCAAGCGAAGGCTACAAATGAGTATGTATACGGTGTTGGCGCAGGGTACGGTTATTTAGGAAGTACGATGACAACGGGGAACGAAACGCAAGTCACCGTGCATTTATACTATAGCTATCACTTACTAAATTCAGAGTTCAAATCATTTAATTTCAAAAATGATGCGGACATTAGAAAGCATGCGGCCGACGTGGCGATTGTACAGCAGCGTGAGCAAGAAATTACAAATTATGTAAAAGAAGCCGCTGCCAAACTTTTCACAAAGGATATGAATGAGTTCGAGAAAGTAAAAGCGGCATACGATTATATCATTTTAAATACGAAATATGGTAAGACGAACACGCAAGGATTTGGAAAAGGGCATTCACCGTACTCAATCGTCAAAGAGGGCGTTGGTGTATGTCAAGCGTACGCATTATTGTTCCAACGTTTAATGGACGAAGCGGGCGTAGAATCAAAATATGTTATCGGTGAACGTGTCGTAGGTAAAACAGCAGATGGAAAAATCGTAAAAGAGGGGCATGCATGGAATGTTGTCACAATTGGTGGTCAAACATACCACATCGATGCGACACATGGTGACCCAATCGGCAATCATTTATCTGAGGACTTCATTTCGTACCAAACATTTTTATTATCAGAGGCAAAAATTTTACAGCATGGTCATATCATTACAGAAAAAAGACCGTACGTGAAGCCGGTTTCAGAGCAGTTTAGCCAGTGGCATGAAGTATCGGAGCCTTTAGAATTTAACGGATCGATTTATTATACGGTGTTAGAGAGTACGTATATTGGGGCTGATAAAAACGAGTACGGCATTTATGCATTTAAAAAAGGGACGGTGAATTCAAAGACAGGTGCAATGACGAGCAAAAAGCTAACGTTTGGTGAAGGAACACAAATTCGCAACGTCATGGCAGAACATGCGACAATTTTTAATAATAAAATTTTCTTCTCAAACTATAACGACGGTGCACGTTTATGGACATTGGACGCAGATGGCACGTATGATTTAATGCGAGATTTATACAATGAAGGCAAAAACGGCTTACCACAAGTTGGTGCGATTAAAATTGTGAATGATGAATTACTAGCATACGATTATTCAAATCCAAATACGGTTGTATATCGTGAGAAGCAAAAAGCACCTGAACTGCCAATAATTACAGGGCCAGTAACAGAGGAGCAAATTGCTGAAATGTTTACAGCAAATTCGCCGACTGTTCAAGCAATCGAAGTAGCGAAATCACAGGAAGCATTTGAGCAGTTATTAAAACAGCTTGCAAGTTTTGTAGGTGCTGAATCAGATAATCCGCTGCTTGTGGAATTTAAGCAAAAGGTAGAAGGATTCAATGAAGCGAAGAAGAAAGTGGCAGAAACAAAGCCATGGGTAGAAACGCTTCCAGCTGCGAATCCAAACAAATCGTGGACAATCGAGTTCAGTGAGGAGTTAGGGCAAGACGGCATTAAAAGTATTTACGTAACAGATATTTTCAATAGTAAAATTACGGTGTCACCGGCAATTAACGGCAAATTCGTAACCGTAACACCGGAAAAGCCTTACGAAAAAGGGGCAACATACTATTTAATCATTCCAGCGGGCGTAAAATCAGCAGCAGGTGAACCGATTAAAGAGGCGATTTCTGTCGCGTTTACGCCACAATAATTGCGAGTGAAAACTGTACATCTTCATTTCATATATGGTACAATAGAGACCTTGTGCTATCAATTCGAGTTCACAGAAATACTTCTGTGAACTCTTTATATGAACTAAAGGAGGGTAAGGTGCATGCGCTATTTTGTTGTCCAAGTAGAACGACAATACGTTGCAAATCGCTATGCATCCTCTCAATTGACGGATGATGTGGAAGAGGCATTTGCGTACACATCATACGACGAAGCAATAGCGGCTGCAAACGAATTACGAGGAATCGTTGTCGAGCAACACGTGTCATACGAGGAGCTAGATGACATCGATTTCGAACAAATGGAGCTTTTAGATGAAAGCTTTCAAGTAGACTATTTAGCGTAAGTTGCGCGATAGTCTTTTTTTGTAGAAAAAAAGCAAGAAGGTACGCGTCCTCCTTGCGAAAATAGCAAATGATAAAATTTCGTTTCCAGTTTGTCGCCATATGTTGTTATAATTGCTTGTAGACACGCTCGGCAAACGGAATAAAGTCGTGCTTACGGTAAAAATATTTCGCGCCAAAGTTTGTCAGCCAGTAGCTTAGCTCAATGCGTGGAAAATTGCGCTTTTTTGCTTCTTCTGTAATGTACTCAAGCAGCATATTGCCATTTCCATTGCCGCGGTAGTCATCCTCGATGCTAATTTGATGGATAAACATTGTTTTTTGTGCGAACATAAAAGGGGTTTCTACTCGCTCTACCCATTCTATCCACGCATAGCCAATCGGTGTATCCTCTTCATGGTATAATAGGAAAAAGCTATGTGCAGGCTGTTGAACGAGCGCTTGGAAATGCTGCTCCATTGCGTGTAATTCAAATGGCTTGAAAATAGTTGGATGGAGTTCGACATGCGCATCATGAAATAATTTGTGCATAGAAGCGATGAGCGAAGCATCTGTTGTTGTTGTAATATACATAATGTCCTCCTGTTTTACTTTTTCTTTATAAGCAATTAAGCTGCATACATATGATACACTAGTAGATGAAAAAGCTTATTTCCACTAGTGTACCGAAAAAGTGAAGAAAAGGTATAGCAAAAAGCGAAGTAAACGTGATTTTTTAGCCTATTTCAATGAAAATGGTGAAAAATAGGGCGAACTATTGCAACGACACTATAAATATCGGTAAAATGATACAAACGGGAAAGGGCAAATTACTGCCATTCGGAGGGATTTATATTATGGATGAACATTTAATGTATCGTAATCAGTTAATTAAGCAAATTAGTACATTGCAATCGGTCGACGTATCGCTATTAAAGCGAGAGTTAGAAGCAGCACAGCACGATTTAGTGTACAAGCTGTATACGTTAGCTGATGAAGTGAAAACAACGCTTGTACGTAATCCAGCAGTAGATGAGGAACGACTTACTCAGCTGTTAGAGCAGTTCGAACGAGCAATGCGTGGTGAACGCGAGCCAGTAATGCGTGACGCGACGTATGACGAGGTGATTTTACGAAGCATTGATAGCCTAGATCGACTACGTGAAAATGCAGATCCACAATCAATTGTGTATGCGCAAGTGACGACAGAAATTAATGAGTATTTAGATGAGCTTGCTCTCGTGCAAATTAATGAAATCGCATTGCCAGGGGATCCGTATGAATCGACGTATATGATTGCAAGAGAAGAGATTTCAGTCGATAAAGTGGAAGAAGGCTTTGAAATCGGACAAGTACATCGTGTATTAGAGCGAGGGTTTGTCGATATGGAAACAGGAGCGATTTTACGTAAAGCGACAATTGAAATCGTCGTAGCACCTGCTAGCCGTGTCGAGCAGCAAGATGAACCGTTAGCTGATGATGACGCCGAACAATAATAACGAAGAATTGTGGTGTGAATACAATGACAGATGAAAAATTATATACACGCGCACGACTTCTCGTAAAGCGTGAGGCGTATGATGAAGCAATTATCGTATATGAAGTGCTGTTAAAAGAAGTACTACATAACGATACTGTTTTACGAGAGCTTGGGCTTGTATATGCAGCAAATGGACAGCCGTATGAAGCGCTTCAAAAATGGGTGCAAATGGTTCATATGGATGATGCGATGATTGATTTAATCGAGGAAACGTATCGTAAACTACCTGAGTACAATACGTTATTTGCGCAGTACAATGAAGCAATTTATGCATTAAAGGAAAAGCAATTCCAACAAGCACAGCTACTGTTGCATCAAGTATGTACACAAAGCTTACCATTGCCACCGTTTGTATATGAAGCATTTATTTTAGCGATGCAATATGATGGTTACGATGCGAAGGTGCTAGCGTTCGTCAATAAGTGGCCGCGCCGTATTCAAAAGCATCCGCGCATTCAAGCATCACTGGAGCTAAAAGAAGCGGTGAAAGAGCAGCACGAGTACATGACGGTGCAAGACGAAATACCAGAGGAGAAAAACTGGCGCATGTATGCCGCAATTATTGCGGTGAGTGTAACAGCTTTATTACTCATTATTTGGTCGCAACTAACGCCGGATGAAGCAGTAGAAGAAACTGCACCTCCAGTAGAGCAGCCTGCTGTAGAGCAACCGCTTGAAACGGAAGAACAGCCGATTGAAGACGTAGATGTGTTAGAGGAAGAGCCTGTTTTATCGTTAACAGAAGACCAAATTCGCATCATTTATGAGCAAGGATTAGCGGCTTATGAGGACGGGAAATATAACGAGGCACGCGACGTATTCGAGCATGGTACAACAGTGGATCAAAGCTCATATATGGCAGATGACATGGCATTCTTCTTAGCAAAAACATATGAAGAGCTAGACGATCAAACGCGCGCAACGGAGCTGTATGAATTCATTGTGAACAATGAAGCTGATGCATTCCAAAAGTCGTCTTACCGTGATGATAGTTTATTACAGTTAATCAATGCATTCCGTACAGTTGATGTGGAGTATGCAAAACAGCTCGCTCAACAAATCATTACAGAATATCCAGATGAATGGACAGCAACAATTGCGAAGCAGCATTTGGAGAAGCTTCAGTAATGTTCGTCATTGCTAGTACGCGACCATTGCCAATTCATTATGAGCAAGCAAGTCGTTGGATGTTTAAGCGTGGTATTTATGCCGCGCGTGAAGTGTATCATCCTTTTTTTGTCGAGGTGGAACGTGGAGTAGATGTAGAGCCGCTGTTTCAATACGTGGAGCGTTTCATTCAACAATATACGAAGTACGAGCTTGCTGTACATGTACATGATTGGCACGTCGTCTTTTTGTTACAGCAACGATTTCGCCATGCGATCTTTGCAGGTGGCATCGTCTTATTAAAACGTTAAAAAAAGTCGTTCGAAAAGAAATTTTCGAACAGCTTTTTTATTTGAAAGAGAAACAATATTGAGAAAAATGGAAAATTTCGTTACAATAGCGACAAAGGATGTGAGATGATGGAACAGACCGTACAAACGAGCGATACGTTTATGCAAGGTGTGCGCGATTGCATTCCGACACTGCTTGGCTACATTAGCATCGGTGTTGCCTTTGGTGTTGTCGGCGTGGCATCGAATTTAACCGTCCTTGAGGTGTTTTTACTATCGGTGCTTATTTATGCAGGCTCGGCACAATTTATTTTTTGTGGGCTGTATGTAGCTGGTGCGCCAGTGTCGGTCATCATCATTACGGTGTTTGTCGTCAATTTACGCCATTTGCTTATGTCGCTAACGATTGCGCCGCATTTAACGCGTTACTCGACGCTGCGTAACGTCGGCTTTGGTACGTTATTGACGGACGAAACATTTGGGGTAGCAGTGACGAAACTTGCGAAGGAAAAAGCAATTGGTGGCAACTGGATGGACGGTTTGAATGTAACGGCGTATGTCGTGTGGATTGCGTCATGTACAGTAGGTGCAGTCGTCGGGGCGTACATACCGAGCGCGGAGCAATTTGGCTTAGATTTTGCGCTTGTGGCGATGTTTGCGGCGTTACTCGTACTGAATTTACAAGCAACGAAAAAAGACAAGCTGCTGCATTACGTGACGCTTTGTGGCATCGTTGGCGTTGTGCTGTACGGCTTGTTATACATATTACCGAGCCATTTAGCAGTTGTTGTAAGTACGCTCATCGGTGCGACGATTGGAGTGATACGTGAGACATGACAATGCTGCTGTTAATTGTAGGATGTATGCTTGTGACGTGGTTACCACGCATACTACCGTTTTTATTTGTACGGGCGGTGACGTTACCACCAATCGTACTGCGTTGGCTACAATACATACCAGTATGTATATTAAGTGCGCTCGTATTTGAAACAATTTTTCAAGTAGAAGGGCGATTTGTAACGATTGATTGGCTGCATGCGATGGCGCTCGTGCCGACATTTGTCGTAGCCATTTGGACGAAAAGCTTGTCGCTTACCGTACTAGTTGGTGTCGTGACGATGGCGTGCTTACGTATGATCATTTAATTAAAGGGGTGTTGGAACATGACAGTATTTACGTATGAAAATATTTACGTGGCAGTTGATGGATCAAAAGAGGCGGAGTTTGCGTTTGAGAAGGCAGTAGGTATTGCAAAGCGCAACGTCGGCTCGCATTTATGTTTAATTCATATCGTGGATCAGCGTGCAACGATTGCGATGGATTATGCGGACGGGGCGAATATGGAGCGTGCGGTGGAATATGCAGAGGAAATGCTTGCGACGTATAAAGAACGTGCAACAGGCTATGGTGTCGAAAACGTACAAGCAATTATTGAGCAAGGCTCGCCGAAGCAGGCACTTGTAAAAAAATTTTCGACGCTAACGGAGACGGATTTAGTCATTTGTGGAGCAACGGGGTTAAATCGCATTGAGCGCTTTTTAATTGGCTCGGTGTCAGACAATATTATTCGTTCATCAGGATGTGACGTGCTCGTTGTGCGTACACCAGAGCGCTTCCTTACGTAAATAAGTCCATAAAATGAAACGAGAGATGCTCCAAAAGTATGGGCATCTCTTTTTCGTTACATTCAGTATAGCATAAAATTTTTTGAAAATTCGATGAAAATGTGTGGCGATTCATTGAAATCAATTAATATACAATTGAAGTTTGAGAGAAAGCGGTACGAGCGCGTAAATGCGTGGAGTGCCGCTTATTTTTTTGTCACAATTAACTTGTGACTTTTAAAATCGTTTTAATTTTTTGTAGTAAGCCACCAGTTGAGTACGTTAAAACGGCGCGCTTGTAAAACGATAAGCTGAGCGCATATAACACGGCAATTGAGGTCATTAAAATGCCGAGCGAAATCCACGCTTCGATTATGGACATATCGGTGCCGGCTAAACGAAGCGGTAGCACCATACCCGACACGAGTGGAATGAAGCTTGAAACGGTAATGAGCAGCGTGTCGGGGTTGAACGTACCTGACAGCATAATGTAAAAGCCAGCGAGTGTTACCATCATAATGGGTGACATCACTTGGTTGGCCTCCTCGACTTTTGCTACGAGCGAGCCAAATAGTGCGCCGATAATGACGTAGAGCAGCACAGTGCCGACTAAAAAGGCCAGCGTGAAGAAAATGTACGTGCTGCTTACGTCAGCGAAAATCGTTTTAATTACGTCCAATGCTTGCCCGTCGCCAGTAAAGTTCAGAACGGTAAAGCCGTAAAGTCCGATAACGGCACCTTGCGTTAACGCGAGGGCGAAAATAGCGGCGATTTTAGCGTTAAAATGCGTCGTTGGTTTAATCGAAACGAGCAGCATTTCGAGTGCGCGTGAGCCTTTTTCCGATGCTACCTCGGTAATGATCATCGTTAAGTACGTCATAATGAAGGCAAAAATAATAATGCCGACAATGTATGAAATCCATACACCAGCAGATTTTGCTCCTTCTGATTTATTATCGCTTACGTCTTCATTTAAAACGGTCGTCGTCGTAATGGGCACGGCGTTTAAAATGTTGTTTGCGTCCTCAGCCGTTAAATTAAGCTGCTGCACCGCATAAATTTTATTCGCATAGTCAAGCGTGCTTAAAATCGCCGTTTCAGCGTTTAACGGCAGTGGATCAAAGCTATATAAATTCGCTGCAAGCACGCCGTCTTCATCGGTAATATGAAGGGTAATGTCGTCTGCACTAATATCTTTTGTGACGTCATCAATGTTCGTATCGACGAATGTGTAGGTGAAATCGTCGCTAGAGAGGAGCAGTTCCTGCAAGTCGCTACCAGTTTCATTTACGACTGTAATGCTTTGTGCTTCGTCGCTAAAAAATGCATCACTAATTTGTGGCCAAAATGCCGCACCGGTTAAGACGAGTAAATAAAGCAGCGTACCGAATAAAAAGGATTTTGACGTCACCTTTTGCTTGTAGGACGTTTTCATTAAGATAAAAAACTTAGACATCGCTTGCACCTACTTTCAATTTGAAAATGTCATCGAGCGATAAGTAATCTAAGCTGAACTTTTCAATAAATTGTCCGCCGCTTAGCACGTCAAAAATCGCCTTTGCGTGCTGCTCGTCGTGTAGCGATAAAGTGAATTCATCACGCATTTGCTCGACGTGATGAACACCAGGAAGTGCCGTTAGCTCATCAATCGTCGCATTCGTACGTACGCGCAGCTTCACTTTGCCATATTGCTTTTTTAAATCGAGCAAGCTGCCAGCAAACAATGACTTGCCGCGCTTTAAAATACATAAATGATCGCATAGCTCCTCGACATTATCCATTTGGTGGCTTGAAAATAAAATCGTCGTGCCACGCTCTTTTAATAGTAAAATCGCTTGCTTTAATAAATCTTTATTTACCGGGTCTAGCCCACTAAACGGCTCGTCTAAAATTAAAAACTTCGGGCGGTGAAGAAAGCTTGCGATGAGCTGTACTTTTTGTTGGTTCCCTTTTGATAACGTCTCCGCTTTATCTTTGCGCTTTTCCTCTAGCTCAAAGCGCTCAATCCAAAAATTAACTTGCTCCTTCGCGTCACGCTTTTTCATGCCGCGCAGCTCCCCTAAATAAAGCAGCTGCTCCTCGACTTTCATCGTCGGGAAAATGCCGCGCTCCTCTGGTAAATAGCCGAGCCAGTCACGATTGATTGACTTAATTGGCTTGCCATCCCACGTAATCGTTCCTTCCGTCGTATCTTGCAAATCTAAAATCATGCGAAATGTTGTCGTTTTGCCCGCGCCGTTTTGTCCGATTAAGCCGAAAATTTCACCGCGTGCCATGTCGAACGATAATTGATCAACGGCAGTAAAATCTTTGTAGCGCTTGACGACGTTTTCAAGTTTTAGCATTGAAATTCCCCTTTGTAGTCGATTGCAGCAAACATACTGCTTTTTACTATATACGCATTACATGAAGGGAAGGTCTCAAATTTATTAATTATTCGTAAAAAAACGCTCAAAGGTTTCCCTTGAGCGTTTCGTGCTGCTTATACAGTTGTCCCTTTTGCAAGTTCCTCTGAGCGAGCAGCTGCGCGGTAAACGCACGCTTCAATCGCGGCTTTGACGTTATGTGCTTCTAAAACGCCAATACCTGCTTCTGTCGTGCCGCCTGGTGATGTCACTTGCTTGCGTAATACAGCTGGTTCTTCGCCGAGTGTTTCGAGCATCGCTGCTGAGCCTGCTACGGTTTGAATCATTAACGTGCGCACCGTTTCTTTGTCGATGCCAAGCTGTTCACCGGCATGAAAGAACGCTTCCATCATATAATAAATGTATGCAGGGCCACTGCCAGATAAAGCGGTTACGGCGTGCAATTGCTCCTCCGTTACTTCGACTACTTTGCCAACTGCTGCTACAAGCGTTAAGCAGTACTTTTTTTGCGCGTCGGTCATTGCGTCGTTAAAGGCGATACCGCTTGCACTCATGCCAAGAGATGCAGACGTGTTTGGCATAACGCGTGCAATCGGGCGTTTGCCGATAAAGCGTTCAATTGTCGCTACTGGAATGCCGGCAAGCACCGATACGACGATTGTGTGCGGGGCAACATGTGCTTGAATGGCTTGTAAGCTCGTTTCTGCATCTTT
Organism: Caryophanon sp.; assembly: GCA_036309765.1. GTDB lineage: Bacteria > Bacillota > Bacilli > Bacillales_A > Planococcaceae > Caryophanon. Next base: position 7,295 of record JAXJTE010000120.1, on the reverse strand, counting down.
TGGTTTCATCGCAAGTACGATAACGTCCATTTGAGCGAAGTTGTCGCTAAAAATGTTGACACCGTATTTCGTTTGTAGCTCGTTTAAACGTTCTTTGTTTGAGCGGTTCGTTACGTAAATGTTTTGTGATGATACGACGTCTTGCTGCACCCAACCACGCAGTAGCGCTTCAGCCATTGAGCCGGCGCCGATAAATAATATGTTCATGAAAAAACTCCTCCTTGTTATCGTCATACTAACAATACAACGAAACGCTCGTCAATGACGTACGCAAAAAAAACGTGTACACTTATCGTGATGAATGATCATTCAGTACGAAGGGGTGTAGGACGATGGAAATAAAACAAGTAGCGATACCGACCATTTACCGAAACGTCGTCAACGTATTTATTACAAAAGGGGATACGTTAACGGTCGTTGATGCGGGCTTTAAAAGTGAGGAAGGGCAAATGCAAATTGAAGCGGCACTTCGCGAATGGGGCTATACGTTAGCGGACGTGGAGCAAGTGTTACTGACGCATCACCATCCGGATCATTGTGGGCTCGTCGATTTGTTTGAGCGAGCAAACGTTATCGGTCATGCGTATTGCAATCATTTTTTGCAGCCAACTGAAGCGTTTCTTTCCTATTATGAAGCGTATCATATTCAGCTATTGCAGCAGCACGGCATTTTTGGGGCAGAGCAAATGCTGCGTGATTTTTTAGCGTCAGACATGCCGCATTTTGGTACGAAGCCGGTGACGACGCCGCTACAGCACTTGCAGGAAGTGCCGGGCATGCCAGGCTTTGTAGCGCATTATACACCGGGTCATAGCCAAAGCCATTTCATTTATGTCAACGAAGCAACAGGTGTCAGCTTCGGCGGGGATTTAATTTTAGATACGATTACGCCAAACCCGTTTATTGAGCCGCCGCTTGATTTGTCGTTTCGCCGAGATTCATCGCTGCTGCGTTACCATGAATCGCTGGCGCATGTGAATACGCTGCACATCGATACGCTTTATACTGGGCATGGGCAGCCGATACAAGATGTAGCTGCGCGCATTAAAGGGATTCGCAAGCAGCAGCACGACCGCGCGATGAAGCTGCTTCAGTTGTTTAAAGCGGAGGATGCATATAGCGCACCTCAGCTTGCGAAACTGCTGTTTGGTCCGGTGTTTGAGAAGCAGCCGGCATTGACATTATCTGAAACGATTGGGCAGCTTGATTATTTAGTGCAGCAGCAACAGATTAAGCAGCACAACGCACAACAAATTTATTACACATTAATAGGGTGAATTATGAACAAAATAATTTTCATTACAGGTGCAACGAGTGGCGTTGGTTTACTCGTTGCGAAACGATGCATCGAAGCGGGGCATACCGTGTACGCAACAGGGCGCAATGCAAGCACATTGGCGACGCTGACAAAGCTCGGTGCGATTGCGATTGAAGCAGATTTGCGCGAGCCGACTGCTATTGCTCACGTTGCACAAGCGTTGCCACCGCTAGACGTCATCATTTTTTCAGCAGGTGTCGGCACATTTCAAACGGCTGCGACCATGTCACACGACGACATGGATGCGATGCTAGACGTCAACGTGCGTGCGCCGATGCATTTCGTTCGCGCACTTGCACACAACATGTCACGCGGCAGTCAACTCATTTTCGTTGGCTCACAAGCAGGGAAAGTACCGACGCCAAAAGCGAGCGTGTATGCCGCAACGAAATTTGCGATCGTCGGTTACGTGAACGGCTTGCGCATGGAGCTACAAGAGGATGGCATCATTGTGAGTGCTATTCATCCTGGACCGATTGATACGCCGTTTATTGACCACGTCGACAAGAGCGGTCGCTATAAGCAATCGCTTGGACGCTTCCTATTGTCACCAGAAGTAGTCGCAGATGAAATTGTGAAGCTCATGCGTACGAAGAAGCGCGAAGTGAACTTGCCACGCGTTATGGGCTTATCGAGCAAACTATATGCGATTGCGCCTGCGCTATTTGAGAAAGTAGCGAAGCCTTTTTTCGAAAAAAAATAAATTTTAGTTGTTTTTTCGTTTTCGTCGTGGAAAATGAAAGAGGGATGTATGAATGAAGGAGGTGACGGTATGGATGCCATTTTGTACGGTATAATCGCCGTCGTATATATGGGGTTAATCATTTGGTTGCTACAGCGAGCGGAACCGCGCTTCGTATGGAGTAACGTGCTATACGTCATATTAATTGCGCTTGCTTATGATAGTGCAGTCATGTTCATCGGCAATTGGGTGGGTGAAGGTGAAACGCTATATTATATGAATTACATGCGTTTTGTATTGCAGGCACTTGTAACACCACTGCTCGTCATTTTTTCGGTGGCCATTTTGCGCGAGGCGAACATCGAATGGGCACAGCGAAATTACGTATTTTTATTAGTCGTCTTGTATACACTTGTGCTGATGAGCATTGAGATGATTTTATCGGTTCGCGAGCTAGAGCTATACGTCGTAAATGATTACGGTGTGCTGCGCTATGAGGATCCAAGCATTCAAATTCCAGTCATGCTGTTATTCGTCACAGTAGCGTTACTTATTTGTAGCATTAGCATGTGGCTAAAATATAAATGGCTTTGGTTTTTCGTCGGCGTAGTTGGTATAACGATACTCAACATCATGCCATTACCCGCGATGAGCGATGTATGGTTAAATGTAGCCGAGCTATTATTTATCGTGACGCTATTCATGACGAAGCGTTATACACGTAGACTGCGATACGGATTTCCGAATAAAGACCGCGCACAGCAGCAGGAAAATTAAATGAGCGAGCAAAGGAGCTGTGTGCGTTGTCAACATTGATGATGCACACAGCTTCTTTAAATGGATATAAAGGGTGATTAAAATTTATAAGTGGAACTCGGCTCGATGTGAAGAACCGACTGACAAAGCCTTAAAATACATTTGCTCTATATATGCATAAAATGTAACGGGTGCGGCTTTATATGAAGCGTGCATATTGTAGAAAAATAAAGCGCAAACGAGTAGGAGTTGTATCACTGTTTTTACGTGTCATTTTTATGAACGAAAAATTTGTTTTTTTATAAAAATACACTTGAACTTATTTTTATTACATGCTATTATTCGTGTATAAAGTTTTAAAAAAACGTATAAACATACATGAAATCACATATAAAGTTGGAGGCAATATTATTATGGCAAACAAAAAAGTAGTACTTGCATATTCAGGCGGTCTTGATACATCAGTAGCAATTCCATGGTTAAAAGAACAAGGTTGGGACGTTATCGCAGTATGCCTAGACGTTGGTGAAGGAAAAGACTTAGAGTTCATCAAAAACAAAGCGTTACAAGTTGGCGCAATCGAGTCTCACATGATCGATGCAAAAGACGAGTTCGCAGAAGACTTCGTATTAGTTTCTTTACAAGGTCACACTTGGTACGAGCAAAAGTACCCATTAGTATCAGCATTATCTCGTCCGTTAATTTCTAAAAAATTAGTTGAAATTGCAACTGAAACGAACGCAGACGCTGTAGCACACGGTTGCACAGGTAAAGGGAACGACCAAGTTCGCTTTGAAATCGCAATTAAAGCATTAAACCCAGATTTAGAAGTGTTAGCACCAGTACGTGAGTGGGGCTGGAGCCGTGACGAAGAAATCGAATACGCTGCAAAGCACGGTGTTCCGATTCCTGCAACGCTTGATTCACCATTCTCAATCGACCAAAACTTATGGGGCCGTGCAAACGAAGCGGGCGTAATGGAAGATCCATGGGTAGCACCACCAGAAGAAGCTTACGGTTTAACAGTATCTGTTGAAAATGCACCAGACCAAGCTGAAATCGTAGAAATCGAATTCGTAGCAGGTAAACCAGTTTCTTTAAACGGTAAAGAAATGAAATTAGCTGATTTAATTCAAGAATTAAACGCAGTAGCAGGCGCACACGGTATTGGCCGTATCGACCACGTAGAAAACCGTTTAGTTGGTATTAAATCTCGTGAAGTATACGAAATTCCAGGTGCAAAAGTATTATTAACAGCACATAAAGAATTAGAAGATATTACACTTGTAAAAGAGCTTGCACACTTCAAGCCAATGATCGAGCACAAATTATCTGAAATCATCTATAACGGTTTATGGTTCAACCCAATCCGTACAGCATTACAAGCGTTCTTAAAAGAAACGCAACAATACGTTAACGGTACAGTACGTGTGAAACTGTATAAAGGTCACGTAATCGTTGAAGGCCGTAAATCACCAAACTCTTTATATTCTGAAGAGCTTGCAACGTACTCTAAACATGACCAATTCAACCACGCATCAGCAGTGGGCTTCATCGAATTATTCGGTATGCCAACAGTTGTAGCAGCAGAAGTAGCAAAAAACAACAAATAATGATTTGGAGTGAGCGATTCGCATGCGAGTCGCTCTTCCTTTTAAATAGGAGTGTACACAATGGCGAAATTATGGGGTGGCCGTTTCCAAAAGTCAGCGGAAAGCTGGGTAGACGAGTTTGGCGCATCAATTGGCTTTGACCAACAATTAGTAATGGAAGATATCGAAGGTTCAATCGCGCACGTAACGATGTTAGGCGCACAAGGCATTTTACCTGCTGAAGATGTAGAGAAAATTCTTGGTGGCTTACGCGAGCTTAATACGAAGGCAGAGGCTGGAGAGCTTGAGTTTACAGTAGCAAATGAGGACATTCACTTAAACCTTGAAAAAATGCTTATTGATTTAATCGGACCAGTAGGCGGCAAACTGCATACAGGACGTAGCCGTAACGACCAAGTGGCAACAGACATGCACCTTTTCCTAAAAAAACGCGTAGCAGAAGTAATCGACTTAATCGAAAACTTCCAAGCGACAATTTTAGAAAAAGCGGAGCAAAATGTTGAAACAATCGCACCAGGCTATACGCATTTACAACGTGCGCAACCGATTTCGTTTGCACATCATTTAATGGCGTACTTCTGGATGCTAGAGCGCGATAAGCAACGTTTCACCGAGTCGGTAAAGCGCATTGACATTTTACCACTTGGTGCAGGGGCGATGGCAGGGACGACTTTCCCAATCGACCGTTTAAAATCTGCGGAGCTACTCGGCTTCTCACAAGTGTACCAAAACTCAATGGACGCAGTAAGTGATCGTGATTTCATCGTTGAATTTTTATCGAATTCTTCATTAATGATGGCTCATTTATCACGCTTTGCAGAGGAAATCATTTTATGGTCAACAGATGAGTTTAAATTCATCGAGCTTGACGATGCATTCTCAACGGGCTCTTCAATTATGCCACAAAAGAAAAATCCAGATATGGCTGAGCTGATTCGCGGTAAATCAGGTCGCGTATACGGTAACTTAATGGGCTTATTAACGGTATTAAAAGGGACGCCACTTACGTACAACAAAGATATGCAAGAGGACAAAGAAGGCATGTTTGACACAGTGCAAACGGTTCTTGGTTCACTGAAAATCTTTGAAGGTATGGTGCGCACGATGACGATTAACACAGCACGCTTAGAGCAAGCTGTACAATCAGACTTCTCAAACGCAACAGAGCTAGCGGACTACTTAGCAACAAAAGGGATGCCGTTCCGTGAAGCGCATGAAGTAACAGGTAAGCTTGTGTTTACATGCATTCAAAAAGGCATTTACTTACTTGACTTACCACTTGAAGAAATGAAGAAGGAAAGCGAGCTTCTTGAAGCGGACATTTATGATGTGTTAGCACCAGAAGCGGCAGTTCGTCGTCGTAACTCATTAGGTGGGACAGGCTTTGAGCAAGTGAAAATCCAATTACAGACAGCGAAAGCATTACTTTCATAAAAATGATTGCATCAATTAATGATGTCCTGTGAGACACAATTGAATTACAGCGTGCTAGTAAACAGAGGGAGAACGCACGCTGCTACATAACCGACCCGCTTCAGAGGTGAGCGAGTCGTTTTTTTTGCATACACGAAAAAAGCTAGAGCGCGGCAACATGCCACACTCTAGCTTTTTTATACCGTAAAGCGCTGTACGTTTGTTAATAGCGTCTTTGAAATGTCCTCAAATTCCTGTACAGACGTCGCAAGCTGCTCTGAAATGGCAAGTTGCTCTTGTGCAACGGCTGTTGTTTGCTGAGACGTATTTTGTACATGTAATGAAATATCCTTTGATTGCTCAATAGATGACTCTAAATCGCCTTGTAGCGAGCGCATATGACCGATTGCTTGCACGACTTGTGATGTGTTTGAAGTTAAGTGTTCAATTGAATCGTGCAGCTCATGGAAAATTTGCTGTGCATTCGTTGATGTATCGAGCCCTGTTAGTACGTTGCGATGGCTATGCGACACCGTTTGCGCAAGGGCTGCTGTACCGTTATGAATAAGACTTACGACTTCACGCACGCGGTCAACAGATTCGTGCGACTGCTCTGCCAGTGTACGTACTTCATCCGCAACGACCGCAAAGCCTTTTCCTGCTTCACCTGCACGCGCTGCTTCAATTGACGCATTTAGTGCAAGCAAGTTTGTTTGATCTGAAATGGCTGTGATGAGTGACAGCATACTATCGGCATTTTGTGAATATGTTTGTAAATCTTGCGCAATTTGCGACACGTTTTGTGACGATTGCTCGATTTCTTCCATGTTGCGCAGCACGTCGTTAATGACATGCTCACCTTGTTTAGAAAGCGATAACGTATGCACATTCGTTCCTTGCATCGCATTACTTTGTTGCTCGATCGTTGCGATTTCCTCTGTTACGAGCATCATTTGTTTATGTGCTTGTTCAAAGTAATGTAGCTGTGTATCAGCATATTCCGCGTTCGTGTGTGCAATTTCAGCAACGTTGCTTGAGCTTTGACGTGATTGCACCGTCGCTTCTGTCATCATATTACTTACATTTGCAATGTGGTGCGTCGATTGCTGTACGTCTTCAAATAATGACTTCACCTTTGTGACCATTGTGTTTGTTGAGTACACGAGCTGTCCGATTTCGTCTTTAGACGTAGACGTAAGTGGCGCGAGTGCGAAGTTGCCATTTGCTAATTCGTTCATGCGCGCTGCAATTGTGTTAATTGGCTTCGCGATTGTGCGACCGAGACGATAGCTGACGAAGACGCCGATTGCGATGAAGATGATGACCGCTGCTAAGCATGTTGCAATGATGGACGCTGTCGCTTTTTGTGCAGCTTCACGATCTTGTGTCATGACATTTTTTGCAATGCCTAAAATCGCTTCTGCTTGCTCATGAAACGCATCGTGCTTTTGCTGGAATTGCTCTGCTGTTAAAAATGTTAGCACTTGCTCATTTTTTATTTGTTGTGATAGTG
>JAXJTE010000119.1:0-1885 GCA_036309765.1 Caryophanon sp. | reverse complement strand
TTAGTAAACAACGCAGGCATTATGGACGGCATGGAGCCAGTTGGTGAAATTACAGACGAAAAATGGGATCGCGTATTTTCAATCAATACGCGCGGTGTCATGCAAGCAATGCGCTTAGCGGTAAACATCTTCCTTGAGCAAGGTCACGGTGTTATCGTGAACAACATTTCAGCAGGCGGTATTCGCGGCGCTCGTGCAGGTGCAGCTTATACAGCATCAAAGCACGCAGTAACAGGCTTAACAGCAAACACTGGCTACATGTACGCACAATCAGGCATTCGCTGTAACGGCATCGCTCCTGGTGGCGTGAAGACGAACATCGCTGCTTCAATGGCAGCAGGCGGCATTTCACAATTCGGCTACGGTCGCCAACAAACAGGTTCAGGCACAATGCCACGCGCAGGCGAGCCAGAAGAAATCGCACAGCTTGCTTTATTTTTAGGCTCAGACGAATCAAGCTTCATTAACGGTCAAGTAATCGCGGCGGACGCTGGTTGGACAGCTTACTAATCATTCCACCTCTCGAACATGCAAGTCGTGTTCGGGAGGTTTTTAACGAGTTTAACAGGCACACAAAAAAGGCTTCCTAAAGTTCAATTTCACTTTAGAAAGCCTTTTTTCAATTAAATTCGCGCATATACCCAATGCTCATAGCTGTCAAAATGTAACGGTTTAGGATGTGTGACATATCGCTCATCACAATTCAGCACGTTCGGAAAATCCGCTAATATTTCAGTCGCTGCGATACTAAGCAACTCCATTTCATCGTCGGTCGGTGCTTCGTCAAAATAAACGTGCCAAACAAGCGTATCATTCTCGATTTTCGCGTACACCGCTTTCGTATTTTTCGTAATGCTTTGAAACAATGCTTTTTGCGCACTAATGATGAGCTGCTTCATCGTACAGGCGATGATGCATTCAAATGATGTAAAACTTGTTGCTGAAGGTTTTTCGTATCAAATGGCACGATAACGTTTTCAGCTAAATACGATTTGTCCTGAAGTAGCTGATGCATCACTTCCTCAACTGTGCCGTTTGGGAAGTTCGCGGCGTCTTGCGTAATAATTTGGTATACGTACACATCTTTTGTTTGTCCGATTCGGTACGCGCGGTCAGTTGCTTGGTTTTCAACAGCAGGGTTCCACCAGCGCGTATAATGAACGACGTGGTTTGCGGACGTAATCGTTAAGCCAACACCCGCCGCTCTCGGTGATAAAATCATGACGCCAAAGCCATTTTGCTCATTGAACTGGCGCACCGCTTCTGGTCTGTTTGGCGTCTCCCCGTTAATGATCGGTACAGAAATGCCAAACTGCTGGCTAATGCGATGCTTCAGCAATTGCTGTACTTTTTTCAAATCGGTGAAAATCAGTACCTTTTCATCTTTTTGATAAATTTCATCTAATAGCTTCATCACTGCCTCAAACTTTTGCGGCGTATCGTCAATCGTCTCGCATCCGTTTAACGCATTCGTATGAGCATACAACGCACGCAAATGATTAATGATCGTTAAGCTATTGGACGTCTTTGCCTGCACGCTTTGAAGCATTGATTTCGAAAGGTCCACTTGTTTTGGAGACGCTTGTACAAATGTCGGTGGCAGTAAATGCTTTTGCGGCAAATGCTCCTTTAACACCTCGTCTTTTGTGCGGCGCAAATAATATTTTTGCAGAAGCTGCTTCAGCCCGTCGTAATCTTCATTTTTAATGTATTGCTCTTTAAAATGCGCGAGCGCTCCTAATGCACCGGGCTCGACGAAATCCATAATCGTCCAAAGCTCCTCTAGCGTATTTTCAACAGGCGTACCAGTCATCGCTAGGCGGAAGTTCGACTGCATGGCGCGAATCGCACGCGAGCGACCGGTATTGTTCGACTTAATGTTTTG
>JAXJTE010000118.1:0-15992 GCA_036309765.1 Caryophanon sp. | reverse complement strand
TTGAAGTAGTGCGTCAATTTCAAGTACGACCGGTTCCAGCTGCCAAATCGGTAGGCGCTCGGCACGCGTGCCGAAACTTGCGAGCTCCTTTAAAATTTTCTCTTCTGTCTTTGCACCGAAGCCTGCAAGCTGTTGCACTTTTCCTGCCTCACATGCGGCTTGCAATGCTTCCGCTGAATCGATGCCAAGCTCATTGTATAATTTTGCGAGCTTTTTGCCACCGAGCCCTGGTAGCTTCATGAGCGGGATTAACCCTTTTGGTGTTTGCTCCTCTAGCTCGACTAATACGCTCGATACGCCTGTTTCAACGAGTTCTGTAATGACAGCAGCTGTTCCTTTGCCGATCCCTTTTAGCTTCGTGACATCATCCATTTCAGCAAGTGAGCGTTCATCTACTTCAAGTGCTGCTGCCGCTTTACGAAACGCTGATACTTTGAACGGGTTTTCGCCTCGTAGCTCTAAATATAGCGCGATTTTTTCGAGTGTGCGAATAATCGTTTTTTTATTCATCTGTTATTCCTCCTTGCTTCATAAAAAAAGGAGTTCATCCAAGCGCGTTGGACAACTCCTTTTGACAGCTTGTGCCGTATTAAATGTATAAGTACCACATTTTTTCAAAAATCATTGATAAAATCGGTGAGCTGTTGACAATGACGCTCGTAAACAATGAGCCATCTAATCGGTCAATCATACTTTGTAATGGTAACATAGCGAGTACATTGAGTACCATATATAACACGATATATACTTCGACAATGGCTAGCACTGCACCGATCAGACGGTTCCAATTTTTAAAAAGCGGTAAGTAGGCATATTTATTAAATGCCGATGCTAACACTTGGATAACAAGCTTCGCAACGATAAAAATAAGCACGTACGCAAACATGCGATAAAATGTACGATCGACGTCCATGCCCTCTGTTGGAATAATAAGCACCATACCATTTGATACACCTGGGTACGGAATGAGCATTTCAAAGCTTTTTGCAAGTGGTCGATAAAATGCACCTGCGACGATAAGCGCTGCAATCACGCCTACTAAGTGAATGCTTTGAACGAGCAGACCGCGACGCATGCCGACGATCGCACCCGCAACTAACGCAATCAATATGAATAAATCAATCATAATCTCAGCCTTTCAGTTTTCTCAGTTGTTGTTCCAATTGTTCGACGTGCTTTTGAAGCTCCACATATTCGTTCACTGCATTGACAGCTGTAAGCACCGCTAAACGCGTCGTATCTAAATACGCATTATGATTGCTAATTTCCTTCATCTTCTCATCCACGAGTGATGCCACTAAACGAATATGCTCTGGTGATTCTTTTCCAACAATGACATACGACGTACCGCGAATGACCACTTCAATGCGGCTTCTTACTGGATTACTCATTGCCATGCCCCCTCTTTTGCATGCCAAGTTGAACAATCGTCAAAATGGCGTCTAACGTTTACAATTAGTAAAATATATTTCAGAAAAATCTACTGTTTATGATACCATGAATACCGCTACGTTGTGAATTGCAAACGAAGGACGTCACCAAAAAAAGGAGCATCCATATGACAATTATTGTGCTATGGCTTTCAAAAACGGAGCCACATGTGCATGACCACTATTGTTAAAATCGTACAATAATGTTGTCATTCGTGTCGTTCCCTCGTACAATGAAACTAGCAAGTATTATTTTTAGAAGGGAGCCTGTACATGCAAGCACTTTTGAAAAATACTTTTATCGTTATGTTTATTGTTGTTGGAGCAGTTGTCGGTTTAGTCGTTGGAATCTTTTGGACAGATTTAATTCCTGCTAGCCTTGCGCTCGGTGCGTTTTTCGGGGGCATACTTGGCATTATGGCAGATTCGTTCACCGGTCGCGACCATGCGAACTGGAAAAAGACATAACAAAAGGCTGTGCGACGTGTCGCACAGCCTTTTCATGTTTATAGCTGGAACTTCCCTACTTCTTTTTGTAACGTCGTCGCAACATGTGACAGCGCCTCTGAGCTTAAATGTAGCTCCTCGACCGTCGTATGCTGCTCCTCCGTTGTCGCCGCGACCTGTTCTGTTGCCGCTGCGGTATTTTCGATAATGTGCGTAATCGTTTTAAGCGCACCTTGTACATTTTCTGAGCTTGTATGTACGTGCTCAAACGCTGACTTCATTTGGTGGACGTTATCTTCTGTTTCCGCTACACGCGTTACGATTTTCTCTAACGCCTCGCCACCTTTATTAATGATTTGTACTTGCTCCTCTACCGCAAGTAAGTTACTTTCCATCGTACGCACCGTTACAGACGTTTCTGCTTGAATGTCGTTAATCAGCTCTGTAATTTGTCCTGATGCATCACGAGATTGCTCTGCTAGCTTACGTACTTCTGACGCTACGACCGCGAAGCCTTTTCCTTGGTCGCCAGCACGAGCCGCTTCAATCGCCGCGTTTAATGCAAGTAAGTTCGTTTGGTCGGCAATGCCTGTAATAACCGTAATGATGCCACCGATTTCTTCTGAGCGTTTACCGAGCTTTTGAATTGAATCTGTCGCATACGAAACGGTTTGTGTCACCGTACTTAAATGACGAATCGCTTCGCTAATTGCCGCTTCCCCTTGTCTTGCGATATCTGTTGATGCTGTCGCGTTCACAAGTGCCTGCGCTGCAATGTCCAAGCAAGATTCTACTTCTTCAATCGTATGGTTCACTTCTTTTAATAAGACATCAATTTGGTCTGACTGATCGGTCGTGCCTTCTGCTAAATCGTTCATTGAAATCGCAATTTGGCTTGATGCATCGCTCGTCTGTGCAGAAGATTCTGACAATGTAGTCGATGATGTTGCCACTTGCTCAGCGCTTGCCGACACAAGCTCGATTGTTTCTTTTAGTTGAAGCTGTACTTGTTTAAACGACTGGGCAAGCTCCGCCATTTCGTCCTTGCCTTCTACATCTAGAATACGCCCGTTTAAATTTAAATTCGCTAAGTCGTTCGCATTTTGAGCGAGCTTTTTCAGCGGACGTGATAAGCCGTATTCTACATACGTGCTAATAACAACAATCGCTAAAAAGGCAAGCAGCACATTCATCCCAATTTCAATCCATAATCCTTCATTTAAAATGTCTAAGTACGGTGCAACAGGAACAGCTGTCGACCAAATCCCAATGACGTTGTTGTTTTTATCTAAAATTGGCTCATACACTGCAATTGCTTCTTCACCGACTACTGTAGCTGTACCGATGTAGCGCGTTTTCTCGTCGATGACAACAGATGCTACCTCTTCGGAAACTTCGGTATTTAAGGCACGTTCGCCATCACCGATAATATTTGTACTAATTCGTGTACGATCTTGGAAAATCGATGCTAAGTTGCCGTTCGTTAATTCTTTAATACTATCAACAATCGCTGTATCGCCAACGACGTTCAATTCGCCTTTATACAAATCACCATCGACAATTTTCCACTCTCCCGGGAACTGCGCATTAATGTACGCATCACCAAGCTTTAAATCCGAATACATTTTATTTTCAACGCTCTCGATCAAATTATCCTTTGATTCGTTGTAATTATACACCGCAATGACCGCCATCATAATAATAATAACGTTAAACAAAATGAAATTCATCTTCGTGCGAATCATTGTTGCATTTTTAAACAATTTATTCATTTATTCTTCCCCCACCTACTTATAACGTGTCTATTTAATATTCGTTGAGCGAAATTTCTGATTGCCAACCATCAATCATAATTTGCGCACCTTCTGCCTCACTTTTAACAAGCGGGAAAATTTTGTCACATTGTGAAATGGCAAATAAATTACGTACAAATTCATCCACAACAACGATAGCGATTTGCTGACCGCGCATCGACACCTTTTTCGCAAAGTTCACAATCATACCGAATCCTGTGCTATCGACGTTCGTTACCTTTTGCATGTCAATAATATAATTGCGCTCATGTTGGAATGCCGTTTCCTGCAAAATGCGCTTAATGTCTTCAATTTTTCCATACTCCAAATGTCCGCTAAACTCAATCACCGTATATTGCGTCTTCGCATGCACTGCAACACTTGCTTCTACATAGTTCATTTTTTCTTTTCCTCCTATACGACTAATTTTTTTGTTACACCGACTAAAAATTGATGAGGCGCACTGTATTCAAACCATAACTGATCGACCATATGTTGCACGAAAAACAAGCCGCGCCCACGGTCAAACGATTCACCCATCGCATCCATTTCATACGTTAATACTTCTTGCCATTCTTGCTCAGGAATACCATCTGCAAAATCGATGACGCACATACGAATCGTACCATGTACATTTTCAATTTTCACCTGAATGCTTTGACGCTCTGGGTCTTCAATTTTTTGCATCGCCTCCACCGCATTAATTACAAGCTCATGTAATACAAAGCATAACTCTCGTTCATAAGGTAAGCTATGAATTGCAATATAATCTTTCATCATTTCATCAACTAATCGAATGCCCTGCTGTGTTGGGGGAATTTCAACAATGATTCTCATGGAACGCTCTGCTACGAAAAACATTAACAACGTGTACATTGTGCGATGCTAAATAGTGTGCCGTGCGACATAATGCGCAACAGCATGCTTTCTAACACATCCGTTTTTATAGCAGATTTCACCTCACTTTCCTGTTATATAATGTAGCCAACCAACTTTCGTCACGTTGAAACGGTTATGAATACGAGTGAAATATCGTCTAGCTGCTGCATGTTCGCTAGCTGTTGGTTTTCGACAAAGTTACGCAAGTCTGCTACGTTGCTTTGTGCGATATATGGCAAAAATTGCGCTGAATCCACGCACTCATCCTCTTGCTGTAAGCCATCCGTATACAAAACAATGCGTGCATAATCGTGCAGCGGCAACTCTTTTTTTTGGATTTTCAGCATTGGCAATAAGCCGAGTATTGGTGCATTTGCCTTTAGTTCGATACATTCGCCGCACTCGTTAAATACATAGCCTGTTGGATGACCTGCGTTGACGTATTGCAGCGTGTTCGCCTTCGTATCGACGAGCAAATAAATGGCCGTCACTAAATAGCTATCCATATACTCATCTTTGTACAGTTCATTAATATGACGATTTAGCTCCTGCACGACTAAATCTGGGTCAGCTAGGCGCGTCATCATGCCTCGCAGTAACGAACGAATTGACATCGTCACAAGCGAGGACGCTACACCATGCCCCATGACGTCGTATAAAATAATGGCCGTTTGATGCTCTGACACTTCAAACCAGCAATACATGTCGCCACCTAGTACATGTGACGTGACGTAAAAGCCATCTACTTGAATGTTCTTTTTGTAAAGCGACGGTGTTAATGCACTTTTTTGTACGTTTTTAGCCGTCTGTAAATCTTTTTCTAAAAATCGCTTTTGCTGCTGAAGCGATTTCATGTTTAGTCCATATTGCATCGCCGTTTGTATTTTTGTTGCTATGTATTGTGTATGATATGGCATGACAAAGAAATCAAATACAAATGGAATGATTTGTTCCACCATATTCGTCATATCATCCGTAAAATATAAAATCGGCACATGTCGCTGAAACAGCTGCTCGCATTGCATTAGCGTTTTACTTGTCGGCTGTGGCTGCTGCCAAATAATGAGTTGCGCCTTCAGATCCGTTTGCGCCAGTACCTCCTCCATTTGCAAGCACTGCACAACATCTCCATGTAATAACGATGTCATCATCGCGACAAACTGTTCATCGTTACTAATGACCAAATATGCCATTCTCCTCCCCCTTCCTCTCGTTGCCTAGCTCGTTTCTCTCATTGTTTTTATACCCTAAATTTCCTAATATAAAAACATATTGCCTTTTTCTATGTAAGGTAATAATCCCTGTATCATCCAACGATAAAACCGTTCTTCCTTAATTTAACCATAGTAAGTTACTATATAAAACAAAATTCCGCTAATATCTTGAAAAAATACATAAAGACTGCCCAATAAGCTTGTACTTATCGGGCAGCCTATTATTTACTGCTATCGTACTTCCGCGCCAGCTTCTGCTAGTGCTGCTACGATTTTATTGTATGCTGCTTCTACTTCTTCCACCGTTAACGTACGCTCTGGGTCAAAGAATGTTAACGAGAATGCGACTGACTTTTTGCCAGCTTCCATTTTATCGCCTTCATATACGTCAAATACGTTTACGTTTTTCAGTAGCTTCGTGCCTGCTTTTTCAATGATTGCTACAATTTCACCTGCTGCTGCGTCGCTGTTTAACACAAGCGCCATATCACGCGTCATTGCTGGGAAACGAGGCACGGCTTTGTATGTTAATACGTCCGTTTCAGCTGCTAAAATCGCCGCTAAGTTCATTTCAAGCACATACGATTCTTTTAAGTCTAGCGCTTTTTGCTCTTGTGGATGTAAGCCGCCGATGATGCCGACTTGCTCACCGTCTAAGTAAATTGCTGCTGTACGACCTGGGTGTAAGCCGTCCATTTGTGACTTCACATACGTTACGCGAGATGTTAAGCCTAATTTTTCAAATAAGCTTTCAACGATGCCTTTTAATACGAAGAAGTCAACTTGCTTCTTCTCCCCTTGCCAAGCGTTGTCTACCCATTTGCCCGTTACAACCGCTGCGATGTGTTCTACTTCGCGTGGTAGCTCCTCAGCTGTTTGCCCAAGGAATACTGAACCGATTTCGTAAAGCGCAACGTTTTCTTGAGAGCGTGCTACGTTGTAAGCCGCAGCTTCAAGTAAATGTGGAACTAAGCTTTGACGTAATGTTGAGCGCTCCTCAGACATCGGCATTAATAAGCGAGTTGTTTCCTCGGCTTGCAGTGCGAACTTTTGAGAAAGTGCTGCTGACGTTAATGAGTACGTCACTGCTTGGAATAATCCAACGCCTTCTAAATGGTTGCGCACTGTACGACGCGCCGCTTGGTAAGCTGATAAGCGACCTGGTACGTTTGAAGCTGGTAACGTCGTTGGAATTTCGTCATAGCCATAAAGACGTGCGATTTCCTCGACGATATCTTCTTCAATTTTAATGTCTTGACGACGTGTCGGTGCATCGACGATTAATAAACCGTTTGCCGCTTCTACGTCGAATTTCAGGCGCTTTAAAATGTCTAACATTTCTTCTAATGAAATTTTCATGCCAAGGCGACCGTTAATGAAGTCTGGTGATACGACAACGCGCGCTGGTGACTTATCTAGCTCATCAACAAGCACTGTGCCTTCTAACACTTGACCACCTGCAAGCTCTGCAAGTAATTGTGCTGCACGTTCTGCTGCTGCTAACACGCGGTTTGGGTCTACCCCTTTTTCAAAGCGAGCTGACGAGTCCGAACGTAAATTTACTTCCTTAGATGTTTGGCGCACTGATAGCGGGTTGAAGTAAGCTGATTCTAACACAACTGTTGTCGTCGTTTCTGATACTTCTGATTCTGCTCCGCCCATGACACCAGCGATTGCTTGAGGTGTTTTGCCGTTTGTGATGACTAAGTTGTTTGCCTTTAACGTGCGCTCTTGCCCGTCTAGCGTCGTCATCGTTTCACCGTCTTGTGCGTAACGAACGACGATTTCATTTGAGCCTAATTGATCAAAGTCAAATGCGTGTAACGGTTGACCATATTCCATTAACACGTAGTTCGTAATGTCGACTACGTTGTTATGTGGACGTACGCCCGCTGCCATTAAACGCTCTTGTAGCCACATCGGTGATTCTTTTACTGTAATGTTTTCGATCACTTTTGCTGTGTACATCGGGTTTGCATCGATGGCATCAACACGTAAGTTAAGCACATCTGACGCTTTTTTCGCTGAAGCTGTGTATGCCACTTCTGGTAAGCTTACTTCTTCGCTTAAAATCGCTGCAACCTCGTATGCTACACCTAGCATCGATAACGCATCTGAGCGGTTCGGCGTTAAACCTAGCTCTAGCACCGTGTCGCGTAAGCCTAAGTAAGCAAGTGCGTCACTGCCGATTTCTGCGTCTTCTGGTAATACGTAAATGCCTTCTGCGTAAGCTTTCGGCACGACACGACCTTCAATGCCAAGCTCCTGTAATGAACAAATCATGCCGTTTGATTCTTGACCGCGCAGCTTTGATTTTTTAATTTTAATGCCGCCTGGTAATTTCGCACCTGGGCGAGCAACGATTACTTTTTGACCTGCATCAACGTTTGGTGCGCCGCATACGATTTGCTGAATGCCTTCTTCACCTACGTTTACTTGGCATACGTTTAAACGGTCTGCCTCTGGGTGCTTCTCTTTTGATTCCACGTAGCCAACGACAACGTTTTGAATGCCTGAAGCGCGGTCGATGATGGCATCTACCTCAATACCAGAACGTGTAATGCGCTCTGCTAACTCTTCATTTGATAACTCTTGTGTATTTACATATTGCTTTAACCAGTTTAATGATACTAACATGCTTTTGTGCCTCCTACTGTTCTGTGCGGTGGAATTGCTCTAAGAAACGAACATCATTTGTATAGAAATGACGAATATCATCCACCCCGTATTTTAACATTGCGATACGCTCTGCCCCGATACCAAATGCGAAGCCTGATACTTTTTTCGAATCATAGCCAGCCATTTCAAGCACGTTTGGATGCACCATACCAGCACCTAAAAATTCGATCCAGCCTGTTGCTTTACATACGTTACAGCCTTTGCCGCCGCATTTATGACAAGATACGTCAACTTCTACTGAAGGCTCTGTGAATGGGAAGAATGACGGACGTAGGCGAATTTCACGCTCTGCACCGAACATTTTTTTCGCTAACGCATCTAATGTGCCTTTTAAGTCGCTCATTGAGACGTTTTCTTCAATCACTAATCCTTCAATTTGCATGAACTGGTGAGAGTGTGTTGCGTCATCGTTGTCACGACGGAATACTTTACCAGGGCAAATCATGCGAATGTTTTCGCCTTTTTTCTTCTCCATCATACGCGCTTGTACAGGTGATGTGTGTGTACGCAGTAATGTTTCATCTGTAATGTAGAATGAATCTTGCATATCGCGTGCTGGGTGACCTTTTGGTAAGTTCATCGCCTCGAAGTTGTAGTAATCCTTTTCTACTTCAGGACCTTCTGCAATTTCGTAGCCCATGCCGATAAATAAATCTTCAATTTCTTCGATGACGCGCGTTAACGGGTGACGATTCCCAACCGTTACTGGGCGACCTGGAAGTGATACGTCGATTGATTCCGCTTCAAGCTGTGCTGCAATTGCTGCTTCTTCAAGTAGCGCCTTTTTCGCCTCTAGCTTTTCTGTAATGCTTTCGCGCACCGTGTTCACAAGCGCACCCATTTTCGGACGCTCCTCAGCCGATAGCTTACCCATGCCCTTTAATAAATCCGTAATTGGACCTTTTTTCCCTAAATATGCAACGCGCACATCGTTTAGCGCCTTTAAATCTGCTGCTGCGTCGATTTTCGCTAGCACTTCTTGTTCTAATTGCTGTAATTGTGCTTCCATGTAAAAATTGCCTCCTTCAACATCGTTGTCTACAACTGTAGACGATTCAATAAAAAAACCCCGCCCCTAAAAGAAGGGACGAGGACTATTTCGCGGTACCACCCTAGTTATTGCACATGGCAATCACTTCATTTACGTAACGGCTCTTCACCGGCATAGCTTTTCTGCCACGCTGCGTAACGGGGTGAATTTCATGTAAGCGTCATCGCAAAAGCTTTCAGTCGCGGCTTTTACTCCCTAGTAGATGCGTGTTTACATTACTCGTCCCGGTCAATGCATTTATTTCATTCAATTAGTTGTCATTATACTGTACAACAAAACGACTTTCAACGAAAATTACGCAAATGCATATAGTAAAATGCCCGTTGCAACGGCGACATTTAACGATTCTGCCTGCCCTTTAATTGGCACGATGACGTTTTGGTCTGTTTTCGCTAAAATTTGCGGCGTAATGCCTGAGCCTTCATTGCCAACGATCAGTGCAAATGTGCCGTTCGTCTCGACTTCTGTAAACGGCACGGCATTTTCAAGCGCTGTACCGTACACTGTAATACCATCGTCTTGTAAGCGATCCACCCAGTCGTTTAACTCGCCGCGCACAACCGGAATATGAAAATGTGAGCCTTGTGCTGAGCGCAGCGTTTTTGCATTGTACAGGTCAGCTGTGCCTTTTCCTAAAATAACGGCGTCGATGCCTGCTGCGTCTGCTGTGCGAATCATCGTTCCTAAGTTGCCTGGGTCTTGCACCGCATCAACAAGTAAAACCTTTTTCCAGCCAGCCATTTCGATTTCTGAATGCTGTGCTTGACGCATATGTGCGAACACGCCTTGCGTTTTTTCCGTTTCGGCAAGCTCTTTTGCAACCGGCTCTGTCACTTCAACCATTTCGATGTCGTCAATGTCCCAAAGCATCGGTAAATCCACGCCGTCTGTCACGATTAAATGTAAAATGTTTTGTTTGTTTTTTAACGCTTCCTCAACTAAATGGAAGCCTTCGATCATGTACTCACCCATTTTGTCGCGCTCTTTGCGTAATTGGGCAAGCTTTTTCCACGCTTTTACTTGCGCGTTTTGTGTTGATTCGATTCGTTTCATGTTGTACCGTCCTTTTTATCGGCTCTTCACGTCGAGGCAGGCTTTCCGCGGGCTCGGCTCAAGCCTCCGCGCCACTCATACTTCGTGGCTTACGGGGTCTTGAGGCACGAGCTTTTCCCGCTGGAGTCCGCCTCTCGTTACGAGCAATGTCGTAACTGATGAACCTGTTTATTCATAATCTCCTATTGTACAGCATGGCGCGAATGAATTAAAGAATTTAGTGCATCGGCGCACGCAATCATATGTGATTCAGTCGTCGTGATGCCTGTTGAAATGCGGCAAAATTGGCGCGCTTCATCAAATGATTTCCCCATTGCTAAAATTGCCTTCGTTCCAGAGGCACTTGTAATATCGCACGCACTGCCGGTTGAAATGGCAATCGATTGTGCGTTGCAATGCAGCAATGCAAGCTGCCCTTCAATGCCGCGCATGCAAAGCCCGATAATGTTTGGAAGCTGTGATTCGCGCTTACTTTCAATCAGTGTGACGTGCGTTTTTTGTAGGTGCGCGGTAAATGCATCACGCAGTTGCCATTGCTTCGCTACATCGTATGTATAATGCGTCATCGCTGCACCGAACGCAACAATGCTCGGCACATCAAGCGTCCCGCCGCGAAGACCGCGCTCGTGCGTCATGCCAGGAAACAGCGGCACAGTACGGCGGCGCGGATTGACGTACATCGCTCCTAAGCCGCGCGGACCGCCAATTTTATGCGCTGATACGCTCATTGCATCGACGTCTGCCTCAAGTGCGATTTTGCAAAACGACTGCACGCAATCGACGTGAAGCAGTACATTGTTTTCCTTTGCGAGCTTACTAATGGCGGCAATTGGTTGAATGGCACCGATTTCTGAGTTCACGTGCTGCACCGAAATGAGCGCGGTGTCGTCCGTTATCGCTTGCTCAATTGCTACGACGTCGATGCAGCCGTCTTGTTGAAGGGGTAAGCGTTCAATCGTAAAGCCGTGCTGCTGTAAATAGTTCATCGCCGCATGCACCGACGTATGCTCCGCCTGTGACGTAATGATATGGCGCTTTTTTTGTGCGAGTGCGAGCGAGCCAATCGCAAGCACATTCGCCTCGGTGCCGCTTCCTGTAAACGTAATGCCATCTGCTACAACATTTAGCTTCGCTGCGAGCTGTTTGCGTGCAGTCTCAACGTATGCGCTTGCCATGCTTCCTGCGTCGTGCAAGCTTGCGCTGTTGCCATATAACGTTGTCGCTGCATTCGCATACGCCTCGATTGCTGGAGCGAGCATCGGTGTTGTTGCCGCAAAGTCTAAGTAAACCATGAAAATCCCCCTTTTACATTTTGTACTTGTTTAACTATTCATTTTATGTAAATATAAGTGTCAAGACAACTGTAAACTTTTGTATTCATAGGGGGATATTCATGAACCAGCTAAAATTAAAGGAAATGCTTACACGATTTTTCCACGAAGATATCGGAGACGGTGACTTATCAAGTGAGCTTATTTTCCCAGAGAGCGAGCAAGGTACATACACGCTTTACGCAAAGGAAGACGGCATCTTTTGCGGCGCACTCATCATTCAACGCGGCTTTTTAACGTACGATCCATCACTACAAGTCGAGCTATTAAAAAAAGACGGCGATACGTTAACGAACGGCGAGCCAATCGCCCACGTACACGGTGCGGTGCGCAGCTTATTAACAGCCGAGCGCGTCGTATTAAACTTAGTACAACGCTTAAGCGCCATCGCAACAATCACACGTCACGCAGTCGAGCAAACGAAAGGCACGAACACACGCATTTGTGACACGCGTAAAACGATGCCAGGGCTTCGCATGCTTGATAAATATGCAGTGCGTGTCGGCGGTGCATTTAATCACCGTAGCGGCTTGTACGATGCCGTGATGCTAAAAGATAACCATATCGCATTCGCAGGCAGCATTACCGACGCTGTACAGCACGTAAAAGAGAGCATCGGGCATACAGTGAAAGTCGAAGTCGAAATCGAATCAAAGGAGCAGCTAATTGAGGCAATTGCGGCAAACGTCGATATCATTATGTTTGATAACTGCACACCTGCACAAATTAAAGAATGGTTACCGCTTGTGCCGCCTCACATTACGACAGAAGCATCAGGTGGCATTACAATCGACACAATTGCCGACTTCGCACAAAGCGGCGTGCAATGGATTTCACTTGGGCAACTAACGCATTCGGTTCACGCATTCGACATTAGCGCCCGCGTATATTTGAAAGGAGCTGTTACGAAATGATTGGTCAGCAACCGACATTTTTACCAGAAGCATACCGAACGCTTTCAGTGGAAGAAATGGAAGCGCGTGTGCGAGAAATCCGCACGCAGCTCGGTACAAAGCTATTCATTCCAGGGCATCATTATCAAAAAGACGAGGTCATCCAGTTTGCCGATTCAACAGGCGACTCACTACAGCTTGCACAAGTAGCCGCAAGCAATAAAGACGCTGAGCATATCGTCTTTTGCGGCGTACATTTCATGGCAGAAACAGCTGACATGTTAACAACATCAGAACAAAAAGTCTATTTACCAGACATGCGTGCAGGCTGCTCAATGGCAGACATGGCAAATATTTACGAAACCGAGCAAGCGTGGGACATTTTACAGGAGCTGTTTGGCGACACGATCATTCCACTGACGTACGTCAACTCAACAGCGGCCATCAAAGCGTTCACAGGCAAACACGGCGGTGCATGCGTCACATCATCAAACGCGAAAAAAATGGTTGAGTGGGCATTCACGCAAAAAGAGCGACTGCTATTTTTACCAGACCAGCATTTAGGGCGCAACACAGCGTTTGATTTAGGCGTACCACTTGAGCGCATGGCTGTATGGAATCCACATACGAACGAGCTGGAAGCAAACTGCCCAGTCGAGGACGTCAAGGTCATTTTATGGAAAGGGCACTGCTCGGTTCATGAAGGCTTTACGGTGAAGCATATCGAAAACTTACGTGCTACTCGCCCGACGATGCGCATTATTGTACACCCAGAGTGCAGCCGCGAAGTTGTCGCAGCATCAGACGATAACGGCTCGACAAAATACATTATCGATACAATCAACGCCGCACCAGCTGGCTCAGAGTGGGCAATCGGTACGGAAATGAACTTAGTGAAGCGCATTATCGCCGAGCATCCTGATAAAACAATTATTTCGTTAAACGAAAACATGTGCCCTTGCTTAACGATGAACCGCATTGACTTACCGCATTTACTATGGACGCTTGAGCGCATTGTAAACGGTGAGGAAGGCAACATCATTACAGTGGACGAGGAAACAGCGGAGTTAGCACGTTTATCATTACAACGCATGCTAGACCGCGCGTAACAAATAAAGCACATCGGAAACGTTCATTGTTCCGATGTGCTTTTTCTGCTGTTCGACTACGCTTTGTTTCGCGGACACTTTCCTGGGGGAACGGCTCAAGCCTTACGAATGCAAGTCTCTCGGCACGTTCTTTTCCCCTAGGAGTCGCCGCTTCACACGCTCCGTCATACGATTATGAACCTCATCTGCTAAACGATCGGAATTCAGTTGTACTCCAAACTCTTTTTATTAACGACAGTTGTTCATCACGCTCTTTTTTTGCTCCGCAAAATGTAACAGTAGGAAAAAGTAATGGTATTGCTTGTAACGAGAGGCGGACTCCCGCGGGAATAGCATGAGCTTGAGACTAAAACCCACGGAAAGCCTGCATCGATGTGAAAAGCAACAGCAACTTATAATACAAAAGGTGTGCACTCGTCATCATGACAAACTGCACACCTTATTTTTCGCAAAAAAATAAACCGCACACCAGCGTCTCCCAGTGTACGGTTCCTATGTAGCGACGACGCTACCCATCTTGATAACTTTTGTCGCGCCTTATGTGCAGCAGCTTTCTACAACCTGTAGTCCGCTACTGGTGAACCACGCTCCCATCTTGGATTGTGCGTTCGGGTGAAGCGTGTAAGTTCCGCGAGTCCCCTTCCCTTACCGCTTCTATATACGATTCACAAAATGTGAAGGTCGATTAACCTAAAATTGATACAAGAACTGCTTTTTGTGCGTGTAAACGATTTTCCGCTTGCTCAAAAATGTATGAGTTCGGTCCGTCGATTACTGAAGCTGTTACTTCTTCTTCACGGTGTGCTGGTAAACAGTGTAAGAACATGTAATCTGGCTTTGCATGTGCAACAAGTGCATCGTTAATTTGGTAGTCTTTGAAGTCGATTAAGCGCTTTGCTGTTTCTTCTTCTTGACCCATTGATGTCCAAACGTCTGCGTAAACTGCATCTGCATCTTTTACTGCTTCAACTGGATCTTGTGTTAACGTAATTGTGCTACCGTTTGCATCAGCGATTTTTTGTGCGCGTGCCATTACGTCTGCGTCACACTCGTAGCCTACTGGTGTAGCCACTGCTACGTGCATGCCAACGTGTGCTGCTGCGATGACTAATGAATGCGCTACGTTATTACCGTCACCTACATATGCGATTTTTAAACCTTTTAACTCGCCTTTGTTTTCAGCGATTGTTTCTAAGTCTGCTAACGCTTGGCAAGGGTGGAAAATGTCCGTTAAGCCGTTGATTACTGGAATCGATGCGTGCTCTGCAAGTTCCTTCACCATTTCGTGTGAGTTTGCACGGATCATAATGCCGTCTAAGTAACCTGATAATACTTTACCTGTATCTGAAATTGGCTCGCCGCGACCGATTTGCATATCGCGTGC
Organism: Caryophanon sp.; assembly: GCA_036309765.1. GTDB lineage: Bacteria > Bacillota > Bacilli > Bacillales_A > Planococcaceae > Caryophanon. The sequence continues at coordinate 729 of JAXJTE010000118.1, read as the reverse complement.
GTTCATATACATACCGTAGCCACCTAGCTGCTGCATGCCTACTTCAAATGATACGCGCGTACGAGTTGAGCTTTTTTCAAAGATCATGCCTAACGTTTTACCTTCTAGTAAACGAGGGCATTTGCCTGCTTTTGTTAATGTTTTTAATTGTGTTGCAAGTGTAACTAAGTCTTTTACTTCTTCTGATGTATAGTCTAAAAGCGTCAGTAAGTCTTTGCCCTTTAAGCTAGCTACTGGCTTTAATTGCACTTCCTCTAATAGTTTCATATGAACGCTCCTTGCATTGCTTAAATGTTATCTTCATTATACATTTGTATTTTTATAAAATCAAGTGAATAATTATGTTTATTTTCACTTCATTGAAAAGAAAGAAAATTACGGTGTAAAACAGAAAAAATCCGCTCATAATGTATTTTCATACGAACGACACTTCATTATCGTATATTTATGTGTTCAATATGCAAAACATGAATTGCAGCTCCATCCACATAATGCGCATAAAAAAACATCCACACATATCGTATGGATGCCCTTTTATCACGTTTAGCCGAAAATAATTTCGTTCACTGCGTCTTTATCTAATTTTTTAATCACTTCTACAATAAGCTTTACCGCATTTTCGAAATCGTCGCGATGTAAAATACCTGCATGAGAATGAATGTAGCGCGTTGCTACACCAATCGCTAACGCTGGCACGCCGTTTGCTGTAATATGAATCGATCCTGCATC
>JAXJTE010000117.1:0-32493 GCA_036309765.1 Caryophanon sp. | reverse complement strand
TCAGAGGACCCAGTAGCAGCAATTAAAGGAATGGGCTACCGTACAAGCTTAAACAAAATCGAGCAATTTCAACGCAACATCGGCGAAGCAAACACGTGGGTAGATACGACGGACGCTACATACGGTGAAGTAGGCGATGCGTTAAACCGTTTACGTGAGCTATTCGTACAAGCAGCAAACGATACGAATACAGCAGACGACCGCGATAAAATGAAAGCGGAAGTGTTACAAATTCAAGAGCAAATTCGTGATATGGCAAATACGCAAGTTGCGGGGAAATATATTTTCTCAGGCACGAATACACAAAAACCATTATTTATCGATAGCGGTTCAGGTGCACGTGTATTAAACCCAAACATTATCGCACCAGAAGGTAACGTCAACGTAGAAGTGTTTGAAGGTGTGACATTTGCGGTTAATTCACACGGTCATCAATTATTTAAAGGGATTGATGATATGATTACACGTGGTGTTCAAGCAATTGATTCAAACGATGCAGAAGCAATCGGTGGCATTTTAGGAGACGGCATTGGCAATCCTGCTAATCCAGTTGATATTTCATCTGCACAATCGATGCTTTTAGTAAAGCGTGCCGATTTAGGTGCAAAGCAGCAGCGTGTTGAAATGATGGATAACCGTTTAATTAATTTAAATATTAACGTTACAAAACAAAAGTCAATGAACGAAGATACTGATTATGCAAAAGCGATTTCAGATTTAACGATTGCACAGTCGATTCATTCAGCTGGCTTATCAATCGGCGCAAAAATTGTACAGCAAACATTAGTCGATTTCATCCGATAAATAAAGAAATAGTAAAAAGCGTTTGAGCATTCGTTCAAACGCTTTTTCTTAAATCGTAAAGGAGGGGTTTTGTTGGCGATTCCACAAATTCAACTACAAATTAACGATATTCAAATGAATTACAGCATTCGCGCACCGCAAGTAAACATTTCACAGCCACAAGCTGAGCTATCGATTAAGCGCGGCGAATCGGAAGTGAAAATCGATTCGAAAATGGGTCAGTTGACGATCGACCAATCAAAGGCATTTGCCGAAGCGGGGCTTAAGCCATTGTCACAAATTAATGCAGAATACGTGCAAAAAGGACGCCAAGCTGTATTATCGTCCATTGCGAAAAAAGCACAGCAAGGCGCGATGTTAATGCAAGGTGCTGGTAAAGGGCAAAGAGGCGCAGCGATTCAGCAAATTGCTAAACAAAACGACATGGTACAGCCACAAAAGCAAATTGGCATTAAGTTCGTGCCATCAGCTGGCTCTGTCACGACCGATTATATCAAAGGTCATTTTAACATCGATATTGAAACGACAAAACCACAAATTGACGCGAAAATAAATAAACCGAAAATCGACTTAACGTACGGCGATGTAACAGGCACGATGACGCAGCGCCCTTCAGTTGAAGTGCACATATAAGGAGACTTTTACATGAACATTGAAACGAAATTTTTAGGTGAAGTACAAATTACAGAACAACAAATTATTCAGTTCGAAAGTGGCATTCCAGGCTTTGAGGACGCAAAACAATTCGTTCTTCTGCCGATCGACGCAGACCTTCCAATCGCTTCATTCCAATGCGTCACGAATCCACAAATCGGCTTCATCGTCGCATACCCATTCACATTTAAAATGGACTACGCATTTGATTTAAGCGACGACGACAAAGAAGAGCTGCAATTAGAAAAAGAGGAAGATGCGCTCGTGTATAGCATCATGACGTTAAAGGAGACGTTCGAGCAATCAACAGTCAACTTGCTCGCACCAATCATCATTAACAAAGAAAAAAATATCGGCAAGCAGCTCATTTTACAAGACGGCGACAAGTATCCACTACGCTTCCAAATCGGCAAATTGGAAGGAAGTGCGAAGTAATGCTCGTATTATCACGTAAAAAAGGCGAAACGATTATGATCAATGACAATATCGAGGTGAAAGTGCTTAGTATTGAAGGCGATCAAGTGAAGCTTGGCATCGTCGCACCAAAATCGGTAAAAATTTATCGTCAAGAAGTGTACGCTCAAATTGAACAGCAAAATGAAGAGGCGTTAAACATTGATATGTCAGTTTTAAAAAATTTAAAAAAATAATTTAAATAAATAAAAAAAACTATTAAACATTTGGAACGTTTAACGATATATACAGTGTAAGGTAGAGGCATCGTACTTCAACCAAACTATCCCACAAGGACGTGGGTTACAAAAAACATTCAAGGAGGAATTCTACAATGAGAATTCAACATAACATTTCAGCTTTAAACACACACCGTAACCTTGCTTTCAACAACACTCAAGCTTCTAAAAACCTTGAGAAATTATCTTCAGGTTACAAAATCAACCGTGCTGGCGATGACGCTGCAGGTTTAGCAATCTCTGAAAAAATGCGTGGACAAATCCGTGGTTTAGACATGGCGACAAAAAACGCAAACGATTCAATTTCTTTAATCCAAACAGCTGAGGGTGCATTAAACGAAACACATTCAATTTTACAACGTATGCGTGAATTAGCAGTACAATCTGCAAACGATACAAACGTAACTTCTGACCGTGAAGCGTTACAATTAGAAATTAATTCTTTATCTCAAGAAATTTCTCGTATTGCAAACGATACTGAGTTCAACACGCAAAAATTATTAAATGGCTCGTTTAAAGGTACTACTATCACTGAAGCAGTAACTGGTGGCAATGCAACACAATCTGGTGGTAAAGTATTCCACGTAGGAGCAAACTCAGGCCAAGCGATTAACTTATCTATTGGTACAATGACAGCTACAGCTTTAGGTGTAGCTGTAGGTACAGCTGACGATGCTGCTTCTGGTGTAGAAGATTTCGCAACACGTAAAATCAATATCACTACACAAACAGCAGCAGATAACTCAATTACAATTATTGATGATGCTTTAAATAAAGTATCTAAAACTCGTGCATCTTTAGGTGCGGTTCAAAACCGTTTAGAGCACACAATTAACAACTTAGGTGCAACTTCTGAAAACTTAACAGCTGCTGAATCACGTATCCGTGATACAGATATGGCAAAAGAGATGATGGGCTTCACGAAAAACAACATCTTAATGCAAGCTGCACAATCAATGTTAGCGCAAGCTAACCAGCAACCACAAGGCGTACTTCAATTACTAGGATAATTGTCTACTAGGTTCAATATTGTTAATTCAAAAAATGAGTGAGGAATTTTTTCCTTGCTCGTTTTTTATTGACTTTTTTTTTTATGAGTCGATATATATGATGGAGGCGAATAACGTGAAATATGAACTGAATGTTGTTCAATCAAAATGTGGACAAGACACATTAAAAATAAATGATTTTTTTGTACATAGTAAATTCAATCCACTAGAAGAAGCAGAGCGTTTGGCAGAACGAAATTTTAAGTCACATAATATTTGTGTAGTATTTGGATATGGGTTAGGTTATGTAGTGGATGCATTACTGGAGAGAGTAAATAGCGAACATATTATTATCATTGATCCTTTAATTGAGGAAGGTCAATTAATTCTTCAACCTAGACATAGAAAATTAGAAAATGTAGTATATTGGGATCATAAAAGTGTTAATACTTTAGCATTTGTTATTAAAAAAAATGCAAGCGGATTAGATTTGAAAATTAATGTGATTTGCGGCACTAATTATGACAAACTATTTACTCAGCAATATTATGACATACTAAAAATAATAAAAGATTTCCAAATAAGTACGAGTATTCATAAAAATACTACAATTTTCTTTGCGGAAAAATGGCAAAAAAATATGATTTGTAATTTAAAGTCTATATCAAAAGATGCAAGTTTAAGTGTATTACAAAATCGTTGGAAATTACCAATTGTAGTATGCTCAGGCGGACCTTCTTTAACGAAGCAATTACCATTATTAAAAAAAATAGAACATCATGTGCTAATTATTGCTGCGGGCTCTACGATCAATTCTTTAATAAAAGCAGGAATTGTACCAGATTTTGTTGTTTCAATTGATGGTGGTGAGCCGAATTATAACCATTTTAAAAATTTGAAATTAAACCAAACAAGATTAATTTATTCTATATTTAATCACCCAGGTATTAGGAAGTCATTCTCAAAAAAAGCTTATGTATTTACAGCGATGCAGCAAGAAAGCATTCAGAAATATTTGAAAGACCATATGGACATATTACCACCAATGATTTTAGGTGGCGGTACAGTAGCGCATTTCACCTATAGTATTGCGCATCTTTTAAATACAGGTCCAATTACTTTTATTGGGCAAGATTTAGCGTATACAAATAATCAAACACATGCAGACAATAACAAAAATAATAAGACAATAGATGAGGTTAAAAAATTAAATAACGATTTAGTAGAAACCGAAGGTTACTACGGTGAAAAAGTATTGACGTCAAAAGTATTTTTATCAATGAAGCAAACATTTGAAGAGTTTATGCGATTTCACGAGCCGATTGTTCCAGTGTTCAACAGTACTGAAGGTGGCGTGAAAATTCAAGGTATGAATCAAATAGATTTTTTAGAATTTATTGAACGCTATGTAAGTACTGAAGTAATAAAAGATTTATCTGATTTAGATGAAATGGAACAAAATGAACATTCGAGAAATGACTTAGTGACGATTTTGAAAAATGAAATAAATAATTTAAATAAGTTAAAAAGAATGTTAGAAGATGCACTACTTACATTAAAAATGAATAATTCTAGGACTTATTTTGAAAAACGCACATTAAAAAAGTTAGACAAGATAGAAAAAGAGATTGAGATTTTATCAAAAGAAGTATTAATTTATTTTTTAATAGAGCCTATTATTATTGAAATTACATCATGCTTTTTGGAAAAAGAGGGCGAAACGGCTGAGGAAGCATATCAGCGCGTCTTTAAACAATCAGAGACACTGTATAAACGTATGTTGAAAGCAATTAATTTATCGAAGAACTATATAATAGAGGAATTAGAAAAGGAGTATATATCTAATGAATGATTTAAATAATTTAATTTTGGAAACAGTAGAAAGTTATAATACTTATTTAATCAAACTACCAAAAGGGTGTCAGCAAATAGCAGAAATGTTCCGTATTGATCAAATTCAAGAGGCGCTAAAAGAAATTAAAAACTTTACAGAAGGTATTATTTGGATGACAGATGCAAGTAGTTTGTTAAAAGCAAACGATGTATCTATTGATTTTAAATTAGAGGAAATGCAGGATTTTTTCAACGAAATTAATGATGCATTAACAATACAAGATTATAATTTGGTAGCAGATTTATTTGAATATGAACTTGTGGATTATTTTGGAAATATGTCATTGGTTAAACTGAAATAATGATTTTTGAAGTATTAATAGCAAAAAATGGACAAGCAACACTTACTATAAATGGTCGATTTATTTATAGTAAATATAGGCCGATGGAAGAGGCTGCACAGTTTATAAATAATGAGTATGATCCTTATAAAGAAGGGTATGTATTAATTGGTTTAGGTTTAGGTTATCATGCTAAAATATTAAGTGATAGGCAATTTGAAAAGCCAATTTATATATTATGCTTCGATCAAAGAGAGTTAGAGTTATTAAAAGAAATGCCATTTTATGAACAGTTGCAACAGCAAGAAAATGTTTTTATTTGTGTGCAATATAGTGAACTAGTAATAAAAGATTCCTATCAAATATTCATTCCGAATGTTTGGCTACAAGTTATTGAATCTCAGCATCCATTATACTGGCTTTTACAGGATATTAAAATGAAACAAGTTTCATATAAACGTTTTGAAAAGTTGTTGTTAGAAAATTTTAATGCCAATATTCAGCATGGGGAATTTTATTTGAAACAATGGCGTGCTGAATTAAATGTATCAAACGTAGCTTGTTTGATTTCTAGTGGTCCGTCTTTAACAGAGTATACGAACTGGTTAAAAGGGCGAAATGACCTATTTATATTATGTGTAGGGTCGGCTTTGAAAGCATTGTTACAAGAAAATATTGTACCTCATGCGGTAATTATTACAGATGGTCAAGAGGAGATTTTAAAGCAACTAGAAGATAGTGGTTATGATGGAAAACTATTTTATTTAAGTACAGCTGCTAAAAAGGCTGTAGAATATCATAAAGGGGAACGTTGTATTTTATTGCAAAAAGGATATGACTTAGCTGAAAAAATAGCATTTGAGGAGAAGTACCCTCTTTTAGACACAGGTGGCTCAGTGGCGACTACAGCATATAGTTTACTTCATTATTTTGGTTTTCAACGAATTGTTTTATTTGGTCAAGATTTATGTGTACTGAATAAGCAAACACATAGTTTACATTCTACTTCTGGAAGAACTGTTTTAGAGCAAGAGTCATTTATTAATGTCCAATCAAACAATGGACAGCAGGTTCGAACGCTACCTAATTTATATAGTTATTTGCAGTGGTTCGAGTATTATATAAAGAAGAATAACAATACAACAGTTTACAACACTTCGGTTTTAGGTGCTAAAATTAAAGGGACATATTTAATTGGTCAAGAAGAGTTTAAATTATTATGATCAAAAAGTTTATTACTATAAACGCCTTGATATAATTATCTTCAAATCGATCAAAGAAAATTTATAAAGATAGTAGGGATACATAAATGTTAAATAATAAAACTGTGCTCGTTACAGGTGGTACAGGATCGTTTGGTAAAAAGTTTATTAAAAAGGCATTAACACTTGGCGTGAAAAAGATAATTGTGTTTAGTCGAGATGAGCTAAAGCAATACGAGATGAAGCAAGAGTTCCAAGACGAGCGCCTTCGCTTTTTCATCGGAGACGTTCGTGATAAAAATCGTTTATACCGCGCATTTGATGGAGTAGATATCGTTATTCATGCAGCGGCAATGAAGCACGTAGATGCATGTGAATACAATCCATTTGAAGCAGTAAAAACAAATATTCACGGGGCACAAAATATTATAGAAGCGGCGATTGACCGCAATGTTGATAAAGTCATTGCTCTCTCTACAGATAAAGCATGTTCACCAGTGAATTTATACGGTGCGACAAAGCTTGCTTCTGATAAGCTATTCGTTGCAGCAAATGCTTATGTTGGCGAGAAGAAAACACAATTTTCTGTTGTGCGTTACGGAAACGTTGTAGGAAGTCGTGGGAGTGTTGTACCATTCTTCAAAAAAATTCGTGAAACAGGCGTTGTACCAATTACAGACGACCGCATGACACGTTTTTGGATTACGCTAGATCAAGGTGTACAATTTGTACTTGATAATTTAGAGCGTATGCAAGGTGGAGAAATTTTTGTGCCGAAAATTCCAAGCATGAACATTATGGATTTAGCAAAAGCGATTGCACCTGAATGTAAAACAGAAATCGTTGGCATTCGCCCAGGCGAGAAGCTGCATGAAGCGATGATTATGGAAGACGATGCGCGTCATACGTTAGAGTATGAGACATATTATGTTATTTACTCAGATCAGACGAACCTACCTTCAAAGACAGGTGGAATAGCGTTGGAAGAAGGATTCTCATATGTGAGTAACACAAATAAAGATTGGTTAACAATCGAGGAACTTAGAAATTTAGTTGAAGAGGTGTGAATTTATTGGAGCAAGTAATTATTTTTGGTGCGGGTGAAGCAGGGAAAAATTTTATTTTACATCAAAAACAATATAATATTTTAGCAGTTGTAGATAATGACACGAAAAAGCATGGAATGACGTTAGAAGGCATTTCTATTATCTCTCCATTAAAACTTAGTGAGTATACATTTGACAAGATTGTTATAACAAGTATGTATTTTAATCCCATTTATAAACAGTTAGTAGAACAGTTAAACATTGAGTCTTCAAAAATTGTTGCAGCGCATAAAAATTTGTTGAAGGAAGCTGTATTTCCTTTTGAAGATGAAAGAACATTAGCATTTGCTAAACAACAGTTAAAAAATATTTGTACGCTGTTAGATAAAGAAAACATTTCATATTTTTTAGATTATGGAACGTTGTTAGGAATTGTGCGAGAACAAGAGCTAATTAAATGGGATGATGATATTGATTTAAGTTTCTATAAAGATGATCTAAGTAAACTAGAGCTTTTATTAATTCGTTTTGTGGAGTCAAATAATTCTAGTAGCTTAAATTGTGAGTACATGACGGTTAAAGACGATAAAGGTGATATTAGTAGTCTTGTGTTAGCGTTTAAAGATGAAATAGAAGGCATTTTAAAGTTCAATATAGATTTTTGGATGTTGACTCTTAGTGAAAATTTAGCAATTCAAACGATGAATAAATGTGATAAAAAGCATTTTTTAACTTTTGAGTATGTTGAGTATGACGGAGAAAAGTTGAAAGCTCCAGCACAATATGAAGAATATTTGACACATACATATGGGGATTGGAGAACACCGAGGAAAGAAACAACATTTGCAGATTATCCATATGCGTTTGAAGAATAGAATTAACTTAATTTATTAAAGGTGGATTACATGAGCTATATTACAAAAAATCATTGGAACGAATTTTATAAAAAGCAAAAAGGCTTAAATGAGAACTCTACTTTTTCAATGTTTGTATTTGAGAAAATAAAAGCAAATAAATCTAATTATATACTTGTAGATATTGGCTGTGGCACAGGAAAAGATTCTTTTTATTTTGCAAGCAAAGGTATGAAAGTGATAGGAATAGATGGATCAGAAGAAGTAATAAAAATTAATAAAGGTAAAGTTAATCCGTTAAACTATGTAGATTTTAAATGTGTAGACTTAAGTGATGAAAATGAAGTAAATCAATTATTTGAGTTTGTTAATGAGATAGCACAGTTAGAGAATAAGCATGTACTTATTTATAATCGATTCTTTTTACATGCGATTCCTGATGAAGTTGAAGAAGTTATTTTTACAGGAATAAATATAAATTTAAAGAAGCCGTATATAATTATGTCTGAGTTTAGAACAAAAGAAGATGAGATGCTACATAAAATTTACAACGACCATTTTAGACGCTATGTAGATACAAATGAGCTGTTGAATAGGGTATTACGTTTTAATTGGTCTGTTGAATTTCTTATGAAAGAACGTGGGCTTTCTATTTATAAAGATGAGGATCCATTTTTAGCAAGGCTGATTCTGTCTAAAAATAATTGTTGAGAAATTAGGTGAATACAGAATGAGAGAACGTGTTCTTTTAATCACCGGTGCTACGCGTGGAATTGGCTATGCAACAGCGAAATTAGCTGTAGATCAAGGATGGACTGTAATATTAAATGGTCGTGATGAAAAGCGTTTGGCGAAAGTGCAAGAGGAACTGGGGATAAATGGAGAAAATACTTACGTACTGCCTTATGACGTCACTGATGTAGTAGCAGTAAAGCAAGCATTTATGTGGATCAAGAAAAATGTAGGTCAACTCGATGCAGTTGTAAATAATGCTGGAATTTTAGATGATGCATTACTTGGTATGGTGAATGAACAGCAAGTATCACGAACATTAGCAGTGAATACAGAAGCTGTTATTTATCATATGCAATATGCTTCACGCCTTATGATGAAACAGAAATCAGGCTCGATTGTAAATGTTACATCGATTATTGGTCGTGTTGGGAATGCAGGACAGACAGTTTATGGGGCAAGTAAAGCCGCTGTAATTGGAGCTACTTACTCTGCTTCTAAAGAGCTCGCGCCATATAATATTCGTGTGAATGCAGTAGCACCTGGTTTTATTGAAACGGATATGACGAAGCAGTTAACAGAAGATAAGTTTCAACAACGATTGTCTGAAATTAAGATGGGTCGTATCGGTAAGCCAGAGGAAGTCGCAAATATGATTTTATTTTTAGCATCTGATATGTCATCTTACGTAACAGGTCAAGTAATTGGTGTAGACGGAGGTATGGTTATTTAACCATGCCTTTTTCTTATAAAACATAAGTAATGGAGTGAAGTATGTGATTACGTTTCGAAAGATAGAAGAACGAGATTTGCAACTAATTTTAGATTGGCGTACAGCAGAGCATGTTACGCAGTATATGTATACAGATATTGATTACAACTTACATTCCGCACCCTTTCCCCAAAAAAGAAAAGGATTTTTTTAGCTCTCTCTCGAATACGTTTTTTAACAGAGAGAGGAGCTATTTTTTATGCACATCAATATTCACGCCATTTATCCTGCCACGTATTTAAATATGGTCAGCCAACTCATGAAGGAATTGAAGTTGCCAACGCTGATTGACCGACTTGTCCCAATCGATGCCCAGTGTCAAACACGTCCGAGTGACATCGTCCAACTCATTATCCTTGATATGTTGAGTGGTCGCCAAGCGCTCGTTCATTTAGAAGCTTGGGCGGGACAACTTGACCTGGAAAAGCTCATTCGTCCCCAGTTAGCGGCGCATCAGCTCAATGATGATGCGATCGGTCGCCATCTTGATCGCCTGTATGAAGCCGGGATGCAAGAAGTGGTGTCGTCTTTTTTACTCCAGACCTATCAAATCGAAAAATTGCCTTTACGCCTCTTTCATGGCGATACAACGAGTAAATCGGTGTACGGTGCGTACAAAAGCCCGTCCGATGCGCTGAACATCACGCATGGCTATAGCCGCGACCGGGTAGGCGCCAAACAAATTCAGTTCGGTCTCATTGGCAATACGGACGGGATTCCCCTGTACGCCGATGTCCATGATGGCAATACATCCGATAAGGAATGGAACCCAGATGTCCTGCAAAAAGTACATAAGCAACTAGAAAAAGCCGAGTTAACAGGCGGTTTTGTGTATGTCGCCGATTCGGCCGCGATGACACAGGAGACGCTCAAGCAGGTGAAACATGCCAAGGTCTACCTGCTCACGCGTGCACCGAATCAACTGAACATCGTCAAGGAAGCGCTTCGACTCGCGGAACAGCCCGAAACGAACTGGAGCGAGCCGTTTCAATGTACCGAAAAAACAGGTGCCACGTATCGCTGCTTTGAAACGACTGGCCATTATTACGGGCACGACCTCCGCCTGCTTGTCGTGGAATCGAGTGCGCTCGACAAACGAAAAGAGCATACGATTGCGAAACGTGTCCAAACGGAGGCGGACAAGATTGCGGAAATGGACAAGCAGTATCGCAAAACCCCATTCCACTGCGAAGCCGATGCCAAACAAGCCCTGCTTGCGTGTGAAAAAGAACTCGCTGTTCGTTTCCATACACTTACGGCAACGGTGACAGCGAGCGAACAGCCGAAAAAGAAGCGAGGACGCCCGAAAAAAGACGCCCCAGTTGAAATGGAAAGGGTCTATCACATCACGCTACAAGCCGCAGTCGACAAGGAAGCCGTTGCACAGGAAAGACGCCGTGCCGCTCGCTTTGTGTTGGCCACGACCTTACCCGAACAATGGCTGGACCGCACGATGGACGGACCTGAGCTATTGGCGCTGTACAAAGGACAAATTCACATCGAAATGAACTTCGCCTTTTTGAAGGACCCGTATTACACGGATGAAATCTATTTAAAAAAGCCGGAGCGTGTGCAGGTACTCGGCTATTTATTCTTACTCGCGCTTGTGATTTATCGGGTATTCCAACGTCGCATTCGCCAGTTCATTACCGAAGCCCAGCCGATGAAAATCAGTGGACGTAAACTGACAAAGCCAACAAGCCAGGTCATTTTTCAGCTGTTCCAATACGTACAAGTCGTGGTATTTGAGCTCCCCGATGGCACAAAACATCGCCAATTCGGGAAACCACTGACGTACGATCAGCAGCGTGTATTAAAAGGCTTAGGTATGGACGAATCGATTTATCTGTAAAAAAGAACGTACATTCGCCTTGTGAAGCTTTTTTCACAAGGCTATTGGTGTTGGTCAGCAGATATAGTTGAAAAAACAGGCAAAAATCAAACCAAAGAAAAGCGGTTAGGGTGCGAAATGTGAGTTACAATATGGACAATCAACGAAAATGGTTCGAAAAAATTTCTAATTCAACGACAGAGTACTATTGGATGATTGAAATGAAAGATGAACCAATTGGTGTGATTTCTCTCAATAATATGGAGCCACAGCACAAAAAGACATCTTTTGCATATTATATTGGTGATTTACGCTACGCTATTATTGCAGGGAGAATTCAACCATACTTATATAATTTTGTCTTTTTTGAACTTGGGTATCACGCCTGTTGATTAGCTAAGTTTTACCAATAAAATGCAACAAAAAAGAGAGATTCCATGTAAAATAGTAGTCACCACAACAACTTTTACGAGGAGGAATCTCTCATGGCTAAGAATACCACGATTTTTACATTACTTCAAAACTTTATTTCACAGGAAGAAATCAAAGGAATTCTCGCTGAATTTGGCTTTGAAGATACAGCTCGTAAATGCGATGTACCAACACTTTTAGCTTATTTAGTTGGTGCAGCGGCCTTCGAATGGAAAAGCTTGCGTCACGCAGCGGATGTTGCTTCTGCACAGGGGTTGAAATCTGTGGATTATTCCACGCTTTCAAAACGCTTAGGCGAGCTGACTTACCACATTGTCAAACGCATTTTTGAGGTCATTGTTGGTCGTCTAAATCGAGCGACACGCCGCAAATTAAAGCTAAAAAAAGACTTACTGGCCATTGATTCGACAACAGTAACGGTCGGAAAAACACGTTTACCATGGGCTTTATATCATGGCGAGCGTTCAGGCATCAAGCTACATGTTAGCTTCACAAATACGACCGAGATGCCCCTGAAAGTCGTGGAAACAACGGGCTTAAAACACGATGGTCCTATCGGTGTAAGCTTAGAGGACAAGCGTTTTATTCTCGTGGCAGACCGAGCTTACTTTTCAATGGATAAGGTCGATCGTTACACGCGATCAGGGCAAGATTTCGTCATTCGTTTGAAAGAAAATATTCACCTAAGCCGCAAGAAATCATTGAAAAGAGCCGCTGTCACAGATTCCAACGTGACGGCTGATTTTACATGTATCCTTGGTACAACGCAAAAACAAACGGTCGAACGCCATCGTATCGTAGAATTTACAGATTACGAAGGGGATGTTGTGCGTGTTGTGACAAATCTTCGCGATATAACGGCAGAAGAAATCGCCGGCATGTACAAAGAGCGCTGGGCAATTGAATCTTTTTTTCGCTGGATCAAACAGAACTTAAATGTGCCTGTTTTATTTGGCACGACTGAAAACGCGGTCTACAGCCAACTATTCGCTGCGTTAATTGCCTACGTATTACTCAAGTTTTTACAAACGGAAGGACACAAGAAAAAGCACTGTAAACGCCTATCTTTCGCTGGTTTCACACGCCAGTTTATTTGTGATACCCTGCCGATTGAATGGCGAATTGGACTCAAAGAAATAGTCGAATTCCACCGCGAACTTTATCAAATAGATATTGGATGATTTTGGTTAATCAACAGGTGTGCTTGGGTATAATAAAATCTATGCAGAAGTGATGGAAGGCAATGATGGTATGATGAAAATGCATAAGCATTATGGCTTCAATCATGTAGGCACATTTAAGGAGCACATTTTTAAATATGGTCGTTATCACGATGTAGAGTATTTTGAGCTACTGGCGACAAATTGGAAAGAAAATTGTACAAAGTTTCATAAACTTCGCGCGCCATTTGCTTTATAATAATATAGACAATACCGATAAATAACACATAGAAACGATAGGTAGGTATCATACAATGAATAATGAACAAAAATTACGCGCAATTTTCGCAGAAGCATTAGGAATTGAAGAATCTGTTGTGACAGATGAATTAACGTATAATTCAATTCCAGAGTGGGATTCAATTGCACATATGGCACTCATTTCAGAAATTGATGATGCATTTGATACGATGCTCGACACGGATGATGTGTTAGATATGAGCACGTTTGCAAAAGCGAAAGAAATTTTAACAAAATACGATATTGAATTTTAAGAGGAGGGGTGTGGTACATGATCACACCCTTTTCTGTATGGAGGGGACGTTTATGTTTTGGCAGGATAAAGGAATAATTCAAACGAACAATCAAGCAATATCAGTGAAGCAGCTACAAACGATGATATTTGAGAGCAAGCAAAAGCAAATTGTGTTAATTGTATGCGATAACACAATATCGACGTTACGTGCATACGTATCGGCACTTGCAAGCGGTCATGCGGTGATGCTATTAGCAGCTGATATGAATACAGAGTTGTTACAGCGGATTATTATACAGTATGAACCGAAATGGATTGTTGGTTTAGAGGGCTATGATGGCTATGTACAAGACGATGAAAAGCTTATACGCGAAAAAGATGTAAACATGATGATTCATGATGATTTAGCGTTACTATTAAGTACGTCGGGAACAACTGGCTCACAAAAGTTCGTCCGTTTATCGTATGAAAATTTACGCAGCAATGCACAGTCGATTGTTGAGTATCTTGAAATTGATGAAAACGAACGTGCTGTAATGAATTTGCCGTTGTCGTATTCATATGGTATGTCGATTGTAAATAGTCATTTGCTTGCCGGTGCGACGATTTTATTAACGGATGAAAGTGTACTAGAAAAATCGTTTTGGGAATTTGTAAAGGAACAGCGCGCGACATCGATTGCGGGTGTACCGTTTACGTACCAAATGTTGCAGCGCATCGGTTTGACGAAGATGGATTTACCACATTTAAAAACATTAACGCAAGCAGGTGGGCGTTTAAATGAAAAGCTCGTGCGTCATTTTGGTGAATGGGCACTTGCGAATGATAAGCGATTTTATGTTATGTATGGGCAAACGGAAGCAGCACCGCGTATTTCGTATATTCCGTATGACCAAGTGCTCGAGAAGGCAGGAACGATTGGCATTGCTGTACCTGGTGGGGAGCTGTCGATCGTCGATGATGAGCTCGTGTATAGCGGGCCGAATGTTATGATGGGCTATGCGGAGTGCTTAGCCGATTTAGCAAAAGGTGATGAAATGAACGGCGTGTTGCATACAGGTGATACGGCGACTGTTGATGAGGACGGTTATTTTACGATTACCGGTCGTCTAAAGCGCTTCATCAAACTGTTTGGGCTACGTATTAATTTAGATGATGTCGAGAAAAAGCTTGAATCGAAGTTCCATATTCCTTTAGCGTGTACCGGTTCGGACGATAAATTAATTGTAGCGATTGAGCAAGAGGAATATGTGGAGGCGGTGAAGGCAGAAATTGAAGCGCTGTACCATTTGCATAAAACAGCGTATAAAGTAAAGGTGCTGCCGATTCCTCATTTTGCGAATGGCAAAACGGATTATATGACATTAAAGGAGCTTTGTTTATGACAGTGCCCTATCATTTAGAGCAAGTAGAAAAGGAACAGCAGCTGTTAGCGAAGTTAAATGAGCTAACGGCGTGGCATATGGAGCAATGTGCGCCGTACCGAGCGATGATTGAAAAAAGCGGCGGTGCGGTAACGGCATCTCGTATGGAAGATGTCCCGTTTTTACCGGTGCAGTTATTTAAGTTAATGGATTTAAAATCGATTGCTGATGAGGACGTTGTGAAAGTATTAACGTCAAGCGGTACGACGGGTCAGGCAGTATCAAAAATTTATTTAAATAAAGAGACATCGGTGAAGCAAACGAAAACGTTAGTAGAGGTTATGAAGCCGATTTTAGGTGGCAAGCGGTTGCCGATGATTATTTTAGATACGAAATCGGTGTTGAAGGATCGGAAATCATTTAGTGCACGCGGAGCAGGAATTTTAGGCTTTTCGAATTTTGGGCGCAAGCATTTTTATGCGTTGCACGATGATATGACGCTCGATATCGAAGGGCTTCAAGCGTATTTAAAGGAATACGAAGGGCAGCGTATTTTGTTGTTTGGCTTTACGTTTATGATTTGGCAGTACGTGTACAAAGAAGCGCGAGACAAAGGAATCTCGCTCGACTTTGGAGATAGTGTGCTCATTCATGGTGGCGGCTGGAAAAAGCTAAAGGACGAAGCGGTCGATGCGCAAACGTTTAATCGTTTATTACGCGAGCAACTCGGTATTCAAGAAGTGCACAATTATTACGGCATGGTGGAACAAGTTGGCTCGATTTTTGTCGAGTGTAGCGCAGGCTATTTACATGCCCCACAATTTGCGGACATCATTGTACGAGATCCGATTACATTTGCGCCACTTCCACATGGAGAGCAAGGGCTCATTCAAGTAATGAGTGAGCTACCCGAAAGCTATCCAGGGCATTCGTTATTAACAGAGGATGTCGGGACGATTCATGGTGTTGATAATTGCACATGTGGCTGGAAGGGCAAATATTTCACGGTAGCGGGGCGCATTCCAAAGGCGGAGCTACGTGGCTGTAGTGATACGTTTCAAGGAGGGAAGACACGATGAAATTATTTTGGCCACAGCGCAATTTTGATGAAGCGTTAGCACAACTTCAAACGCAACGATTACAATCACCTTTTAGCGAAGATATACTGCAGTTTACGCAAAGCTTATCGAAACGTTTTTTACAAATGCGTCACATGCCAGAAGTCGTGGCACTTGGCTATTGGCTACGAAAGGCAAATGTGAAAGCGATGAAGCAGCAATTTGAACAGCAACAGGCAGGGAAGCTCGTGTGTCCGCGTGGTATCGTGTTTCATATTGCACCGTCGAATGTCGATACGATTTTTGTATATTCATGGATGCTTTCGTTGTTTGCGGGGAACAAAAATATTATTCGTTTATCGAGTAAGGCAGAAGTAAACGACGTCTTGCAAGTCATTTTAGACATACTACCGCAGTTTCCAGCAATTGGCGAGCGTACGATGATTTGTACGTACGGGCATGATGAGGAAGCAGGGAATGTATTAAGTCAAGCTTGTCATACGCGCGTTATTTGGGGAGGCGATGCGACAATTGAAGCGGTTCGACGCATTCCGCTTGCACCAATGGCGAATGAACTAGCATTTCCAGATCGTTTTTCGATAGCATTGTTAAACAGTGAAGCGGTATCGGCATTAACAGAAATAGAGCTTGATGCGTTAGTCGAGCGATTTTACAATGATGTGTTTTGGTTCGACCAGTTAGCATGCTCGTCGCCGCGTTTAGTTATTTGGCAAGGAGTATCTGTTGAAGCATTTTGGCGTAAGCTTGAACAAAAAGTGCAGCAAAAACAATATGAGCTATTAGCTGCAACGCAAGTGTTGAAATATACGACGAGCTTGCAGTTAGCTGCTGAGCTGTACGTTGAAGCGGTAGCACCGACGACGTATTTTTCGCGTGTACATGTAGCCAATATGCCAGCAAATGCGCGTGAACTGCATTGTGGTGGTGGTTTGTTTTATGAATGTCATGTAAAAGCGTTAGATGAAGCGGCGAAATTGTTCATTGATAAAGACCAAACAATCGCGTATTACGGCTTTACGAACGAGCAATTACACGAGTTCGTTACACATATTCAAACACGAGGCATTGACCGTATTGTACCTGTTGGTCAGGCATTAGATTTCAATGGTATATGGGACGGACAAAGTTTTTTAACATCGTTTACGAGGGAAGTTGTGATTTTATGAAATGGTTACTTATAGAAGAAGTACATTTACAGCAAATATTAGATTGGCGTACAAGTGAGCAAGTGACACAGTTTATGTACACCGATATTGAGTATAATTTAGAGCAACAATATAAATGGCTCGAACGTATAAAAGCTGATCGAACGGGACAATATTTCATCATGGAATATCGTGACGAATACATTGGCTTTATTTCGTTAACAAATATAAATTGGACACACAAGCGAGCAACATGGAATTTTTATATTGGAAATATGAAGTATGCGATGCTTGCAGGATTTTTAGGTCCCTATATGTACAATTATGCATTTAACGAGCTAGGTTTGGAAAAGCTAAATGGAGAAGTAATGGACATTAATGAAGGTGTTCGCAAACTTCATGTGAAACAAGGTGCTCGCGAAGTCGGTGTGCTCGAGCATCATATTGTTAAAAATGGTACATGGCATGATGTATATATGTTTGAGATGACGAAAGCGCGTTGGGCAGTAGCCGGACAAAAATATCAAAAATACGTTGCGGAGGTATCAAAATGAAAGTGATTGCTATTATTCAAGCCCGCGTCGGTTCATCACGTTTACCTGCAAAAGTGTTGAAGCGACTTGGTGATACGGACGTATTAAGCTATGACATCGCTCGTTGTCGTGCAATTCAAGGTGTTGACGAGGTTATTATTGCAACGAGTGATTTGCCACAAGACGATGCAATTGCGGAGTGGTGCGAAGAGCATCAGGTAGCGTACTTCCGAGGCTCAGAGGAGGACGTATTAGATCGTTACGTGCAATGCGCGAAACAATATGAGCCGGATTATGTTATGCGTGTAACGTCAGATTGCCCGTTTGTCGATTATGAAATGGCATCTGAAATCGTTGAGCTAATGGCACATGAACGAAAAGATATTGTGTTATTGCAAGGCGAGTTACCACGTGGGTTGGCAGTAGAACTCATTTCATACGAAGCATTACTGAAAATTCATGAAGTTGGCAAAGAGTCGCGTCATCGCGAGCATGTGACGTATTATGCATACGAGTACAGCGAGCAATTTGAGTCGGTAACGTATACAGTGCCGAGCAATCGTCAAGTACCTGAATTACGTATTACGCTTGATACAGAGGAAGATTACGATATGCTAGCAAAAGTAGCAGAGCATTTTAATGATCCACTCGTTTCAAGTGTTGATATTATTCGATATTTACAGGAAACGCCTGAAGTTGCGAGTATTAATGCACATATTGAGCAAAAGCCGGTGATATAAATGAATGTAGTTATTCGAGCAGATGCTTCTGTAGATTTTGGTAGCGGTCACGTTATGCGTTGTTTAACAATAGCGAACAAGCTACGAGCAGCAGGCTGTGACGTTGCATTTTGGATGGAACGATTAGAAGGGCATTTAATTGATTACGTGATGCAGCAAGGTTTCCGTTGTATTGAAGAAGCGGAGCACGCACAGCTTTACATCGTCGATCATTACGGGTTAGGAAGTGAGTGGGAGCGAAGCATTCGACCGTTTACGAAAAAGCTTGCTGTAATAGATGATTTAGCGCGCAAGCACGATTGCGACTTGTTACTTGATCAAAACGTTGTGCCACATTTTGCAACGCGCTATGACGGGCTTGTGCCTACACATTGCGTAAAACTGCTTGGACCCAAATATTTAATGATGCGCGATGAGTTTATCGATGCGCGTGAAAAGCTTGCGACGCGTAACAAAATAGTTGAGCGATTGCTTGTGTTTATGGGTGGAACGGATCCAACAAATGAAACGATGAAGGTGCTAGAAGCGCTAAAACACTATCATTTTGTACATGTCGATGTCGTCGTTGGTAATGGGAATCCGGTGAAAGAGCAAATTGCAAAGATTTGTCGTGAGCGAGCGTATCATTATCATTGTCAAATTGATTATATGGCAGCTCTTATGCTTCAGGCTGATTTTGCGGTAGGTGCAGGTGGGGCAACGCTTTGGGAACGCTGCTACGTCGGGTTACCTTCAAGTTCGACCATCGTTGCCGATAATCAAAGAGATACGACGACTTTAGCACATAAGCTACAAGTTACGATTAATTTAGGATGGCACGAGCACGTAACGGCAGAAACGTATGCACAGCTACTACAACATATTACTGTAGGGCAGATGAGTGAAAAAGGATTAAATCTCACTGCTACGGATCGGCCGAATGCTTGGTGTCATCAACTGTTGGAGCTGATAACATGATTAAAATTGGACAAAAAGAAATTGGGCGACATGCGAAGCCTTTTATTATTGCAGAAATGTCGGGCAACCATAATCAATCGCTAGAGCGCGCACTACATTTAGTCGAGCTTGCGGCTGAAGCGGGTGTCGATGCATTAAAGCTACAAACGTACACGCCGGATACGATTACACTTGACGTACATACAGGTGAGTTTTTCATTCAAGATGATGCGAACCTTTGGAAAGGGAACTCACTGTACAATTTATATAAAGAAGCATACACGCCGTGGGAATGGCATGAAGCGATTTTTAATAAAGCAGCAGAGCTTGGCATGTTAGCATTTAGCTCACCATTTGATGAAACAGCTGTTGATTTTTTAGAAACGTTAAACGTACCTGCTTACAAAATTGCATCATTTGAAAACGTTGATTTACCACTTATTCGTAAAGTAGCACGCACTGGCAAGCCGACGATTATTTCAACAGGTATGGCAACAGCAGCAGAAATAGACGAAGCGGTACGTGCATTCCGAGCAGAAGGAAATGACCAGCTCATTTTATTAAAATGCACAAGCACATATCCTGCCACACCGGCAAACTCGAACATTGCGACGATTCCACATATGCGGGAGCTGTTTCAAACAGAAATCGGCTTATCGGATCATACGATGGGTGTCGGTGTATCGGTTGCAGCGGTAACACTCGGCGCAACAGTGATTGAAAAGCATTTCACAACATCACGTGCAGACGGTGGTGTCGATGCAGCGTTTTCAATGGAACCACATGAGCTGAAAATGCTTGTGGAAGAAACAGAGCGTGCATGGCAAAGCTTAGGAAACGTTACATACGGACCAACTAAAGCAGAAAATAATTCACTTGTATTCCGTCGTTCACTTTATATCGGGGAAGATTTACTCGCGGGCGATGTATTAACGGAGCAGAATGTACGTAATGTGCGTCCGGGGTTAGGTTTGCCGACGAAGTATTATGACTTAGTGCTAGGCAAAGCAATTAAGCAAGATGCGAAAAAAGGTACGCCATTAAGTTGGGAGCTGTTGCTATGAACGAATTTATCCCATACGGCACACAAAGCATTGACGAAGAAGACATTCAAGCAGTCATCGATACGTTACGTTCTAAAAATTTAACACAAGGTCCAAAAATTGTGGAGTTTGAGCGTGCTGTGGCGGATTATGTTGGTGTAAAATATGCAGTGGCATTTTCGAACGGTACAGCAGCGCTTCACGGAGCTTGCTATGCAGCAGGTGTCGATAAAGGTGACGAGGTCATTACGTCACCGATTACGTTTGCAGCAAGCGCGAATTGCGCACGTTACGTCGGTGGAACAGTTGTGTTCGCAGACATTGATGAAAAAACGTACAATATTAATCCTGCTGAAGTACGAAAAAACATTACAGCAAAGACGAAAGCGATCATTCCAGTTGATTTCACAGGTCAGCCCGCTGATATTGATGAAATAATGAAGATTGCGAATGAGCACAATTTAGTTGTCATCGAGGACGGGGCGCATTCACTTGGTGCGACATATAAAGGGCGTAAAGTTGGGCAAACCGCGCATATGACGATGTTTAGCTTCCATCCAGTAAAGCCAGTGACAACGGCTGAAGGTGGCATGATTGTGACGAACGATGAGGAATATTACAAAAAGCTACTTCGCTTCCGTAGCCACGGCATTGAAAAAACGGACTATGCCGCAGAACAAGGCGACTGGTATTACGAAATGGTCGATCTTGGCTACAATTATCGCATGACCGACTTACAGGCCGCTCTCGGTGTGTCACAGCTAAAAAAATTAGACAGCTTCATTGAAAAACGTATACAAATCGCGAAACAGTATGACGAGGCGTTTGCAAATCACGAAGGCATTACAACGCCGTATCAGCTAGCAAACACGCAATCAGGCTGGCATTTATATATGGTGAAGCTTGAGCAGGCAAATCGTAAGGACGTGTTTGAGCAAATGCGTGCGGCGAATATCGGTGTGCATGTGCATTATATTCCAGTATATTGGCACCCATATTATGCGCATCTTGGCTATGAGCGAGGGCTATGTCCAGTAGCGGAGGCTTGGTACGACAAAGCGTTGACGTTGCCGATACATCCGAGGATGACGGAGGAGCAATTAACGTACATTATGAATTTCATGAAACAGTATGTATAATTGATTTAAAAAATAGAGAAAGGCGAGCTGTAATGATTACTCATTGCAACTCGCCTTTTTTATTGTTTATTGCTGCTTCGTTAATTTGAGCGGTGTGCCAGGGTCATTGCTTCCTGAAACCACTTTAATTTCATGGTACGGAACTAATCCTTTTGATGTGATTTGTACCGTATATGTTTGAGTGCCTGTTAATTCACCAAATGTTAATTTGAAGGTACCTGTTAAGCCTAAACCGTTTGAAATTGGTAATGTAACACCTTGACGAGACAGGAAGATATCGCTGTTATTATCAGCATCGCCAATGAGGATAAATGATGAGTCTGTCGTAATGGCTGGGCTAAATGTTAAGCGAATAACACTGTTGATTGTATCATCTGGCGTTGTTACATGATATAACAGCTCATTTTCAATAGAAGGTGTGAATGTCGCATTCATCTTCTCATCCACTGCAATCGTTACGGTACGGCTTAATCCGTTCGCTGATGTGAATGTAATCGTTTCTGTACCTGCACCTAAAATGTAAATATTGTCGTCTACAATGTTTACAACTTTTGATGGTGTTGTCGCATTTTGTAGCGAGTGCTTCGCATAAGCGTTCCAACCAAGTAATGTTTTGATTGATGCTTGTTGGATCGTAGCAGTTGTTAAACCGTTATATACTGTTACCATCGTTTTCGCACCGTTTGTCAACGTTACTTCGGCAGCGACTGCTTCTGTTGTTTTACCGTATAGCGTTAAGCCATCGATATGCACGTTATCGTTCGTTAATGCAAGCTGATTAATCGATTGTACTTTCGTATTGTCTAATGTAATGGCATCTAACTCTGTTTTTGTAATTTTGCCATCAGCTGCTACCGTTATTTCGATGTAATTGCCATCGTTTGAATGATAAGTGCCTGTGCCAATTTGCTGTGCTACAAGCTCGTTCGTGCTTAAGCGTACAACGTCAGTGCCTGTTAAATGCGTTAATGATGTTGCTGTGTAAGCTTCTGTTGACGTTGTTGCTGTTAAACCATACGTCGTCGCATCTACAGCTGTTTTGTAAATTGTCGATTGACCGTTGCTATCTTTTACAATAATAGCGCCGTTTGCTGATTGCTCAGTACCGTAAAGAATCGTGTTCGTGCCATCGACTACTTTACGTGGTGCGCCGCTTAATACTTGTACTTCTTGATTTGCATAAACAAGTGGGTTTTGAACTTGTACTGCTTCTGCTACAAATTGGTTGTTTTCCGATTTCGCTTTTACCGTTACGGCTTTGTAAACATTCGTTCCTTTTAATAGGAATGTCGTTTTGCTGAAGTCGCTAAACGTTACGTCTAAGCCATTTGCGCCGATTGAGCTGATTTGAGCTTGTGCAGTACCTTGCTTTTCAAATACTGTCGTATACGAACCGAACGTATCGAATGAAATTGTTTGTGTGAACTTGCTGAACGTGTACGATAAGTCAGCTGCTACGTTTAATACATATAATGCATCGCCATCAATTGATTTAATGATGACATGTTGCTCACCAGCTGCACCAGGGTATACTTCGACGCCGCCGTTTACGACTTTAATAATACCTTGTGCTGACGTATACGTTGCTGTGTTTTCTGTATTAATACCGTTAGCATAGCGTTGTAATGCTGTTGAGCTGATCGTTTGTTTCACAATTTCAGCTGTTACAGCTAATGCGCCATTGCTATCTTTTGCGACTGTAATTTTCGCTTGGATCGACGTTGTGCCGTCAGAAATTGTAATCGTTTCTGAACCTTCTTTAACAGCCTCTAATGATAGCTTCGTGCTTGCTGGTGCTACTGTTACATCTTTGACAATCGATGAAACTGTAAGTGACGTGCTAGTAATTGATGTTAATAATCCATCTACGTCGATTTCACCGTTTAATAGCTCCGTCTGTGTAATTGAACCATCTTCACCTACAGTAATGCGGTATTTCTTGCCGTCTACTGTAATGTCTTCAGTGCCTGTTTTCAGAGCAATGATTTTCTTTGTATCAGCAGTATCTACTTTTAATACGCCATTTGATGTTGTAAGTGTTACTTCTGCATTAAAAGTTTTTTCAATTCGTGCTGTCGTTAACGTTAGCTTGTTGCTTGCGCGTACAGCGTTGATGCTGTATAGCTCGCCGTCAATTTGCGTAACGATTGAACCTTCTTTCGTTGCGTATAAGTCTTTATCGTTCACACGTAAGAAGTCGTTTGTGCCGACTGCTGTAATGGCGCTACCTGTTACATTTGCTTTCTTCGCCACTGTTTTCACAATGCTTAAGCCTGATTGTGTACCTGTTACTTGAACGTGGACAATCGAGACAATTTTGCCTGTTGCGTCTGTAATTTGTACTTCTGCTTGACCAGGTTGTTTTGCGTAAAGTAATAATTCGCCGCCTTGTAGTGCGACATCAACAACACCAGAGCCTGTAATTGCTTCTACGTCGTATGTTGAAATGGCATCGACACCGACATCAGCTGCTTTAATTGTTTCATACGTCACTGCGTCGCTTACTTCCATGTCGAAGTGACCGTCTGCAAGCTTCGTTACCGTTACCGTATGAATTTTACCGTCCGCAAGTTTCACAGTTGCTGTGCCAGCTTGTAGTGCGTAAATGATGTTTCCGTCTGCCTTTACTGCATCGCCATCTAATACGGTAGCGACTTGTGTAAAGTCATGACGTACAACTTCCTCAGTAATTACGACAGTGTTATTTCCATCGCGTGTTACACCGATATTTACAAGTACGTTGTAGCCTGTTGCTGCACCTTTTGCGACTGTTTTACCTGACGCTGTTGCATAAATTTCCTCACCGCGAATTTGAACTAAATCAGAAGTCCACGTTAAGCCAGCCGGAACGTTTGTTAATGCTGTTTTCGCAATTGTTGTCGTTAACGTTGTATTTGCTTGTGCCACAACAAGTGCTGATTTGTTTGCGCTGTCTGTAATAAGAACGTCTGCAGTGCCGTCGCCTGTTTGATAAATATACACTGTATCAGTTGTTTTCATCGTTGCAACAGAAGAGCCTGTTACATTAGCAGATGAAATGTTATCTAGTGCTAATTCAGCTTTGGCGATTGCTTTATAAGCATGTTCGCTTTCTGTTAACGAGAACGTACCATTTGCTGATTTTTCGACTTTCACAAACTGTGCAGTCGTAGCGTCTTTTGAAATTAACGCTTGTCCAACAGATGTTGCGTATGATTTATCGCCGTCAATACGAGCTGCTGTTGTAAATGTTGATGCAAGTGCTGTTGTTGATGCAGCTGTATACGTTACTGGTGTTGCACGTACTGTAAAGTTGCCGCTCGCATCTTTTTGTACGAAGACGTTAATAAGTGCTTTAATGTCACCATCTTGTTGTAATGCTAATGACGTTACGCCTTCTTTAATTGGGTTGAACGTAATGCGATCATTTTTCGTTACCACTTTTACGATGCTTGTGTCATGCGTATAGTTTGCTTTTGTGCTTACTGTAACTGTGCCATCTGTCGCTAAGCCAACCGTGCTGAACTCTAAACCAGTTAAATCAGCTTGTGGTGTTACCGTAATGTTGCCATTATCATCGCGTGTTACTGTGAACGATGCATCTGTTGTACCGTCCGTTACTGTGAGTACAGTTGAGCCTGTTTTCGTACCTGCGTAAATATAAATGTTGCCGTCTTTCGCTTCCATATTTGCGACAGATACGTCTGTTGAAGCGTTCGATTTTAATGTAATATTACCGCTTAAACCGAAGTCTGCAGAAGCATACGTTTTCATTTGACGTTCATCAGCTGTCACTGTGTAACGACCGTTTTCTTTTTTCGTTTGCGCCGTTACGCGGTAGTTCGCTGTGTAGAATGTTTCTTCGTCTAAATTGCTCGTTGCATATAGTACTTTGTCGTCTACAACGAAGCTTTGTACTGTATTTGGCGCTTCTTCCGTTAACGTCTTCGAAACAAATGCCGGTGTTGCTGTAAAGAAGCCATCTGCATCGCGCGTTACGAATACGTCGATTAACTTGTCGTCTTTCGTTAATGTTGACGCGCCTTCTTTTAAGAAGTAAAGGTTGTTTGCATCGACACGTACGCTCTCGCCTTCAAATAAAGTAGCATCTTCGAAATCAGCTTCTAGTGCTTTCTTAGCTTCTTTCGTCGTTACGGCTGTAGCAATTGCTTTCGCTTGGTGAATCGTCGTTTTACCGCCATCAACAAGCGCGATTTCTGAAGTGCCTGTGCCTTCTGCGTAAATAATGAGCTTTGTCGTTTCATCTTCATCAACAACAGCTTTTGTATTCACAAGCGTTGAAGCGGCTTCTGTATATGTGCCAGCAGTAATTACAAGTTCTTTAAACGGTAGGGCAGCTGAAATTGTCATATTGATTTGGTTGTCAGCTTCTACTGCATTGACGATGTACACTGATGCATCATTACGAATAATCGCTGTGCCTGTGTTTTTCGCATATAGCTTACCTGCGCCTGTATCGTAAAGCATTGCACCATTTGATACGTTATTTAGCGTACCTGTGAATTCTACGACAACTTCTTTTGCGTCTGTTACGCTGTACGCATTTGATGTTTTCGCAAACGTTGTGTTAATGTAACCGTTTGTGAATTTGAAGAACGTTTTACCTTCTATGAACGGATAAATCGTAACGATGTTAATCGTGTTTCCATTGTCATCTTCTCCAACACCCCATACTGCGCGTCCGTTTGCTGTTTGTTTCGTTTCAGTAGCTGCTGTTATTACTGTTAGTTCATGTTTTGCTACTTTTGCCGCTGAAATCGCACCATTTGCATCGATTGTGACATTGACGATGGCATGATGTGTGCCGTCTGTAATTTTCACTGCGACTGTTTGGGCAACTGCACCTTCATTTACCGAAATGACTAAGTTGTCTGAAGCAAACGTGAATTTCAATGCGTTCGTGTTACCAGCAACAATTTCTGCATCTGTAATTTTCGTTAACTGTGCGTCTGTTGCAAGTACCGTTTTAGATGAAATTGCTTTTTTCACAATTGTTAACTTGCCATTCGCATCTTGTGCAACGGTAATGTCATTGACGATACCATCAATTAATACTTGCGTTTTGCCAACTGCTTTTGCGTAAATTTTGTCTGCTGTAATGGCAATGATTGCAGTATCTGTCGTATTAATTGCCGTTGCTGTAGCAGTTAATGAAACTTGTTCTACTTTACTTTCGAAACGAGCTGTTCCTTTTTCAACGTGGACGTTATATAAATAACCGTTTGCATCTTTCGCTGTTGTATAGCCTGCTTGTAATCCGTAAAGCTTAACGTTTGCATCATCTAAACGAGCGATTGCCGCATTTGAAATGTTTGTAATTGGTGCAGTAATGTTATCTACTGCGATGTGATGTGCAAGCTTACCTGCGCCGCTATCAACTAAATGTACAAGCGTGCGTAAACCGTCTGTCGTTTTTACAACGAAGTCAGTTGAGCCTGTCGTTGTACCTGTTAGCTTACTGTACGCAATCGTTTTGTCATTTACTTCACCGACGAAGAACTTCGCATCATCATAGCCAGTTTCGATTGAAATAGCTGCATTCGCCGCAAAGCCGAAATCAGCGTTGGTAAAGATCGCTTCACTTACAAGCGTTGGTGCTGTTATTTCAAGGTGCTTCGTCGTTGCATTTTCTGAAACAACGATTTCGTAAATGCCTTCTTTACCCGTTGTATCTTTTGCTAAGAAGCGAACTGTGCCAGGAGATAGGGCATATACCGTTGTACCGTCGATGCGAACTTTTGCCGCGTCTTCTGTATGAATAAGCTGTGCATCTGTAATAGCAAGTGTTGCATCTGCAATGCCATACGTTACTTTTTTGTCTGTAGCATCGACGGTTACGTTTAACGCTACTTTTTTGCCAGCTGCGTCTGTTACCGTCACAGTTGTCGTACCTGCTGCGATACCGTAAACGATAATTTCTTCACCGTTTTCCGCAACTGTTGCAATGTTCGTGTTTGCACTCGTTGCTTGCAGATTGCCTGTTAAACTTAGGTCTGTATTTGTAATCGTCGTCGTATTTGCTAAAACAGTTCCTGCAATTGCGTATTGACCAGTTGTCGCATCTTTTGACACTGTATATTTTGCAATTGAACCGTCTGATAAGCGAACGTTTGCTTCACCGATTGCAACTGCATAAACAGATGCTCCGTCTGCAGATAGACGAACGGCATTGCCTGATAATACTTCTGTTGCTGTTTTATCTGCTACAACATCAGTTACTTTCTTTTCTACGACTGTCGCTGTTACTGTACGTGGGTCAGTAGTTGAATTTTCTACATTTACTAATAACATTGGCTGACCGTCTTCTAGTAAAGTAGCAGTTGTTTTTCCTGCGCTTAAGCTATATACATCGAACTTCGTTAAATCTGGTGATGCAACTGCGCGTCCGATATTTTGCAGATCCCATACAACAGCTGGCGTTTTCGTGAAGCCATACGTCGTTAAGTTAATTGGTGTTGCAAGTTTTTCGATCGTCGTTGTTACCGTTTCGCCAGTGCGTGTTACGTATACGTACGTTTTCACCGCTGTATTTAAGCCTTCTGTACCGACAATTTCAAGACGAGCTGTTGTATCGTCGCTAATTGCTAAATGCACTTGACCGTTGCTAATTGTTGCTTGAAGGTCCTCGTTCGTGCCATTTACTTGTGTAAGTGTCGTTAAACCAAGTGACTCGGCAGTAATCGATTCGTTGTACGTAATCGTCGGCTCTGCGAATTTTAACAGATTTGTATCTGCATCTTTCGTTAACTCAATGACATATGTGAGTTCAGCTGATTGATTTTTTAACGGAATTTCAATCGTCGCTTTATCACCGATTAAGCCTAAGCCTGTTGCGTATAAAGTATATTTTTCTGATGTTTGTATCGACTCATCTTTTATAAATGCAGCAGTTGTAGAGAAATTGGCATCTTTCGGTTTGAAGTCTGACGGAAGTTCTAATGTATGTGTCACTTCTGCCGCTGTTGCTGCTAACTTGCCACCTGTTTCTTTTACTTCCACATTTAATGCAACTGATTTTCCATTCGCGTCTGTTACGCGGAATAAGCGTGTCCCTTTTTCGTAGCTATATAACGTTACTTTATTACCTTTCACCACTGGACGTACGTAAGGTGAAATTGAACCGATGACTTCTTTAATCGTTTCGAAGCCTGTAATCGCAAATTCATTTTTTGCCACAGCATAAGTGTAGTCGCCATTATCTGCTTTTGTTACATATACAATTGTACGTTCAGTTGGCTCCGTATTTGAAATGAGCGTAATTGTTGAATCGCCAGCTGTCGGTTTATTTACAACGACACGGTTATTGCTAATATACACTGTGTCTGCTGGGTTCGATGAAGTAGCAGACGTAATGTTCGTCATATCAACGTCTGTCGCAGCAATCGTGAAGTTTTTCACTTCTTGCGGCTCTGTCATTGAATACGTATTGCCTGATTTGCTAATTGTTACTTCATATTGCTTACCGTCTGATAACGTTACCGTTGATTTACCTTCACCGACTGCAAGTAACTTCATGCCGTCGTAACGAATGCTATCGCCAGCGACATTAACAATCGATACGCCTGTGTTTTGTAACGTTTTTGCAAGCACTTCAAATTGTGTCACTGCTAATCCGTCAGCAGGTGTTGCAACTGTGCTGTTCACAATCGTTTTGTTACCGTTGCTGCTTGTAATGATGTACGAATCTGTTTCTTCGCTATTTGCGAAAATTTGAACGCCATCTGTTACTTTCACAACATGTGATTTACCGCTTGTCGACGTTTTCTTAATCGTATCAACGTTTGTTAATGACAGCTCATTAAGTGTTAATGCTTTACTTACTGGTTCAGCTTTCGTGAAGCCATTTTCGGTAAAGACTGTATTGACTGCAACGGTATGTGTGCCGTCGCTTACGAGAATCATTTCTGATCCATTTGCTTTTGGATATAGGGCAATGCCATTTGCAGTTGTTAATACACCGACTTTGTTTGCAGAGAAGCCTGTAACTGCAGAAGCTAAGCCTAAATCTTGTAACGTTAAGTCTTTTAATGTTACGTCATTGATGACAAAGTTATATTGCGTACCTTGTAATGAGCTAATAGCAACTTTTGATTGCGTACCGTTCAGGAACACAACAGCATCACTTAACGTTGTTGGTAATAATACCATAGCGCCAGCTGCATTAAGAGCTGTTCTAAATGTTCCTTGCTGCTCTAAAATAAGGTCGTTCATCGTTAACGTACCGATATCTTGTCCAACAATTTCAAAATCTGTAATCGTTAAGCTTGCATCAACCGAAACGTTTACGAGCGTTGCTTCGCCTGCTGTATTCGTAATGCGAACTGTCGTTTCACCAATAGCTTTCGGGATGAATAATAGCTCACCCGTATCACTAATTGTATTTTGAACAATGCCTGCATTTGAATAGCTAAAGCCATTTGCATTAAATACACCTGTTAAATATAAATCTTTCGGTTGGTACGTTTGATTTTTATCGTAAGCGTTATCTTCTTGAATTTGTTCTACTAATTCAGATACTTGATCGATTGTATTGTAGCTACCTGGATTTGCTGTTAAATCAGCTACATATTTAGATAAGAAGAAACTATCAAAACTTCCTGCATGGTTTGCGTAAATACGTTCTAACACAGGTTTAATCATTTCAGGATTATTTAAGCGTTTTGCTTCGTCTGCCATCGCTTTTAAAATCGCAACATAATCATTCGGGTAAGTTGCAATTGGTGCACCATTTGATGTTAACAAACCATCAACAATATATACTTCACGCTCATCTGTTAAGTTCACAGGTAATGAGAAAGCGTACGTGTTCAAGCCATCAGCATTTTTCGTCCAATTGCCGGTAATGTTATTGTTTTTATGGAATAATGCACCATTTTTAAATACATATAAATATTTTAGCCCTTGTGCAGGGGTTACGTTGTCTTTAAATCGAGTCGTGTACGTTAAAATCTCATCATAGCTATCCATACCAGAAATACGAACGTTCGCTGCCTGTGGTGCATCAATTTCAGCAATGGTTGTAGTAGTGCCATTTGTTTTATATAAAATAATTTTTTCAACGTCAGAGTAAAGTGTGAATAATGTACCTGGTGTATACGGTGTTGCATTTGATGGAACCGTACCATTGTAAAGAGATGGGTCTACATCTTTTCCGACTGTTAAAATTTTGAATGTGTCTCCAGTAGCGATATCTGTATTAATTTTGTAGCGACCTAAGCTTTTAAATTCAAGCGCTGCTGTAAATCTTCCAACAGCAGGTGCACTATTTACAACGACATCGTTTTCAACTGTGCCTGTAGAACCTGCGAATGTTGAGTACGTCGCATTTACAAGTTCGACTAAATCAATTTTATTAGGCGCATCAACGTTTAATGTCCCAATTTTAATTGGTGTAGTACCTGAACCAGCGATAATCGTTTTTTCACTAGGTGCTAACGCTAATGTTGTTACATTTTGACGTAACGTTAAATGTGTAACATTATTTGAAATCGCAATTGATAGTAATTCCTGTGTTGCACGAACATCGGCGCCGTTTTCAGTAATTGCGATTTTACCAAACTGTCCTTTTTGTATATCGACCGTTGTATTTTCGCGACTAATGGTTAATGTTTGACCGGCGTTCGGATCATCAAATGTTACTGCAAATGTTGATGTTGATTCGACAGCAGAAGCAGCTAAAATTGAACGGCTAGTTGAAGCGAATACATTTCGTGATACTTGACGTGCTACCGTTTGTGGAGCAGGAGCCTCGCCAATTACGATATTTGTGCTCGTCACATCTGAGAATACTACGTTGTTTGATGATGATTGAACTGTTAATGTTTCACCGCTGGCACCAATAATTTCATCGATGTCGCCCGCTACTGTTGCAGCAGTCACATCCGTATTTGAGAATGTTACTGTACCTGACGTATTCACTGTTAACGAATCTAAATTTTGAACGTTGTTAATTGACGTTGTGCCGTTTAACGTTAACGCTTGAATACCAGTACCTTCTAAAAGATCCCCGTCAATTTCATCTACCGATAGTGTTACGTTGTCAATTGCTGAAACTGCGCTATCTGTTACTTCAAATGCTACGTCAGCAATGTGATCGCCGTACGCTGCAAATAATGCTTGAATGCTTTCATTTTCAACACGGTAGCTCGCTGTTGCATTATCACCAGTTGTGACTTGTAAATAAGTCGCGCCGTCTTCAGTCGTTGTTAACGTCGATTCGCCAGCTGTAACAAAGCCATTTTCTAAACCAGTTACGATGTCATCTGGCACAGAAGGAGATTCTGTATTTTCTTCAGTTGATTCCTCTTCATCTGTTTCCGGAGAAGAAGGAGATTCTGTATTTTCCTCAGTTGATTCGTCCTCGTCTGTATTTGGAGAAGAAGGAGATTCCGTGATTTCTTCAGTCGATTCCTCTTCATCTGTATCAGGAGAAGAAGGAGTCTCTGTGATTTCCTCAGTTGATTCCTCTTCGTCAGTATCCGGAGAAGAAGGAGTCTCTGTGATTTCTTCAGTCAATTCTTCCTCATCTGTTCCTGGAGAAGAAGGAGTCTCTGTGTTTTCTTCAGTTGATTCCTCTTCGTTTGTTTCCGGAGAAGAAGGAGCGTCAGTGTTTTCTTCAGTTGATTCTTCCTCATCTA
>JAXJTE010000116.1:0-4265 GCA_036309765.1 Caryophanon sp. | reverse complement strand
GTGCATGCTTATGCTCAGTCGTTAGCTAATCAAGTAACGATGAAACTATTTAAAAGCTTTAAAAATAACTACTGGCAAAATAACGCGGAATATTTATTAGAAGATGTGACGCTGGTGGACTTACAGGCGGCGTATGACCGCGTAAAAGGCTTGAATGAAGCTACGGTCACGAATGTGTACGAAGAGTACGTATACTATTACTATGTACGTGAAGTTTATGAAGCTACTGGTGTGTCGATTTCAGGCAGACCAATTGCATTTAAAAAGGAAGCATCCGTCGAGCAAATAAATGAAATTTTTGCGAAGTGGACAGGAAGCACGACAAACTCGTATTACGGTGAAGATCTGAATATTTTAGAAAAGTATGCGAAAATGAGTGCCGAGCTACAGCCGTTCATGACGCTACTGCATGAGGAATATATGTATTCAAACCGACCATTACTTGCAGATGGTGTGACGATGGAGCAGCTTGCGACAGCGTATGAAGCGGTGCTTGCAAAAACGACAAATACGGAAACAAAGCAGTGGCTACAATCGATGTTCCGAAATACGATTCTTTATCGTGCGTTTGATAGCTTAGAAAATAGCTCGTATGACAATCAGGCGACACGCTTACGTTCAGATATGACGCTGGCAGACATTCAAGCGATTTATGACGCGCTTGCACGCATTACACCAGAAAACGAGTTAATAACGCTACAGTACAACAAATATGAGACGGAGTACTACTACTATTTACGTGAGGCGGCAGCATTAACAGGTGTGACAACGTCGTTAAACGGACCGACTGTACTAAAAGAAGGCGTGACACTGGAAAGCATTCAAAATCTTTTCAAAACGTGGAACCCGAATGTAGACGTTCAAAGCACATACACACGCTACATTAACAACTTGTCGACATATTTAGAGCTTAGCGTACAGCTACAGCCAGTCATTCAGCTACTACACAAAAATTATGCGAACTATAGCGAGCCGTTATTTGCAGACGGTGTGACGCTAGAGCAGCTCGTGGCAGCAGTTAAAGACACGAGCAGTACCGTTACGACCGACGCGGCACGCAACTGGCTCGCAAACGATTTAATGAATACGGTGTCATCAAAATCATTTAGAAGCTTAGAAAATGAAATGAGTAACAATAGTGCAGACGTGTTACGCGAAGACGTGACGCTAGCAGACATTCAAGCTGTTTATAATTCACTTATGACGATTATGTCAGAAAACTACATGTATACGCTTGAAGAAACACGTTACGAATACGAGCTATATTACTATTTACGTGAGGTTGCGGCATTAACAGGTGTAACTAATCCGATGTATACACTAACATTATTTACGAACGAAGCATCCGTCGAGAGCATTGAAGACGTATTTGCGACGTGGAAAGCACCGACGGAAACGTATTCGTATTATGCGGAGCGTATTACAGAATTTCAAAAATATGCGACGTTAAGTACCTCGATGCAACCTATATTACAATCGCTACACCCGAATTATCAATACGGCGATAACGTTTTAGCAGAAGGGGCAACACTTGAACAATTTGTAGCAGGCTATAAAGAGGCGTTCGATGAAACAGACGATGCAGCTATTCAGCAAGAGCTACGAAAATTACTATTGAATATCGTTATGCCAAAGCTGTTTGACGAGCTACGTGAATATGATTATGACACGGCCAAATATGTTTTACGTGAAAATGTAACGGTTGAAACAATTGAAACGCTTTACGACACACTTTTACCGATCGTAGCAAAAGAGGATAGACCGACACTTTTAAGTAAAAAATACGAGTTGCAATATGTATACTACACAGATCAAATAGAAGAGCTAACAGGTGTAACAAATAGCATTTATTCACCAATTGTATTTGAGAAGGAAGTATCGATTGAAAGCATCGAGGCGTTATTTAAAGAGTGGGACGCAAAAGCGGAATATAATGATTATCGAGCAAAAGAAATTACAAACCTTGCTAAAAACGTTATCATTAGCGCAAATATTCAGCCAATCCTTACATTGCTTCATGAAAATTACGAAAATTATTATGGCAGCGAGCTATTAACAGATGGTGTAACGCTAGAGCAATTTGTAACAGCGTATGAAAAGGCATTTAACGGTACGGAGCACGAGGCGTCGAAGGAGTGGATGAAAAATTTAGTATCAAGCCACTTCGTACGAAAAGCATTCAATCATTTACAAAATGACAACTATAGCAATGATTTTGAATACGCGAAGGATGACGTAACGATCGCAAACATTAGAAGCATTTCGGAGGAGCTCGCACCGATCTTATCGGAACAGGACGCAGCGACAGTACAACAAAAACAATATCGCTTAGAATATTCGTACTACTTAAAACAACTTGTTAAGCTCGCACCAGGCATTCAAGAAGATGTGTACGAATCGTATTACAAGTTAGCTGACGATGTGACGCTTGAAAAAATCGAAGCGGCATTAAGCGATTTTGAATACACAGGAGACGAGCATTATTACTTCGAAAACATTTTAACACTGAAAGAAACATTAATAACGAGCTACTCAGTAAAAGAACTGCTTGCATTGGTAGACAATATCGATGCGGAACAGCCGTTTAAAGAATATGTTACGGTAGAGGAGCTAAAGACAGCGTACGAGGCAATTGTAGCACGCGGCGACGACACAGCGACTGGCAAAGCACAGCAGCTACTGTTTAACTACATCGATGCACTTGGCGAAACAGTGCTCTATTCAATGCGTATTGAAGAAAATTACTATGGAGAGCTTCAGCCACTTGCAACGACTGAACAAGTAAATGGTGTCATCGAGAAGTTTACAGCACTACAAGCATTCATTGTGCCAGAAAACTTAGCAGGTGCCATTAACCAGTTAAATGAACGAAAAGCGTTGTTGGCGTTTAGTGCGCTGCTAGTCGAAGGAACGAATAACGTATTGAAGGACGATACGACGCTCCATCACATTATCGATATTTACAATACGATGGACGCTGAGCTAAAGGATACGGACATTCACTACGAAGTGGACTATTTATTTAGAACGTACGTGGATCGTTATTATCAACAGCAAATTCAAACGGTAACAGGTAGCGAATATAAGTCGTCTTCACGCTATGTATTTGCAAATACACCGACACTTGAGCAAGTAAATGCAATCTTTAGTAGTATGGCAGCGTTAGAAGATCATAAAAGCTTACTAACTACTGTGCAAACGATGCAAAAACAAGTATTGAAAAATTACTATATTCAAGATTTATTAGCCCTAACACAAAATAATAGTTGGTCTCGCTTTAAAACAGACGCTACAGTTGAGCAAATTCAAGCAGCGTATGACAAAGCGGTAGCAAGCGAAAATGCGGACGTTTTATCAGATGTGAAGCAGTTATTCCGTTCACATAGCAACAACATAGTATCAGCAATTGGGTACACTCAATACAATTATGATACACAAAGCTATTACGTTGAGCTTCGTTCATCTGTAACGCCGGAACAAATCCAAACTGTATACGATGAGCTAACAACAATGCAAAATATCGTAAATCATGAGGAAATTGCCCAATGGATTGCAAGTTTAACAACGAAATTACCAGTACGTGAAGAAAAAGTCATGATAAATGCAACTGAGGTCGTACAACCCACAGTAATAAAACCTGAAACTCTTGTGCCAGCTCATCCCGACTTAGCAGAACAAGAACTAGTAGAACTTTTACCAGAAATGATCGTGACAGACAAGCTCGAAGAATATAATTCGTTACAATCAGTTAAAGTGCCAGTAGTGGCAAAAACAGCTGTTTCACTCGAACAACTTGCTAGCTATACCGACATAGCAAGCTTCATCACTGAGGACGACTACGGCTTTACGATTGGATCCGACGTTGATCGTGAGCAGCTACAAATGTTTGCGGAGGAGCTAGAAGCGGCACTCGAAGGAATGGAAGGGGAAGAGCGTTTACAGCTATTGCTACAGCTTGTGACAGATATGTTAGCTGAGCCAGTTGCATTCGTGCCATTTAGCTTAGCATAAACATCGAAAAAGCCTTGACCGCGTACATGACGGTCAAGGCTTTTTTATTATAATTCAGAAGCGTATTTGTTCAGTTCTTTATTCATAGCCTCGATTTTGGCGAAAATGGCGGAAATTTCATCAGTCGAGGCTGCTTGTGCATGTCCGACTGAAACGACTTCTTGAATGGATGTGGTAATTTCATTCACTGAATTTTGAATGTTTGTGAGTGTTTGTCTAATTTTTTCAGTAGAAGATACCGTTTCGAGTGAAAG
>JAXJTE010000115.1:0-35990 GCA_036309765.1 Caryophanon sp. | reverse complement strand
TATATTACAGAAAATTCAGTTTAATTAAATGCGTTGGATTATTTTAATGCGACGCTAGTGACGTCCCATCAAAAAATTACGAAAGGCTGTTGACTTCTCGCAATATGTGACATATAATTGGTCTTGTCTTTCATTAAAGAAAGCATCTTGTCTCAGTAGCTCAGTTGGATAGAGCATCGGCCTTCTAAGCCGAGGGTCGCGAGTTCAAGCCTTGCCTGGGACGTCTAAAGTTCTAATTAATTTGATTAGGACTAATTAAAAAGCACTATATCCTTTAATTACAAAGGATATAGTGCTTTTTTTTGTTAATCTTTCATAGTCAAATCAAAATCGAATGTTTATTTTTTAGCTATTATGGCGATATATATTATATAACGAACATATGTTTTGAGGTGAAATAAAGATGTATAAAACGTATACAATTGAGCATCCTTTCATTGTAGGACGAAAAGTAACGAAACATGCTTTGATAGCTGGTGAAAAATATGGACCATTTGCTACTGTGAGTGAGGCGGCAAAAGCGTTAGGAATCGTACGTGTAGGGAAAATAACTGAAGTTTTGAAAGGAAACAGAAAGTCTGTAGAAGGATATACTTTTTCGTATGAAGGAACAAAAACATACGAATTTAAAATACCTCGTATGGACAATGATAAACAATTGCCGAAAGTTAAAAAGCATTCAATGGAGACATTAGAGGAAAACTTACTAGCATATGGATTCAATGTTGTTCATATCGGTGAAGTAAAGGGTACTGCAACATACGTTACAGTGAAATGCTGTCGAGTTGATTGTGAAAATAGCTGTAAACGAGCGTATAAAGATTTTTTTACCGAACATGCGTTACCTTTATGTGAAGTATGTATGGAAATTTTTAAAGCGTATGAGCGTCCGATGAATACAACGAAGTGGCTTTATGAAGTAAGACCGGATTTAGAAGTGTATTATGATCCAAAGCATAATGGCAATGTACCATTTAAAGAAATTCGAAAAGGCAATAAAGATAAAATTTTCTTGATGTGTGCAGATTGTCAATACGCACAGACAGAGGAAGATGCGACGACGCCGAATAAATATACGACGAAAAAACGAAATGGTCGCTTTGCGTCAAACTTTACGTGTAGTCGTTGTAATTCATTGTTAGTGAAGTTTCCACATATTGCGGCGGAGTGGGACGCTGAGAAAAATGGTCCTCTCACGCAAAGCAATCGATTCGGCTCACATCAGCAAGTTTGGTGGAAATGCAAGAATGGTCATAGTTGGAAAGCACCAGTCGATACAAGAACGATACGTAGTACACGTTGTTTACGCTGTTTCTTAAATGAACGGGAATCGTTTGCAGGGAAATTAATGAAAGAGGCACTTCATGAGCTGTTTCCGAATGAACAAGTGAAAGTAGAAGCGATGGTGCCAGGAGAGATTTATCGTAACGATTGTGTCGTTCAGCTAGCGAATGGTCATACGTTAGTGTTTGAAATGCAAGGAAGTTATTGGCATTATACAGATCGTAAGCTAATGGATATCGACGGACGGATTGTGCATAAAGATAATGAAAAGTTTAAAGCGAATCGAGCGGCAGGCAATTTCGTGTTTTTAGTGAATGAATACGACTTTAATTTCGGAGCGGTCGATATGACAAAAGAAGTGATGAAACATGCGATTGAACAGATTTGGCAGTACGTGCAGGCACAAAATTTTCGCGCATCATGCGACGTTGCATACAATCGAGAAAAGTGCGAGCAAACGATGCGTACGAAGCAAGCGTATTATATCGAGCGGTTCAATCAACAGTATGAGCAAAAGCTGCCACAACGTTTAGATAAGACGTCGATGAAGTATGTAGCGTTTCAGCAACGGTTTGAAATATATGAATCGATTGCTACATATATGTGAAATTGAAGTGAGAAGGATATGAACAGCACGTCAGCGTCATTAGCTGGCGTGCTTTTTGTGTTTCAAAGATTACGTTTCTTTTTGCTGTTGTAATCATTTAATGTAATGATCAAATAATATCAAGAAAATAAAAGTATACACTTAATGGTATTTAATATAAAATAAAAGGAAAATGAAGGGTGGTTTTTATTTATGAAGGAAACAATAAAAATGTTAGTGAAGCAGGCTAATGATAAGACATCATGGAGAAATCGTTTAAAAGCTTTGGAGGATATTAGTCAGATAGAATGTCGAGAGCGTGAAGATGTAATAATCAGGCTCGCAATACATGATAAGGTGTTTGAGGTTAAGGAAGAAGCATGCAGAATAGCAAATAAGTTAGGTTTAACGAAGCAAGGAAAACCTATTCGTCTTGAGAAAAAAGATATTGGTTACAAAAGTAAAGACTTTACAAAAATATTTCAGAGAATAAAAAGAGAATGTAAAATGGAAACGTTTGATTTAAAGATTTTTAAGGAGAAATTTGAATCAGTTGAACCTGAAATGTATGATGTTATGAACTATGAGAAACAAGATAAATTTGATTTATGGATTGAAAATATCTACAAGGGATTGCCTAAAAAGTAGTTTTTTAAACAAGCTATTTTGAGATAAAGAGCTTTAACTAGGAGATTACAAGCTTGTTGCATATGCAATGAGCTTTTTCTGTGCCATGGTAATGAGTTTTTAAGCGGAATTGAAGAGTCTTATTAATCAACCGCACGTCAGCTTACAAGTTGGCGTGTTTTTTTTCGTTCTCATGAAATTTTAATGAAGCGCTCAGAAGCGTTTAATTTTGTTGCGATATGATAAAGATGTTCAAAAAACAGCAAAGGGAGATGTTACATATGAAAAAAGCATTCATGGCAATAGCGGCAGTAACAGCATTAACAGGAAGTTTAGTATTCGGGCAAGCGGACGTAGCAGAAGCGGCGAAAGCGAAGTATATCACGACAGCACAGGCGAAAAACATTGCGATCAAAGCAGTTGGCGGTAAAGTAGTAGACGTAGACTTTGAAGGCGGCAAATACGCACATTACGAAGTGGACGTACGCACAGCGAAGGAAGCAATCGAGCTTGAAGTAAACGCGGTATCAGGTAAAGCGAAAGTGACAGAGCGTAAAGCGTTAAAGCAACAAGGAAGCGTTATCTCAAAAGACAAAGCGGTACAAATTGCGAAAAACAAGCTTGGTGGAAAAGGAACGTTAGTGAAGGCAAAGCTTGATTCAGATGACGGCGTGCGCTACTACGACATCGAGCTACGTGTTGGCAAGGCGGAATATGAGTTTGAGATCAATGCGGTGTCAGGCAAAATTATGAAGTATGAGCGTGACTAATTGAAATAGAGAACATCGAAAAAGCACTTCAACGAAATTTGTTGAGGTGCTTTTTTGCGTTAGTCGAGGATTTTGTAAAAGCTAAGCAGCAGTTCATCGGTAATGTCGATACCATACTGCGCGTAGTTAGCTTTGCGTGTTTCAAATAAATATTGAATCATGCCCTTTTTCTCGTGAGCTTGTGCGTAATGAATTTTGCGGTGACACGTTGGACAAAGGACAGCAATGTTATGTGCAAAATCAATCGTGTAGTCAAAATAATCTTGTGCCGCCATTGGAATTAAGTGGTGCGCTTCGACGTATGGCTTTTTGTGATGCTCAGTTAAAAAGGTAAAGTGGGTGTCGCTCATTTCACATGTGTAGTTGCTACGTTCCTTTGCGGCGAAGCTTTCGTTTTGGCTACGTCTATAGGATTGTCCGTAGTTCGAGCGTTCTTTTTCATGACGTTTTGTAGGCTCTTTAATAAGCTGTTCCTCTTTAATTGTAGGAAGCTCTTTTGATGTTAAGTAGGCAACGTTGAGTTCCGTATCAATTAAGTCTTCTACTGCCATCGCTTTTTCTGTAACGAATGCGCGGAAACAACGAATTGCGCCGCTTGGGAAGCTTTTTTCTTGCTTGTTGTAATCTTTGAACTGCGGTAAATCGCGCAACTGTTCGATTTGTTTTAATGTTTCAAATGTCGGTGCAAGTATGAAATTCGGATTTTGACGTTGAGCAAAAATTGTTAAACGCATTAAGTAACGGGCGTATGAGGTTGCTTTACCACTAGGTTTTGTGGCACGACCAGTTTGATCTGTCAGCATTTGTGCAAAATTTTTAAAGTCCTCATAAATCGTTTTGTATTTTTCATACGTTTCAATATAAAGTGGATTTTTGGCATCGATTTTTTCAAACATATATGTAAACACCTACCTTTTTTACGTTACGGATAGTTTACTACACGCTGTTCATTTAGTTCAATTGGTTTATTTAAGATTGTTTGTCACACATTGATTTGGTAAAGTTAAACAATGAGCGATTGAATGAGGTGTTCTAGTGATTAAAAGTAAGTTTTATATCGTTCATGTGTATAGTCCGATTATTGTAGGTGCGCTTATTTATACATTATTTCGAGAAGATGGATTACTCATTTTTCGTATGTATGAGCAGCTGTTTTTCTCAGAATGGCTCACATATGTAAGGCAATATACGATGGATTTATATGTATCCTCGTATGTCATGTATACGTTGCCTGATGCATTATGGGTCTATGCCTTTACGAGTTTCATGTGCATAAATTGGGTGCATGAGCAAGTTTCGATGTGGCGTACAGTGTTTTTATTGTTGCCATTGTTATTAGGGGCAGGCAGTGAAGTCGCGCAATATGTATTACCTGTACTCGGAACGTTTGATATTGCTGATTTGTGGAGTATGGTGCTTGCCTATCTTGTGGCGTATAGCATCGTAAAATATATGAAAAAAGGGGTAGTATGATGACGAATAGTACAAAGAAAAAGAGTAGTTTATTTGGTTGTTTAATTTTTGTTGTACTGGCATTTGGGAGCTGTGCAGTTGCATTGCCAGAAGAAGAGAATGAGCCAGTGAATCCAGTGAAATCGGAGCCTGTGACAGAGGTTGAAACGAATACAGAAGCGGATAAGTTAGAAGCAGAGCGTAAAGCGGAGGAACAACGTCAAGCAGAAGAAGCAGAACGTCAAGCTGATGAAGAAACGCGTAAAGCCGCAGAACAACGCCAAGCGGAAGAAGCAGAACGTCAGGCAGAAGCACAGCGTCAAGCGGAAGAAGCAGAACGTCAGGCAGAGACACAACGCCAAGCGGAAGAAGCAGAACGTCAGGCAGAGGCACAACGCCAAGCGGAAGAAGCGGAACGTCAGGCAGAGGCACAGCGCCAAGCGGAAGAAGAACAGCAAGCACCTGCGTTTGAATCGTATAAAAATTGTGATGCGTTACGAGCAGTGCATCCAGACGGTGTACCAGCTGGGCATGCGGCATATGATGATAAGCATGACCGTGATAAAGATGGATGGGCATGTGAGAACTAATTTACGTAAGTTACAGAGAATTTTTTTCTTTGTAGCTTTTTTGTTTACAGTCTCCGGCTCGCCACGTTTCCGAAAAACCGCTATAGTGATTGTTAGAAGGTAGGGGATTTTCATGAAATTAAAGCAAACATATAAGGAGCTGCCGAGCGTATTTTATGCTGAGGTGGCGTTAAATAAAGTAGCAGCACCGCATGTTGTGTTATGGAACGAAGCGTTAGCACAAGAGCTTTCGTTGCCGCAGTCTTGGCGCGAGCAGGCAGATTATTTTGCGGGGAACGATATGCCAGAAGAGGCGGCACAAATAGCGCAGGCGTATGCGGGACATCAGTTTGGGCACTTTACGATGCTCGGGGATGGTCGTGCGCTGTTGATTGGTGAGATTGAGACGGAGCGTGGGCTTGTCGATGTGCAGCTAAAAGGAGCGGGGCGTACACCGTTTTCTCGTGGTGGCG
Organism: Caryophanon sp.; assembly: GCA_036309765.1. GTDB lineage: Bacteria > Bacillota > Bacilli > Bacillales_A > Planococcaceae > Caryophanon. The sequence continues at coordinate 30,229 of JAXJTE010000115.1, read as the reverse complement.
ATGGTCGTGCAGCACTTGGACCGATGCTAAGAGAATTCATTATAAGTGAGGCGATGCATGCGCTTGGTATTCCGACGACGCGCAGCTTAGCGGTGACGTTAACGGGTGAGCTTGTGCAGCGCGAGTCGTTATTAGAAGGGGCGGTATTAACACGTACGGCAAGCAGTCATTTGCGCGTTGGAACGTTCCAGTATGCGCGACAGCTTGCCGATTATGAGCATGTGAAGGTGCTTGCAGATTATGCAATCATGCGTCACGATGCAGATTTAGCGGAGCAGCCGGACAAATACGTGCAATTTTTGCAGCGCGTCATTGAAAGGCAAGCAAAGTTGTTGGCACAGTGGCAATGCGTCGGATTTGTGCATGGTGTCATGAATACAGACAACATGACGATTAGTGGCGAGACGATTGATTACGGGCCGTGTGCCTTTTTAGATACGTATGATGTAGGGGCGGTATTTAGCTCGATTGATGTGCAGGGGCGTTATGCGTTTGGCAATCAGCCGAAAATCGCTGGCTGGAACTTAGCGCGTTTAGCCGAGAGTATTTTGCCGTTATTTGCCGATGATGAGGAGCAAGCAACGGAAGCGGCTCAAGCGGCGTTAAATGATTTTCCAGTATTGTTTAATGCGTACTGGCTAGAAGGAATGCGCGAGAAGCTTGGGTTGTTTACGCCGCGTGATGAGGACCGAGCGCTCGTGCAGCAGCTATTACTGGCGATGCAGCAGCATAAGGCAGATTATACGGAGACGTTTCGTGCATTAGCAGAGGGTGACTACCCAGAGAATGCGTTGTTTGAATCGGATGCATTTTTCGATTGGGAAATGAAGTGGCAGCAACGTTTATTGCAGGAAGATTCGTCATATGCCGAGGCGCAGCAACTGATGCAGCGAGCGAATCCAGTTGTCATTCCGCGAAATGAGCGAGTGAATGCGGCGATTCGTGCAGCGGAGGCAGGGGATTTTGCGCCTGTTGAGGAATTGTTGTATGTGCTATCGACGCCGTACACGTTAGAGACGCAATATGCACACTACGCAAAAGGTCCTGAAGATGATCGTCCGTTTGTGACATATTGTGGAACGTGAAAAGTTTTTGTAAATACTGGTTGGAGTTCGAAGTCGTTTGCTTTACACTTAGAGTAAATGTGTAAAGGATGATGTGTATGCCGTATGAATTTGTGAACACACCGATTGAACAGATGAATGTGGAAGCAATTGTGAATCCGACGAATATGTTTATGCAGTTTTCCGATGGGTTGAGTGCGCGTCTTTCCGAATGTGCAGGGCCGGCGATGCAGCAGGACTGTACGAAGCTTGCGCCGCTTCACGCGGATGAAATTTTAATTACACAAGGGTATCGTTTGCCAGCGAAATGGGTGCTGCATATACTTGTGCCACAGTGGATTGAGCAAGGCGAGGAGGCGATTGCGCTGTGCTATGCGCGCATTTTGCAAGATGCTGTGACGCAGCGCATTCAATCGGTTGCGATGCCGCTTCTGTGCTGCGAGCAAGTCGGCTTCCCGAAAGAACGCTCTCGTCAGCTCGCAACAGAGGTCATGGATGTGTTTTTGCAAAAGCATCCGACGCTACACATTTATATTGCGGACGAACAAACACCGAGTGCTTAGGCGCTCGGTGTTTGTTTGAACTAAAAAGGGGTGGAGTGTATGAATGGTTATTTATTGTTACAAATTGCAGCGAGCATTGTGCCGACACAAACGGCGCTAATCGATGCGGAGAAACAATGGACGTACGACGAGCTGCTACGTGAAGGGATGCGCGTAGCCGGTTCGTTAAAGCCGCACGTCACAATTGGCGATACGGTGGCGATTGTGCTGACGAACCGCGTGGAATACATCGCCGTATTACTCGCGTGCTGGCAGTTAGGTGTCGTCGCCATGCCGATGAATACGCGGCTAAAGGAAGCAGAGCGCGAAGCTTTATTAGCAGACGTCGCGTGTGTCGTCACAGAGTCGCGCTACGAAGAACAGTCGTTTCACGTACCGGTCGTCTATGTGGAGTCTTTGGAGGCGCACGTATATGACGGTGTTGACGAGTGCGAGCAAGCGCTGACGTTACTGACGAGTGGAACGTCGAGTGCACCGAAAAAAGTCGAAATATTCCATGAACAGTTTGCGGGCTATATTTTTGAGCATAACGACGCACCAGACGGCAGTGAGCGCGGCGTGTATTTAAACGTCGTGCCGCTGTTTCACATTAGCGGACTGACGGCGGTGTTTCATGCGCTATATAGCGGTCGTGCTGTTGTATTGCAAGAAGGGTTTCATGCAGAACAATTCGTTAACGTAGTCGAGCAGCACCGCGTGACGCATACGTTCGTTGTGCCGACGATGCTGTATGATGTGTTGCAGCAGCAGGCGAAGCTTTCATCGCTTCAGCAACTGACATACGGTGGTGCGCCGATGCCGATGCCGATTTTAGCGCGTGCATTACAGCAGCTGCCGCACGTCGCGTTTTCAAATGCGTACGGTTTAACGGAAACGACGGCAACGATTACTGCGCTAACTGCCGACGATCACCGCCAAACAGATGAAGTCGGTCGCCGCCGTTTACGCTCGGTCGGTCGCGCAATCGATGGTGTACACATTCGCATTCGTCGTGACGGGCAAACGTGTGCGCCGTATGAGGTCGGCGTCGTCGAAGTACAGAGCGCACGCATTAATCGTTACGCCGGGCATAATGGACCGACATGGTTTGTGACGCATGATGAAGGCTATGTAGACGACGGTGGTTATTTGTTTTTAACGGGGCGCAGCAGTGACGTCATCGTGCGCGGTGGTGAAAATATTGCGGCGCATGAAGTCGAACAGGCGCTGCTTCATGAGCCGAGCATCGTACAAGCGGCGGTCGTCGGTGTGGAACATGAACGGTGGGGTGAGGAAGTGGCGGCGATGGTTGTGACGAACGGTGCGGTGGACGCCGAGCAGCTGCGAGCGTCGCTAAAAACGAAGCTTGCGACATTTAAAGTGCCGACGCGTTTTATTTTTGTGGAAAAGCTACCAGTTAGTACGACAGGGAAAGTGGATAAGCGACAAATTAAACGAATATTCAACGAGCAAAGAGGGAATAGCGTACGATATGGCGAATAAAATTAAAATGCTACAAAAACATTAGGGGGTATTCGATGACACATAAAATGGGCACGAAGCTGATGTGCGAGACGTGTAAAAGTGAATTTATCGTAACGAAAGGTGGAAGCGGCAACATGACGTGCTGCGGTAAACCGCTACAAAAAAAGTGAGGTGAACAACATGAGCAATCAACTAGGAAAACGTTTTGAATGTACGGAATGTGGCGCCGAGCTACTATGTACAAAAGCAGGAGACGGTGATGTAACGTGCTGCGATAAGCCGATGGAGCTGAAAAAGCCAGCAGCGTTACCGACCGCGGATTAATTGAGGTGAGCAAAGGGTGAATGAATCATTAAAAGGGGTTACAGTGTTAGAGCTAACGAGAAGTGTTGCAGGTAGCTACGCAGGTGGCTTGCTTGCCGCAAACGGAGCGACCGTGCATAAAATTGTGTCACTGCCGAGCGATGCGACGCCGTTTACATGTGCACACAAAAAGCTGCACGAAAATGACGCGCTCATGTCATTGTTATTGCAGCCGTTTCAGCTCATATTAACGGACAGTGCAATGGATTTACATACACGCACGTTCGTTCAGCGCGCGAAGCCACATGTGCTAACGTGCCACTTAGAAATTGGCAACGCACTCGACAGTAACGAAGAAGTGTTGCAAGCAGTAAACGGATGGTCGGCGTTAACGGGCGACCAAGAGGAAGCGGCGCTCGTCATCGGTGGGTCGCCTGCTTCGGTTGTGATCGGTGCGCATATCGCATTTATTGCGACGGCAGCATTGTATAACGACGTAACGGAGCGTGTCACGGTATATGCCGAGGAAGTGTTAGCGAGTGCGCTTGAAGGAGCGGCGACGCAATATATTGCACAGCGCGCAGAACGACGTCGTTACGGCAATCGTCATCAAGGGCTCATTCCGATGTTTATTACGAAAGCAAGTGATGGCTACGTCTTTATCGGCGCACCGACAGAGGAGAAATGGGAGCTTCTTGCAAGGTGGGCAGAAATTGATGAGCCGGCGTACGCAAGCGATGAAGGACGCGCACGCAACGTGAAAGCTGTCGAGGCACGGCTTGCACAGTGGGCGAAAACGCAAACGGTTGATGAACTCGTCATGATTGGGCAAGCGTTTCGGCTGCCGTTTGCGAAAGTGCAGACGCCACAGCAGTTGCGCGAATGTCCGCAATTGCAGCACCGCGGTTATTTTAAGCGCCGCATTCCGTGGAAGGAAACGGTGCTTGCGGAATTATCGCCGACACATAAGCCACTTTCAAACTTGCGCATTCTCGATTTAACGTCGATGTGGGCAGGGCCGTATTGCAGTCGGTTATTTGCAGACCTTGGTGCTGAAGTCATTAAAATTGAAGCACCGACGCGACCAGACGGCATTCGAAAAGGGCAAAATGCCACCGCGCCGTTTTTCCAGGAACTCAACCGCAACAAGCGTGCCATTACACTTAATTTGCAGCAGCCAGAAGACCGCGTGCAGTTTGAATTACTTGTGCAAAGTGCGGACGTGCTTATTGAAAATTTCAGCCCGCGCGTTATGGAGAACTTCGGCTATACGCCAGAAGCACTGCATAATGTAAACGAGCGACTGCACATTACGTCGTTATCAGCATTTGGACAAACGGGAGATTACCGCGACTATATCGGCTACGGCCCAACGTTAGAGAGCTTCGGTGGCATCGCGGCAATGACGGGCTACGGCGAAACACCATGGCTGCCAGGCTTTTCGGTTAGTGACTTTGGTGCGGGCATTCACGGTGCGGCAGCGACGATGTTTGCATTGTACGGACAAAAGACGCAAGGCACAGTGAAACGTATTGATGTGTCGCAGTATGAGGTAGCGGTGAATTTACTCGCAAATGCCTTGTATGAGAAGGCAAACAAGCAGCGTTCATTATCGGCATCATCGCTAAAGACGGTGTGCAGCCGCCTCGTCGAAAGTCAAAAAATACACGGCGCATTTTTTTATACGTGTGCAAGCTTGCCGGCGACGATTGCGCCAGCGCCTGCCATTGGTGAACACGATGCGCATTATAAAGGACGTGAATAGCATGCTACTGATTGATGGGAAGCTTGCAACGGTGACGATTCCAGAGGCGGTCATGACGACGGAGCTTGCAGCGAGATTGCGAGACGTCGCCGAACAGCTTATGTATGAAACGAGCGTATATGTTGTGCTCGTGCAAACGACGCCACCTCATTTTTTACACGAGCTTGTTGAATCGGACGTGACCGGTCATTATAGCGTCGCCAATCAAGTGACGATGATGCTTTCGGCGTGGTCGCGCATTCCACAGCCAATTATTGCGGTCATTCGCGGGCGCTGTGCAAACGTCGGTTTAAGTTTTGCGTCGCTTGCAGATTTTCGCTTCGGTACAGAGGAGACGGTGTTTGCGCATGAGACGATGCCGCTTGGTGGTTTATCGCGTCGCTTTAGCCAGCTTGTCGGGAAAGGTCCGGCGATGCACGTATTACTCGGTGGGCATGTGATGAACGCAGATGAAGCGGCAATGCGCGGTTTTTTACACGTACAGAGCGATGCCGTAACGACCGCGAACGAGCTAGCACAGCGTTTATGCAAGCAGTCGCCTGTTGCGATGAACTACACGAAAGAAAGCATGCTGCGCGGCAGTGATTTGACGTTCCAGCAAGCACTGCTTCAAGAGCTTGATTTATATATGCTTGTGCAAACGTCCGGTGATCGGCTAGAAGGGGTGGCCGCGTATTTACAAAAGCGCACGCCGCAGTTTACAGGTGAGTAACATGGGTATTAATTTAACACGAGCAGATGGTATTTTATACGTGCAGCTTGACCGCGTCGAAGCACTCAATGCCATTGATGCACCGATGCGGGATGCGTTATATGAAGCGTTTTGTAACACGCAAGATGACCCAAGCATTGAGGCAATCATTTTGCATGGTGCAGGGAAAGGGTTTTGTGCAGGTGCCGATTTAGCGGAATTTGGCGAGGCGAATACCGTGCTACAGAAGCGGCGTATTCGGTTGCAGCACGACGTTTGGGAAGTCATTCGCACATGCAATAAGCTAACGATTGCAGCGATGCACGGCTTTGCGGTCGGCTCGGGCATTGAGCTTGCGATGCTTTGTGATATGCGTATTGCCGCGGAAAAGACGGTGTTTGCGTTACCGGAGGCGTCGATTGGCATGATGCCAGCAGCAGGTGGGACGCAAAGCTTGCCGCGCGTGACGACTTTAGCACGCGCGATGGACATTGCGTTAACCGGTCGTAAATTTTCAGCAGACGAGGCGTGGCAGTACGGCATTGTCGAGCATATTGTGCCACAAGACGAGCTGCTAGACGCTGCGACAGCTTATGCAAAAATAATCATACAAAAACCGTATTGGCGAACCGTGCAGCACCACATTCGCACGAGCGCGGACTAAGGAGGAAATGCAATGCAAGCAATCGATGCAATTACAGCGAACATTACACGCGTACAGCTACCGTTACCGTACGATTTAATGTCGATGAATAGTTATATTTTTGAAGGGAAAAACGGCATTACAATCGTCGATACAGGGGACAACATGCCAGAAGCGAAGGAAGTATGGCAGCGCGCAATTGGCAATCGTCGCGTCGAGCGCATCGTCATTACGCACGGACATACCGATCATTTAGGCTGTGCGAACTGGCTGCGTGAGTTGTACGACGCACCCGTATACATGTACGAAAAAACAGTGCATCGTGTCGAGCGTTTAAAGGCAGGGCCTGCAGCAGGTGGGTACGTCAATCCGACCGACGAAGTGTTTGCGCTATACGGCATACATGTGGAGTTACCGAATATTGAAGTGACGATTGATTACCGCAATTATGTTGTTGAACCAGACGTCGTGTTTAATGAGCATACTGGTGTGATGCTCGGTGATGTGCATTACGACGTGCTGTTTACACCAGGTCATTCTGAGGATCACGTATGCTTTTATAACGAACAGGAGCAAGTGCTCGTTGTAGGTGACCATTTACTTGAAGCGCTCAATCCAGTTATTTTACCGACGCTGCAATTTTTAAATCCAATCGAGCCGTATTTATCGTCGTTTGATATGCTAGAGCAGTTGAACGTGCGCCATGTGTTAACGGGGCATTTAGCGCTTGTGTCGGATTTGAAGCCGCGTATTCAACGACTGCGCACACATTACCATAAGCGTATTTTACAAACGTTTGATGCAGTGAAAAACGGCAACGCGACGCTTCATGACGTTACCGCGTTCGTCTATGCGGGCAAGCAAGGGCGACTTGGACACTCGATGTATGCACAAACGGTCGCAATGCTGCATTATTTAGCTGCAATCGACAAAATTTCAATTCACGGTGAAACGCCGAACCGAACATTTGCTTTACCTTCTTTCGAGTAACGGTATATACTAGTTAGAAAACATAGAAAAAACACTGTTTTCAGTTAACTTGGAGGTTTACACGATGACGAAAGATAAAACAAATGTAGAAAGCTTTGATTTAGACCATACAAAAGTAGCAGCACCTTACGTACGTTTAGCAGGTGTAAAAGTGGGGGCACACGGCGATGAAGTGCGCAAATACGACATTCGCTTAAAGCAGCCAAACATCGAGCATATGGAAATGCCAGCGCTTCATTCACTAGAGCATTTAATGGCGGATCGCATTCGCAACCATACAGAGCAAGTAGTCGACTTATCACCAATGGGCTGTCAAACAGGCTTTTATTTATCGATGATTAACCATGATAACTACGACGAAGTGCTAGACATTTTAGCAAAAACAGCGCAAGACGTACTCGATGCAACAGCAGTGCCAGCATGTAACGAAGTGCAATGCGGCTGGGCAGCAAGCCATAGCTTAGAAGGCGCACAAGCGTTAGCGAAAGAGTTTTTAGATAAAAAAGACGAATGGCGTCAAGTGTTTAAAGCAGAGTAACAAATAGAAATAGAGGGAAAAGTCATTTCGACTTTTCCCTCTTTTTTCTCTTTTACTTCAACGACGCATCTTTATTCATCACCGCACGAATGGCCTCGTGAATCGTATGCTCAAAATGCTGGTCTTGAAGCGTCATGACACCTTCAATCGTTGTGCCACCAGGCGAGCATACTTGGTCAACTAAATCGTACGGGTGCTGTTCGCCAATCGATTCAAGTACCATTTTCGCACTGCCAAGTACCGAGCTTGCGGCGATTTCGAGCGCCACTTTTTTCGGCAAGCCGTCGCGCACACCTGCTCGCGCTAACGCATCGATATACATGTACGTAAACGCAGGCGATGAGCAGCCAGTCGCTGTGAAAATAGCAAACTGCTCCTCAGGCAACTCGACGATTGAGCCGACTGTTGAAAATAATGTGCGCACGAGCTGTTTTTGTGCATCTGTTGCGCGTGCTGGGGCAGAGAAGCAGCTCGTCGATGCCCCAACCATTGCGTTAATGTTTGGCATGACGCGAATGACCGTGTTGTTCGGTAAAAACTGCGCATAAAACGATAGCGGCTTACCTGCTGCGATTGAAATGATGAGCTGTTGTTCGCGTACAAGTGGTGCAATCGTTTGTAGCACACCTTCTAGCATGTTCGGCTTCACGGCCAAAATGATGACGTCAGAAGCGGCGACGAGTTGCTCGGTCGTGTCGCATGCGGAAATGCCGTACGCGTTTGCAAGCTGTCTTGTTTTATCGCTTGAGCGGTTTAGTCCAAAAATCGTGTTGGGTGGAAACATGCTCGATTGGCACATCCCTTTAATAATTGCCGAAGCCATGTTGCCAAGTCCGATAAAGCCGTAGTTCATAATGAAAACTCCTTTAAGTAGATTACGTTTTTTTAGTATAGCGAGTCGCCACAATGCGAAACAAGTGATACGGCTTTTCGCACGTCATTAGTGTACATTCTGCCCAACTTAGTATATAAAAGAAACAGCTTAATGCATAATTAGAGCGAAAAGTAGGTGAAAAACATGAAACGAAAAGAGCCACTACAAAGAAAAGGCAACATGATCGTGTTTCCAGGTGTCGTCGAGCGCACGTTAGAAGTCGCACACGAGCATGCCGAATATTACCGTTATGACGAGGCGGTTGAGGAGTTTGAAAAGGCGTTTGATTTAGCTGAGTCACCGACGCGCTCATTGCTTGCGTATGCATATTGTTTATATGAAGTGCGTCGATTTGCTGATGCGCGTGACGTGTGCGAGCGCGTGCTGACGCATCCGAACATTCCAATGATTGAAGTGATGGAGCTGTATTTAACCGTTTGCATTGAGCTAAAGGAATACGCGCACGTACAAACGCTCGCGAGCAATTTACTTCAGCAATCGTTAACGGACGAGCAGCGCGAAAAAATCGAGCGCGTGCAGCTGCTAAATGAAAAAATTATTGAGCGTTTAGAAGGGCAGCAAACGGTGAATGACCGATTAAATACGTTTTTAACGCTTCCGATTCACGAGCAGGATCAATTTGTGAGCGCCTTGTTTCAACAAAACATTCGCCCATATCAAGACACGCTCATTCGCTACGCTGAAAATGCGTCGGTGCATCCACTCATTCGAGCGACGTTGCTGACGGTGTTTTGTGAGCAGCAAATTAATTGCATCATTCATTATCCGATTGACGAACGCACGATTGAGATTAATCCGACTGAGCTTATCGGCAGCCCGTTTGATATGCCGCAATACAAGCAACTTATCGCCTTAGCACAGCAACAGCTTGATGCCGATCCATCCAAGCTTGAACTTGTCGAGGACGTTATTAAACGCCACGCCTTATACGTTTATCCGCTTGATTGGGAGACGTTTTGTGGTTACACGAGTGCGGAAATGTTCGGCGGCTACGTGCAATATATCGAGCTGTTATTTGGGCAGCGCGACGATGTTGATGAAGACATGCTGAGTTGCATTCAACAGATGGAATTGAATATGAATGTGGAGATGTAAGGAAATTTGTTGAAAGTCTAAGCATCTGTGTTATACTAAAATGGTTGTCAAATCTTAATAATTAAGTAAGTTGTCTAACAAGCGAAATTTATTTTTGGAGGGTATATACATGTCTGTAAAATTCGAAAAGCAAGAAGCAAACACTGGTCTTTTAACTGTAGAAGTACCAGTAGAAGCAGTAAACAAAGCATTAGATGCAGCGTTCAAAAAAGTAGTAACAAAAATTAACGAGCCTGGTTTCCGTAAAGGTAAAATGCCTCGCGCGTTATTTGACAAAAAATACGGCGTAGCATACTTAGCAGAAGATGCATTAGATTTAATCGTGCCTGAATTCTACTCTAAAGCAGTAGATCAAGCTGACATCTTCCCAGTAGCACAACCTGAGATCGATTTCGATTTCGAGTCTTTACAAAAAGACGCTGCTTTCACATTCACTGCGAAAGTAACATTAAAGCCAGAAGTTGAGCTTGGCGAATACAAAGGCTTAGAAGTAACAAAACAAGACGCGACAGTAACTGACGAAGAAATTGAAGCGCAAATTCAAGACCAATTAGCTAAAAAAGCTGAATTAGAAGTTAAAGAAGAAGGCGCTGTTGTTGAAGGCGACACTGCTGTAATCGATTTCGAAGGTTTCGTAGGTGAAGAAGCATTCGAAGGCGGTAAAGGTGACGACTACGCATTAGAAATCGGTTCTGGTTCATTCATTCCAGGTTTCGAAGAGCAATTAGTAGGCGCTGCAACTGGCGAAACTAAAGACGTTTTAGTTACGTTCCCAGAAGAGTACCACGCTCCAGAATTAGCTGGCAAAGAAGCGAAATTCGTAGTAACAGTTAAAGAAATCAAAACAAAAGTATTACCAGAATTAAACGACGAGTTCGCAAAAGAAATCGACGCTGAAGTTGACGGTTTAGACGCATTACGCGCTAAATTAAAAGCTGTAGCTGCTGATCAAAAAGAATTCGAAGCAGATGCTCAATTACGCGCTGACTTAGTAGCTAAAGCTGCTGAAAACGCTAAAGTTGAAATTCCAGCTGCTATGATCGAAACAGAAATCGAGCAAATGAAACGTGAATTCGAGCAACGTTTATCTCAACAAGGTTTAAACCTTGAGTTATTCTTCCAATTCACTGGTCAAGACGCTGCTGCTTTAGAAGAGCAAATGAAGCCAGAAGCTGAGCAACGCGTTGTAGAAAACTTAGTAGTTGAAGCAATCGCTAAAGCAGAAGCAATCGAAGTTACTGAAGAAGACATCAACAAAGAAGTATCTACTTTAGAGCAACAATTCGGTATGTCTGCTGACCAAATCGTAACTGCTTTAGGTGGTACTGACGCAATTAAGCAACAATTAGTACCTCAAAAAACAGTTCAATTCTTAGTAGATAACGCTAAAATCTCTGAGTAATTGATTCGAAGTTAATAGCATTTCAAGAACAAGGTACGAGAAATCGTGCCTTGTTTTATACATATTTTTGGCTGTTCATTATTATTTTGGTTCATCACTGTAAGCAGGGGTTGACGCTTGAACATGAATGTTGCTTGGAACAAGAGGCGGACTCCAGCGGGAAAAGCATGAGCTTGAGACTACAGGCTCAAGCCATGCCCGCGGAAAGCCTGCCTCGGCGTGGAAAGCAACCCCAAGTTATGGTGAAGAGCCATTATTTTTGTTGTTCTGTATGATGAAACGATATCTTTTGGATGAATAGCACTATATTTTATACAGTCTACTGTAAAGATTTAATGAATTTAAATACATATACGAAACAATACGTGCCATTTAGGTAGAACAATGATAAAATTAATACTTACTATACATATAAGCAACATTTTTAAGTGTGTGTGAATGACATATGATCGTATGGAATTCAAGTCAAAGGAAGTTTATGATGCAACTAGACGGTGAATAAGAAGGAAGCAATCAATATATTTGATAAAGTACACTAAATCTTGTAAGATAGTTGCTTGAATAGGGGTGACCAAATTGTTTAAATTTAATGATGAAAAAGGCAATTTAAAATGTTCATTCTGTGGAAAACCACAGGAGCAGGTGCGTAAATTAGTAGCAGGACCTGGCGTGTACATTTGTGATGAATGTATCGAATTATGTTCTGAAATTGTCGTAGAAGAATTAGGTGTAGAGGAAGCTGTTGAGTTAAAAGAAATTCCAAAGCCTAAAGAGATTTTAAACATTTTAGATGAGTATGTAATCGGTCAAGAGCGCGCGAAAAAGGCGTTATCTGTAGCTGTATACAACCACTACAAACGTATTAACTCAAACTCAAAAATCGATGATGTCGAATTATCGAAATCAAACATCGTCTTAATCGGGCCAACTGGTTCTGGTAAAACGTTACTTGCACAAACGCTTGCACGCATTTTAAACGTGCCATTCGCGATTGCAGATGCAACGTCATTAACAGAAGCTGGTTACGTTGGTGAGGACGTTGAAAACATCTTATTAAAATTAATCCAAGCAGCGGATTATGATATCGAACGCGCGGAAAAAGGGATCATTTACATCGACGAGATCGACAAAGTTGCACGTAAATCAGAAAATCCTTCAATCACACGCGACGTATCAGGCGAAGGTGTACAACAAGCGTTACTGAAAATTTTAGAAGGAACAGTGGCAAGCGTACCTCCTCAAGGCGGACGTAAACACCCACATCAAGAGTTCCTACAAATCGATACGACAAACATTTTATTCATCGTTGGTGGAGCGTTTGACGGAATCGAGCAAATTATTAAACGCCGTCAAGGTCAAAAAGTAATTGGCTTCGGTACGAACAACCAAAAGCAAGAAGATAATGATTCGTACTTAGCGAAGTTAATTCCAGAAGATTTATTAAAATTCGGTTTAATTCCGGAGTTCATTGGTCGTTTACCGGTGTTAGCGTCACTTGAGCAATTAGATGTAGACGCATTAGTTCAAATTTTAACGGAGCCAAAAAATGCACTAGCGAAGCAATATCAAAAAATGCTAGAGCTTGATAACGTCGAGTTAGAATTTGAAGACGATGCGCTTGTAGCGATTGCGAAAGAAGCAATCGAGCGTAAAACAGGTGCACGTGGCTTACGTTCAATTATCGAAGCGACAATGCTTGATATGATGTTTGAATTACCGTCTCGTACAGATATTCAAAAATGTATCATTACAGCGGAAACAATTACAGAAAAAGCGACACCGAAATTAGTGTTAGCAGATGGTACTGTGCTTGATCAAACAGGTGACAAAACTTCGGCATAATAGACCATAAATGATGAAGCTGACTTTGGCCTTTGTGCATATGGTGCACATTGTGCGAAGTCAGCTTTCTTTTTGTCTCTTTATAAACGTCGTGTGAGTGCTAGAAGATGTTGAAATGCGAAACGCGTGTTACACTACGTTTGTACGCCAACTACGGATGGCGAAAGTCACGCGTATTCACGACTTTTCATAAAAAACAATGCAGCAAAATTTAACGGAGGTGTGAGCCTGCATGAAAGAAATTAAAAATACAACAAATATCCCTTTATTGCCTTTACGTGGGTTACTCGTTTACCCGGCAATGGTTTTACATATTGATGTTGGGCGTGAACGCTCTGTAGCGGCATTAGAGCATACGATGAACAATGATCGTATCATTTTTTTAACGACACAAAAGGAACTGCGTACGGAGCAGCCAAAAGAGCAGGACATTTACACAATCGGTACAGTAGCGTTTGTGAAACAAATGTTAAAGCTACCAAATGGGACGCTGCGTATTTTAGTAGAAGGCGTTGCACGTGGGAAAATGCTTGCGTATCGTGAAGAGGAAAAGTTCGCGGTAGCTGACATCGATGTACTGCACGACACTTTACAAAAGGATGCTGAAACAGAGGCGCTGATGCGTGCGACGATGACGTATTTCGAAAAATATGCGAAGTCGTCTAACAAAGTAGCAACAGACGTGATGGAAACAGTAGGCGCAATCGAGGAGCCAGGCAAATTCGCTGATACAGTCGCCTCGCATTTACCGTTAAAAATTCACGAAAAGCAAGAAGTGTTAGAAACGATTAGCGTCAAAAAACGTTTAGACGATTTAATGATTCGTTTGCATGACGAGCAGGAAGTGTTAAACTTAGAGCGTAAAATTAGCGCGAAAGTAAAGCAAGCGATGGAGCGCACGCAAAAGGAATACTATTTACGTGAGCAAATGAAGGTCATTCAAAAAGAGCTTGGCGATCGCGATGGCAAAACAGGCGAAGTGTCTGATTTAATGAAGCGCATCGAGGAATCGGGCATGCCTGAATCAACGAAGGCAGTTGCATTAAAGGAGCTGGATCGTTACGAGAAGCTACCGACAGCAAGTGCAGAGTCGGGCGTGATTCGCAATTACGTTGAATGGCTTGTCAACATTCCGTGGACGAAAGAAACGACAGACCGCTTAGACATTACGCATGCAGAGGAAATTTTAAACCGCGATCACGACGGGCTTGAAAAAGTAAAAGAGCGTATTTTAGAATATTTATCGGTGCGTCAATTGATGAACTCATTGCGCGGGCCAATCATTTGTTTAGCGGGCCCTCCAGGTGTTGGTAAAACAAGTTTAGCGCGTTCTGTTGCGGAGAGCTTAGGGCGTGAGTTTGTACGTATTTCACTTGGTGGTGTGCGCGATGAATCAGAAATTCGTGGTCACCGTCGTACGTACGTTGGGGCAATGCCAGGACGCATCGTACAAGGGATGAAAAAAGCAGGCACAATTAACCCTGTATTCTTACTTGATGAGATCGATAAAATGTCAAATGACTTCCGCGGCGACCCGTCAGCAGCAATGCTTGAAGTGCTAGATCCGGAGCAAAACAACACGTTTAGCGATCACTACATCGAGGAGCCATACGATTTATCGAAAGTACTCTTCATCGCAACGGCAAATGATTTAAGCACGATTCCAGGACCACTGCGCGACCGTATGGAAATTATTACGATTTCTGGCTATACGGAAGTGGAGAAGATGGACATTGCGCGTCATCATTTAATTCCGAAGCAAATGAAAGAACACGGCTTAAAGAAAACACAAATTGCGTTTAAAGACGAAGCAGTGCAAGACATTATTCGTTACTATACGCGTGAAGCGGGCGTGCGTAATTTAGAGCGCCAAATGGCAACGATTTGTCGTAAGGCGGCGAAAATTATCGTCTCTGGTGATAAAAAAAGCGTTACCATTAATTCAAAAGTAGTCGTGGAGTTTTTAGGGAAACATCGCTTCCGCCACGGCCAAGCAGAAACAGAAAACCAAGTCGGTGTCGCAACAGGGCTTGCTTACACAACAGTAGGCGGCGATACGTTGCAAATTGAAGTGTCGATTACGCCAGGGAAAGGCAAGCTTCAATTAACAGGTAAGCTTGGCGACGTCATGAAAGAATCAGCATCGATTGCATTAACATACGTCCGTTCATTACAGGAAAAATTACAGTTAGCAGCAGATTATTTCGACAAGCACGACATTCACATTCACGTACCAGAAGGCGCTGTGCCAAAGGACGGGCCATCTGCTGGTATTACGATGACGACTGCCATTGTATCAGCCATTTCAGGTAAAGCAATTCGCCGTGAAGTTGGTATGACGGGCGAAATTACACTACGTGGTCGCGTATTGCCAATCGGTGGCTTAAAAGAAAAATCTTTAAGCGCACACCGAGCAGGCTTAACGACAATTATTATTCCAAAAGATAACGAACGAGACATTGATGACATTCCAGAAAGCGTACGTCATGAGCTTACATTCAAATTAGTATCTACAGCAGACGAAGTACTTTCGGCTGCGTTAGATGGAGGGTTTTAAACAATGAAAGTGCATAACGTAGAAATGGTCATTAGTGCTGTACGCCCAGACCAATACCCAGAAGATGGCTACCCAGAGTTTGCCTTAGCAGGTCGCTCAAACGTAGGGAAGTCTTCATTTATTAACCGCATGATTGGACGTAAAGCGCTTGCTCGTATTTCGTCAAAGCCAGGGAAAACACAAACGCTAAACTTCTATAAAATTGAAGAGCAGCTGTTTTTCGTAGACGTACCTGGTTACGGTTATGCAAAAGTATCAAAGCGCGAGCGTGAAGCATGGGGCAAAATGATTGAGCGCTACTTCACTGCACGCGAGCCGTTAAAAGCGGTTGTGCAAATTATCGACATTCGTCATGAGCCATCAAACGATGACTGCATGATGTATGATTTCTTAAAGCATTACAACATTCCAGTAATTATCATCGCAACGAAGGCAGATAAAATTCCTAAAGGTAAATGGGATAAGCATAAAAGCATCGTTAAAAAAGTGTTACAAATGGATGCGAATGATCCGATCATCGTCTTCTCGTCAGAAAAAGGCTTAGGCTACGACGAGGCATGGGCGGAAATTGAGAAGCGTATGTAATCAAAGTGTGAAGGTGTGTGCCAAGTTCAACTTGGGCACGCCTTTTTTATCGTTGCGAACGTTGGAGATGCTGGATGAAAGCAAGCCACCTGACGCGAATAAGAGTGCTAGGTAAGCTTGTAGTTACTGTAACGAATCAGTAACGTAGCTAAATAGTCGCGCTCTATGACGTAATCTGGCAATTAAAAAGGTTTATCGCTTGAAATCAAAAAAGCACTAGAGTTTTCGCGTTCGCCTCCGATACATATACTATGGAGGTGTAGTTATGGATATCGCAGCACTATCAACACAATTAGCGCAAGTCAACATGATGCAGCAAGTGTCATTAGCGGTTACAGGCATGGCGATGGATGCACAAACAGAAATGACGGAGCAGCTTGTACAATCATTTGAAGCGAGCGCGCCACATCCAACATTAGGTCAATCAATTGACATTTCCGTTTAACGTGATGAACGATGAGACGTGTCTTTATCGGCACATCTACATAAATGAGCATAGAACGCAACAGTGAAAGTAGGAGGAATTCAAGTGAAAGCAAATTATGTTTATGGCTTGTTGCTTGCACTCCTTTGCTTTTTTGCATTTCCAGTTCAGCCAGCGTCAGCCGCAACAGTGCAAGGTGAGTTTGTCGAAGCCGTGTACCGTGATACGATGGATGAAAAGGGAAATGTGACGGGGCAGGAGTTGAACCAAGTAACATTGCGAGCAAGTGACGGGAGTGAACGCACATATTTCCTCAATTCACTTGCTAGTCTGTATATTAACAATACAGTAACGACGATTACCGGCTTTAAGCCAGGCATGATCGTAACAGCGAACGTAACGCTGCGCCGCATTACCGATATGCGCGGTGTGTCAGAGGATACGTCAAATGAAGATGCAGAGTTCGGTGAAGCAAACACGAGCACGAGTGGACAAATTAATGCGAACACGCGCTCCGTGACAGGGATTGTAACGGAAATCGACCCGTACGGCATGTTTATTTCGGTGAAGCCAGATAGTGGTCGTGAGCGTCAATACTATGTAAACAACAATACAGAGTACTTTAAAAACAGCAACCAAGCAACACTTGCATCGATGTTTATCGGTGACCGTGTGCAGCTACGTTTCTCATCTGCTACGTCTTCAACAGCGACGCGCGTGACGATGAGTGATGTAGGAACGAGAGTGTCAGGCATTTATAAAGCGCGTTTGCATTTATTTTCAGGAACGACAAATCGTTTAACGGTGCGCAACGAGGAGCAGTTTAAAAACTGGGACTTCCAGCAAAACCGCGATACGCGCTTAAAAGCATATAAAACGACGAGCAAAACATCGTACTACGTCGGTGGTATGAAAATTTCACGCAGCCAGCTAAGTAATTACCGCGGCAGTGAAGTGTACTACGTGACGACAAATACGTTTGGTCAAGAAGTAATCGAAAAAGTAATTGTTCTTAGCATGCGTGAGCGTTCGTATGAAGGCTTAATTACAAGCGTTGATACAGTGAACAACTACATGCGTTTAGATACGCTAAACTTCCTATACTACCACGGCGGCACGATTTTCGTACGCAACGGTCGTTTAATTGAAGAAACGAGCCTTGTCGGTCAAGGGAAAGCATTCGCAATCACACAGCCACAAGGGAATACAGAAGTTGCAAACATGATTTATACGACGTCAAACGGCTTTACATCAGCGAACTTAGCTGACCATGAGCTATACTTCGGCGCATTAGATTGGGTGGATGGCTACAACGTCGAGCTAACAGACGCGATGAAGCTGACAAACAACTACTGGCAAGAAACTGAGGAAGACTTAGTTGAGCTACAATACACAAATACAACAGCAGCATATGAATACATTAACAATACGTTATTATCACTTGATGCGGAAACAGAACTTGGCTTATACACTGAGCCAACGTACGGTTATTTCTATGTGGAAGACGGCATGATTGATACGATTTACTTCATCGATCCAGTCGAGCGCAATAGTGAAACGATCATGACAGCGATTGTCGATACCGTTAATTTCGTACAACCAGCAACATTTACGGTGCATTCAGCAAACGAATGGCTAGATGGCGGCTGGATTGGTGTGAACGCATCGGCGAACTTCGAGCTAGAAAAATCAATTATCATTAAAGATGGTAAGCGCATTGAAATGGAACAGCTTGCACCAGGGGATCATATTTACGTGCTACTGAACGCAAATAGTGAGCCACACTTCATACTAATTAATTAACGAGCAAAGGAGTAGCCACTGAGCGCTTACTCCTTTTGCCTTGTAGAAAGGGGCACAACGCATGATTACAAAACGATTTATGAAGGCGAGCGCAACATTAGCAGCGGCACTTGCACTAGCTGTTAGTCTTCATACAAGCGAAGCAGACGCAAAAGCTCCTGACGTGTACGGCGGTATTATGAATGAATACGAATACGAGGAAGTTGTCTTTCTTACAGGGCAGCCGGTAACATTCAAAGGAGATTCAAAGGTTGCGAAGTTTACGGAGAGCGAAAAAAGCGGCAAGCGCACCGAAACGCATTCGTTAAAAATGGTTAATTCAGATGGCGATGAATTAACGCGCACATACACGTATGAATACGACGTGAAAACACAACCAGCAGTCGGGCAATATACTGAAAATGGTAACGTTCGATCGTTTAAAGAAGAAATCGTAATTGACGATGTTGCGTATATTTTAAAGGATTACCAATATTCAAACTCAATTTGGTATGACAAGCTAGCGGCGAACACGTACTTCTCAGGCAATGCGACGATTCGTAAAATTTACGAAACAGAAGCAGGAAAAGACGAGAAGCCAAAGCGCATTGAAGTGTACGTAACGAGCGAAAATAGCGGCTACGAAAACTTCTGGGGAGCGACGGAAACGAAGCTAACGGATGCACTTTACATGCACGAAGATTTAGGGACGTACTCGGTGAAAAACCGCGTGTCTAACAGCAAAACGAAAACGTTAACATACGAGGAAAGCACACCATCGTTAGCGAACGTACCGGGTGGCTATTTAGTCGTGACGAACGCTGATGTCATTTCAGAATATGAATACGCCATTCCAAACTTAAAAAGTGAAGGCAAAATTCAGCTTGATACGGAATACAGCACGCGTAATGAACGTTTAGCTGTACCGAAGTTCCGCGACTTAGCGACGCACTGGGCAAAGCCAGATATCGAAAAGCTATACTCACTTGGCGTATATGAGGACGACAGCAACTTCTTCTCACCAGGGACACCGATGCAGCGCTACGATTTTTCCGTTGCCGTTGCAAAGGCGATTGATTCACGCGTAGAGCTAGAGAAGCCGACGAAAAAAAATCCGACGCCAAAAGCATTGTTTGACGATGTGAGCGTACCGAAATCAACGAAGGAGCGCAACGATTATTCCTACTTTGCGAGCATCGTAGAAAAAGGTGTGCTGCGCGGCGAAAACGGCTTGTTTAAACCGACAGATTCATTAACACGTCAGCAAGCAGCGGTCATTATCGTACGCGCACTCGGCATGGAGCATAACGCGCCAGACCCAGGCTACCAAACGTCATACGCAGATGATGCACGCATTGCCGATTATGCACGCGACGGCGTATACATCGCGCAGGAACTTGGCATTATGATGGGCGACCCAGCGACGAATATGTTTAACCCATATAAGCCGCTGACACGCGCACAAGCATCGGCTATTATTACGCGCTTCCTACAATACTTAGAGGAAGACTTGAAGCAAAATTACCGCGATGACATTTTATTATTCAACTAATGAAGGGCACGGGCGTATGCTCGCACCACTTCTCACTTTACAATAAAGAAAGGTGAAAGCCGATGAACACGACAATGCGACGATGGCTCGTTGTAGCAGTGTTATTTCTCGTAACACTCGCTGCTGCACCGATGTCTTCACAGGCAGCAACATTAACCGACGTGCCAGCGAATGATCCGAACGCACGCGAAATTAATTGGGCGGCTGATAACGTCATGCAAGAACTGCTAGATAACAACTATTTCCGACCACAATCGGTGATGACTGAAGTACAGCTAGCGCGTGCTTTAGCACATTTAGACAAAGACTTCCCGTCATTTAACGGCTTTGAAACGTCTGTCGTTTATAACTTTTATGAGGAGTACAACATTCCGTACAAAGGAACATTCGACAACGCAGGGAGAAATGAAAACGTAACGCGCGGCGATTTTGCCCGTATTTACGCCGCATTTAAAGGCTATGATTTATCGGAGCTATATGCGGTACAACTTTTATATATTAATGAAGTAACAGCAGGAAAAACAGATAAGCGTACGTATGAAGACTTTGCGCCAAACGAGGAGTTAACACGATTAGAGGCAGCGAAGTTTTTATACAACATCGCACGAAAAGGCAACTTCTCTGTCAAAGGAATTAGCGGCGAGGCAACAGGTAAAGATAATCAAAAAATTACGTTACCAGCAGGCTTCACAGAAACACCATTACCAATTCCAACTCCAGAAGCGGACGCGAACGATAGCGCAAGCAACCCAGCGTGGAGCAACCGTGTAAAAAACATGGACATTACGAAAACAGAATTAAATGCGAACGGTCGTGATATGACGAACATCGCTTTTGAATTCAACACATGTACAGGTGCAGACGTTAACAAATCGAAATCATACACGTTTGAAGTGACGTCGAAGTTTGGCGCACAAGTGATTGATTCAACAGGCGAGGTTGTACGAACAGTGCAATCAGACGGCGGCTCGATTTCAGTTAACATTATCGCACCAGCATTAACGCGTTCAGTTGTCGACATCATTTCGTTTAAAATGGTTTCAACAACGTCAGATAGCACAGTGGAATGTTACACACGTGCGCCGGTGAACGCACAGCTACAATATACGCCGAAAGCTGAAATGGTCATGAACTACGAAGTGTTTGACCCACAACAGCCAC
Source organism: Caryophanon sp. (assembly GCA_036309765.1). Lineage (GTDB taxonomy): Bacteria > Bacillota > Bacilli > Bacillales_A > Planococcaceae > Caryophanon. The sequence continues at coordinate 8,913 of JAXJTE010000115.1, read as the reverse complement.
AGGAAGACCAAGGTGACGTCGATCCACTACCAGACCCACTACCAGGTTTACCATTTGGTGAAGGTTCAACAGGTACGGACGTATTTTTAACAGCAGGTGAAGTAGATATTCGTGACATTGATATTTCAAACCGTATTTTCACAGCACGTAAATACGAATCGTACCGCGATGATTACGGTCTTCAGCAAAACAACGATTTAATTACAGCGTTCGTTGATTACGAATATGCGGCACTTTTATACGAAGGAACGCGCATTACGCCGGAAATTTTTGAGCGTATTGTGGAGACGTATTTATACGGGGATACAGAATTAGATATTCAGCCAATCGACACGTATTTAAAAGTGATTTACACAGTGAACGATGAAGGGCGCATTCAGTTTGAAATTATGGGCTTACATTCGGTGCTACCAATTCATGAGGAAGCGGACGAATATTATGCGTTCACACCATTAATGGTACTGCAAAAATTCGTGCCAACAGCGGCAACAGTCGCAATCGGTAACCGCGATTCAGTAGAAGTACTGCGCGGCATGTTTAACGACTTATCGAACTTTGATAAAGATAGCTACTTACTATACCAAAGCGGTCGTTCTTATTCAGACTTGCAAAGTTTATTTGCGAAAATGGATAGCTTAATTGAAGCGAACGACAAAGCGGATGTACCACCAGGCTTTGACGGCTATACGAAAGTACTCGTAACGTTATCTCGTCCAGGTGGGCAAATCATTACCGATTATTTAGGTGATGTAGAAATTAGCTTTAACGGTGAAACACAAGTGGCGAAATTTGTGACGAACACGATTGACCATACGACAGGAAAAGGTTCAGCTGGTGTAGCCGTTGCATACTTCAATTCAATCGCATACGGTGAGTCTGAAATTTCAGCTCAAATTGTGCGCACAGACGCAGCATACGACTCGATTTTAAAGGACGTCGTAAATGAAGTTGTAACGAAGCAGTTTTACACGAGCCAGCCGTTTAGCCAAAAAACATGTTTACCGACTGTTGAGATGGCATACTTACTCGACTATTCAGGCTCAATGAACCGTGTGGACCAAGAAAATGCACGCGCAACAGAAACACACAAATTCATTCGTCATATGGAGCAGGCGACAAATATCGCGATGAGCTTTGGTCGTACAACGTCGCTTGAGGCAAAAGGCAATGCAGTAGATGTAGCGAACTTAAAGCCGTACAACGACGTAAAAGGGCGCGGTGTCACGGATATTCCAGCTGCGATGAAAACAGCGTTAACGCATTACACAACGACAACGACAGAAAAAGTGATGATTCTCATTTCAGATGGGAAAACACGTACAACGAATTTAGATAACGTCATTCAAGAGTACAAAACAAAAGGCATTAAAGTGTATACAATCGGGTACGGTACAGGGGCACAAATTGATGATAACTCACTGCGCAAAATTGCGACACAAACAGGTGGGCAATATTTCAACGTCAGCACAATTATGCAGCTGCACAACGTATACGAAGCGTTAACACAAATTATTTTATGTAAAACAGTCGTCGATGCTTGTGTATACGACAGCTCAATTTTCACAAATGTCTCAGTACGTTCAACACGTACGTTAATGGCCATTACAGCTTCTGTAAACGAGGCATGTGGCGATATCGTATCGCTTGTTGCGAGCTACGAGTTACCACGAGGCACAGTAGACTTTACACTCAAGCCGCGGAATGAATCGAATTATCGTTTAACGATGAAGCGACGACAGCTTTCAGGGCTTGCGATTCAGCAGGAAATGCAAATTAAAGCGCTCGATGCAGATGGAAACGTACTCGCAACGAAGCAAATTGAACAAGCATTACCGAATATGCGCTAACAACAAAAGGTGTGCGAAAAGTCGAAATGAGACTTACGCACACCTTTTTTACGTCAGACGAATGCAAAGTAACGTATTCGGTTGATGTCCGTTTTTCAATGCAAATGATCGAAACTTCACGATTATGACAAACATTTCGTTACAATTGAGCAACGACATTGCTTTTGAAAAACGCTTTTGTTACACTTACTTTATAATTATTCTAATTAAGAAAAAACGTTTTTACTCTATCTATGTCAGTAAAAGTAGGGTAAGCTTTATGTTATACTAATCATTATGAATTTGAAGGTGTGAGGTGTCGGGGGTTCATGCATACTTTAGTCGTAGGCTTGAATTATAAAACAGCGCCTGTTGAAATCCGCGAGAAATTATCGTTTGCAGAGCATACAATTCCGGAAGCAATGGCAGCGTTACAGCAGCAAAAAAGTGTATTAGAAAATGTCATTGTATCAACATGTAACCGTACGGAAATTTATGCGGTTGTAGACCAACTACATACAGGTCGCTATTATATCAAGCAATTTTTAGCTGAATGGTTTCATATGCCAATGGAGGAGTTTTCACCGCATTTAATTATTAAGGAGCAAGACGACGCAGTGCAGCACTTATTCCGTGTATCTGCTGGTATTGATTCGATGGTGCTTGGTGAAACACAAATTTTAGGTCAAGTAAGAAAGAGCTTTTTAAACGGGCAGGAACTTGGTTCAACAGGTACGGTATACAATCAATTATTTAAGCAGGCCGTAACGTTTGCTAAGCGTGCGCATACGGAAACAGCAATCGGTGAGAATGCGGTGTCGGTATCATATGCGGCAGTGGAGCTTGCGAAGAAAATTTTCGGCTCACTTAGCAAAAAGCACGTTGCCATTCTTGGAGCGGGACAAATGGGTGAACTTGCGATGGAAAACTTATACGGTAGCGGTGTCGGTGAAGTGACGGTTGTCAATCGTACACTTGAGAAGGCAGCGACATTAGCGGCGAAGTTTAACGGACAAGCAAAATCGATGCAGGAGCTACAATGCACGCTATTAGAAGCGGACATTTTAATTACGTCTACAGGGGCGACAAATTACGTCATCGATTTTGAAGTAATGCAATACGTCGATCGTTTACGTAAAGGCAAGCCGCTCTTTTTAGTCGACATTGCGGTGCCGCGTGATATTGACCCGCGCGTTGGGAATTTATCGAATGTCTTTTTATATGATATTGATGATTTACAAGGCATTGTTGAGGCGAACTTAGCAGAGCGTGAACGAGCAGCGATGCAAATTGAAGATATGATTACAGGTGAAGTGCGCCAGTTTAAAGAGTGGGTGCAAACGCTTGGTGTCGTGCCAGTCATTGCTGCACTGCGTAAAAAGGCGTCTACTATTCAAGAAGAGACGATGGCGAGCATTGAAAACAAAATGCCAAACTTAACGGAGCGTGAACGTAAGCTACTAAGCAAGCATACGAAATCGATTATTAATCAATTATTAAAAGATCCGATTTTGCAGGCGAAGGAGCTAGCGACTGAGAAAAATGCGGCGGAAAAGCTTGAGCTATTCCAGCAAATTTTCGGCATTGAAGAAGCGGTCGAGGCAGAAATGGAGCAGCAGCGTACGCCGGTGAAGCAATTGAGTGCATTACGTGTGGACATGCTGTATTAACATTCGTCGCAACGAAAAAAAGAGCGTAAATACGACAGCGTTTTCGCACAGATGTGATACACTATGTGCGAGAGCGCTTGTTTTGTAATGGGATATACAAAATGAGTGTATATGTGGATGAACGCCTTACATTGCGTGCATTTATGTAGAGAAGAAGGGATTGCCTATGGTACATGTCATGACTGCTGGATTATATGAGCTAATGATTATCGTATACGCAGTCAGTATTATTTTATATGTTGTCGATTATTTATATAAAGTGCCAAAAGCAAAGCGTCGGGCGTTTTGGTTGGTGTCGCTCGTATGGGTTGCACAAACGTTATTTTTAGCCAATTTCGTATTGGAAACGAAGCGCTTTCCGATTTTGTCGTTATATGAAGGTATTTTCTTTTATGCGTGGTTGCTCATGACGATTTCAATCGCGCTGCACTGCTTTGCACGCGCAGATTTACCTGTATTTTTCGTCAATATTTTAGGTTTTATTTTTACGACGATTCATACGTTTGCACCGAACAATACGAACGTAGTCGCAACGACAATGGTATCGGAAATGTTGCTCATTCATATCGGCTTTGGCATTTTAGCGTACGCGGCGTTTTCGCTTAGCTTTGTGTTTGCGATTTTATATATTTTGCTGTACCGCGTATTGAAAAAGAAAAAGTTTTCAAAGCAATGGACGCGCTTGCCGTCACTAGATACGACAACGAGATGGATTCACTTTAGCGCACTTGTCGGCATTTGCTTACTCGTTGTGAGCTTAATTTTAGGTTCGGAATGGGCGCTGCTGACGATTGATGACGTGTCGATTTTAGATTTTAAAATTGTTGGCTCATTTATTTTAGCGCTGCTGTATAGCGTCATTTTATATGCAAGTCGATTAGGACGCTTAATTGGTACGCAATATGCGTGGGTGCATGTATATGCGTATTTATTTTTAATAATTAATTTCTTTTTAGGGAACTCTTTATCGAACTTCCATGTTTGGTATTAGGAGCAGAAAGGTTGGATTAGTGTTGAGAAAAATTATTGTCGGGTCGCGTAAAAGTAAATTAGCGCTGACACAAACGAATTGGTTTATTAATGAATTAAAAGCAGCGGGCGTACCGTTTGAATTTGAAGTAAAAGAAATCGTCACAAAAGGCGATCGCATTTTAGATGTGCAGCTTTCAAAAGTTGGCGGTAAAGGGTTATTCGTTAAAGAAATCGAGCAAGCGTTATACGATAAAGAAATCGATTTCGCTGTACACTCAATGAAAGATATGCCAGCTGTATTACCAGAAGGCTTAGTCATTGGCTGCATTCCACCGCGTGAAGATGCGCGTGATGCGTTTATTTCAAACGGGCATGTGAAGTTTGCCGATTTACCAAAAGGTGCGGTCGTTGGTACGAGCTCATTACGCCGTTCAGCACAGCTATTAACGGTGCGTCCAGATTTAACGATTCAATGGATTCGCGGCAATGTCGATACACGTTTAAACAAGCTTGAAACAGAAAACTACGATGCGATCATTTTAGCAGCGGCTGGCTTAAAGCGTCTTGGCTGGAGCGAAGATGTCGTAACGGAATATTTAGAGACAAATGTTTGCTTACCAGCTGTTGCACAAGGGTCACTTGGTATTGAGTGCCGTGCAGACGATGCAGAGTTACTTGCGGAGTTAGCAAAATTAACAGACGCGCCGACGTGGACGACAGCGCATGCGGAGCGTACATTCCTTGCAGCGATGGATGGTGGTTGCCAAGTACCAATCGCAGGCTATGCAACAGTAGATGGCGACAACGTAACGTTAACGGGCTTAGTTGCTTCACCAGACGCATCTGTATGCTATAAAGAGACAGTAACAGGTACGGACGCTGTAGCAGTTGGCGAAGCAGTAGCGAAAAAGCTAACAGAGCAAGGAGCATTCGACTTAATTCAGCGCGTGAAGGCCGAGCAAAATGCCGAGTAGTTTAGCGAACGAAACGATTGTCATTACCGGTTCAGCAAAAACGAACAGCGTACAACAACAAATAGAAGCGTGCGGGGGGCAAGTATTATACTTGCCCCTTATTGCGACAAAAGAGCGCATATCACGTGAGGATGCACAGTGGCTTGCGCAGCTCGATACGTTCGATTGGCTGTTGTTCACCAGTCAAAATGCGGTCGATGCGTTTGCGGCAAAATGTGCGCGTCACGGTGTTGCGATACGTTCGATTATGTGCCAAATTGCGGCAGTCGGCACGAAAACAAAGGCGGCAATTGAAGTGCTCGGGCTTACCGTGCATTTTGTGCCGAGCGTTTTTAGTGCGGACGTGTTTATACAGGAGTTTCCGCGCGTTGCAAGTCAAGATGCACGCTGTTTATTTTGTAAAGGCAATTTAGCAAAAAATACGATTGAGCAGCTGCCATTCTCTGTACAGTCATGGATTGTTTATGATACGGTAGAACATGAAAAAAACGCACAGCAGCTCGCGCATATTTTGCAAACGACAAAGCATGTAACAGTCATTTTTGCAAGTCCGTCTGCGGTGCGTACATATACACAATCAGTGCTGCCACACGTCGCTTGGGAACGAGTGCGCGTTGCATCAATCGGCCATATTACGACGGATGCATTACAGCGTGCGGGGGCAAGACAAATCTTGCAGCCGTCTACGTATACGATGGAGGCGGTGGTCGAGCTGATTATTCAACAAAGTGAGGGAACGACTATGACAAACTTATCATTTAAACGTCACCGTCGCCTGCGTCATACAGCGGCGATGCGTGCATTAGTGAAGGAAACATACTTACACGTCGAAGATTTCATTTACCCAATTTTCGTCGCAGAAGGAACGGGCATTAAAAACCCGATTAACTCGATGCCAGGCATTTATCAATTTTCATTTGATACGTTTGAACAAGAGCTAAAAGAAGCGGTCGAGCTTGGCATTCAGGCGGTCATTTTATTCGGCTTACCGGCAGAAAAGGACGCAGAAGGCACAGGCGCATTCCACGACCACGGCATTATTCAAAAGGCGACACGCCGAGCAAAAGAATTGTACCCAGATTTATTAGTTGTTGCCGATACGTGTCTTTGTGAATATACAGATCACGGGCATTGCGGTGTCGTAGAGGGCGACCAAATTTTAAACGACCCATCACTTGATTTATTAGCGCGTACAGCAGTTGCACAAGCGAAAGCTGGCGCGGACATTATCGCCCCGTCAAACATGATGGACGGTTTCGTAGTGGCGATTCGTCATGCGTTAGATGAAGCAGGCTATGCGCATTTACCGATCATGTCATACGCGGTGAAGTACGCATCAAGCTATTACGGACCATTCCGTGAAGCAGCAGACGGCGCACCGAAATTTGGCGACCGTAAAACGTATCAAATGGACCCAGCGAACCGTCAAGAAGCATTCCGTGAAGCACAATCAGACGTGGAAGAAGGAGCAGATTTCTTAATCGTCAAACCTGCCCTTGCTTACTTAGACATCATTCGCGATATGAAAAATACACACCCACTACCGATTGTGGCGTACAACGTATCAGGCGAGTACGCAATGGTAAAGGCAGCAGCACAAAACGGCTGGGTAGACGAAAAAGCGGTCGTGCTAGAGACATTACTTGGCATGAAGCGAGCAGGCTCAGACTTAATTATTACGTACCACGCAAAAGATGCGGCACGTTGGTTAAAAGGAGAATAAATTATGCGTTCATATGAAAAATCAAAGCAAGCATATACAGAAGCAATTGACTTAATGCCAGGTGGGGTAAGCTCACCAGTACGCGCATTCAAATCAGTAAACATGGACCCGATTTTCATGGAATCAGGACAAGGCGCAATCATTACTGACATTGATGGCAATGAATACATCGACTACGTATTATCATGGGGACCACTTATTTTAGGTCACTCGGAGCCAAAAGTAGTCGAAGCGATTCAAACGCAAGCCGCAAAAGCGACGTCATTTGGTGCACCATCATTATCGGAAACAGCGCTCGCAAAATTAGTGATGGACCGCGTACCAGGCATCGAAATGATTCGTTTCGTGTCATCAGGTACAGAAGCAACGATGTCAGCACTTCGACTAGCGCGTGGTGTCACAAGTCGCGATAAAATTTTAAAATTCGAAGGCTCATACCACGGGCACGGCGACTCATTACTAATTAAAGCAGGTTCAGGTGTTGCAACGCTTGGGTTACCAGATTCACCGGGTGTGCCAGCAGACATCGCAAAAAACACATTAACAGTAGCTTATAACGACTTAGAAGCGGCGAAAATTGTATTTGAGAAGTTTGGCAGCGAGCTAGCAGCAGTCATCGTGGAGCCCGTAGCAGGCAACATGGGCGTTGTACCACCGAGCAAGGAATTTTTAACAGGGTTACGCGCGTTAACTGAGGAACACGGCACGATTTTAATTTTCGATGAGGTTATGACAGGCTTCCGCGTTGATTACGGCTGTGCACAAGGCTATTACGGCGTGACACCAGACTTAACGACGCTTGGGAAAGTAATCGGCGGTGGTTTACCAGTAGGTGCATTCGCAGGGAAGCGTGAAATTATGGAGCAAATCGCACCAGCTGGACCGATTTATCAAGCGGGGACGTTATCGGGGAATCCGTTAGCGATGACGGCGGGCTATGCGACGCTTTCACAGTTAACACCAGCATCGTACGTATACTTCCAAAAGCTTGGCGATCAATTAGAGGCAGGATTCCGTGAAGCGGCAACGAAGTATAACATTCCACATACAGTGAACCGCGCAGGCTCGATGATCGGCTTCTTCTTCACGAACGAGGACGTAGTAGATTTCGAAACGGCGAAAACATCGGACTTAGCGTTATTTGCGGAATACTTTAAGTTAATGGCAGAAGAGGGCATCTTCTTACCACCGTCACAATTTGAAGGGCTGTTTTTATCAACGGCGCATACAGAGGAGCACATTGCAAAAACAGTTGCAGCGTTCCATACGGTATTTGAAAAGTTAGCACGATAAGTAGAAGGCACATGCGGATGCATCATTCGTATGTGCCTTTTTTTATGAATGCATTATCATTTATTGAATTATGTTGTAAACCAAATGATTCTGGAGTATCATTTTCGATGGTGGAGGTGTGGTTCGTGAATCAACAACTAGATGATTCAATTGTGCAATTTAATATAAAGCGCATTTGTTTATCTGCAAAAATTATGCTGGCGATTAGTGTCGTGTTAGGCATTGCAAATATCGCGGCATCTGTGCTAAGCGTACGTGATGTACCATATTTCAAAGGTTATTTACTTGTATATGGTGTGATGACGGTTTTAAATATAATGTGTTTATATTACTTTCACCTGAATTATTCACCAAAACCTCAAAATCCCTCAGGAAAGTCGATTCATCGGCTTTCCTGAGGGATTCTCATTTCACTTTATAAATGAAAAAAGAATCCATTTCTGTTATGGTTATTG
>JAXJTE010000114.1:0-5103 GCA_036309765.1 Caryophanon sp. | reverse complement strand
TTCACTAAATCACGTGCCGATTCAACGCCTTCGATTGTCGGATTTTTCTCAAGCGCGTCGACTGCATCTTTAGCTGCTTGTAGCTTCGCATCGTTTAGCGCATTTTGAACTGCTTGTAAACGCGCTTCTAGTTCTGCTTTATTTGCACTGTTTGGCAACGTGCTTAACGCTTGCTTCGCTGCATCGACTGCCGCTTGCGTTTTCGCGCCTTCAGCTGCTTCTACTAATGTTGTTGCGGCTAAATCACGTGTCAGATCAGCAAGACGGTCTTCGAGCACTGCTTTCACTGCAGATGCTGGTAATGCGTTAACGAGTGCACGCGCTTTATCTACTTCTACTTTCGCTTCAGCTGCTGTCATATTACCTTTTGCTGCTTCAGCTGTTGCTTTTACGGCACGGTCAACAGATACCGTCGCTTGCCCGTTTTGAATGCCTTCTTCATCTTCTGCTAAAATCGCTTCTACTAAATCTAAACGGTTGTTCAGCGCTGTTTTATCTTCGCTCGGGCGTAGTGCATTGACAAGCTCACGTGCATCGTCTAAACCTTGCTGCGTCGGGTTTTTCTCCACTGCTTCTACTGCTGCGATTGCCTCTTGTAGCTTCGCCTCATTGTTTACGAGCTGATCTAGTGCTGCTAAACGTTGCTGTAAAATGCTCTTTTCTGGCACGTTTGCAAGAAGCGCATTGACAGCTTGTTTTGCGGCTGTAATCGCTGCTGGTGTTTTTGCACTTTCAGCTGTTTCGACTAAGCCGATTGCAGTATTGATTGGTGTTAACGCTGCTAATTTATTTTGTAGCATTTCTTTTAACGTCGATTCTGGCAATGCTTCTACCGCTGCATTTGCACGATCCCATAGCTGCTCTGCTTCTTCAAGTGTGCCGATTTGCCCTGCTGCGTTGAACGTTGCTTCCACTGCTTCATCGACTGACACTTTCGCTCGCGCTTGCTCAATGCGTTCCGTATCTTTCTCTAGCATTGCTTGAATCAGTTCCAAACGATTTTTCAGCATTTCTTTCACACGTGGGTCTAACAATGCTTCTACTGCATTTAACGCATCTTGTAATGATTTCTCGGTGAATTCCGATTCTGCTAGCAGTACGAGATCTTGTGCTTTTTTGTTTGCTTCAGCTGCAATGACTGCATTTTTTACAATTTCTAAGCGCTCCAGTAAACTCGTTTTCAAATCGCTCGCTGGCAGTTCATTCACACGGGCTAATGCCGCTTCATATGCATCACGAGTACGAGCCATTTCCGCATACACAACCATGTTAACAGCTTCTTTAGCACCCATTTGCTGTGCATCTTCGTACGCATCAATTGCCGCTTTTAACGCTTGCTCTGCCGCTTTAATTTCTGCTGCTGTTGGGTTGCGTTTATTCGCCACTTGCTGCGCAGCCAACAATGCATCTTGTATCGCTTGTTTCGCGTCAAGCGTCGTCCATTGCTGATCCATTGGAATGTTCGAGCCATCCATTGAAACTGCTAACAGTGGCACGCTATTAATTAATTCTTTCAGTTCATTAATGGCTGCTGGTGTCGCGTATTCAATCGTGCTGCCACCGCCGCCTCCACCACCACTTGGAGGGGGAACATATCCACCGCCTCCACCACTTGGAGGTTCAATTGGTGGATTCGTCGGCTCACTCGGTACGCCCGGAATTGAAATTTTATCTTTTACAACATACGGAATCGTGTACGTTACGCCGTTATCATCAATTGTAATGAGTAAGTTTTGCCCTTCTTCTACTGGCTCACCTAAATTAATCGTTAAATTCCCGTTATTATTCACTGTGCCAGAGCCAATGTCCTCCCCGTCATCCTTTGCGACCGTTACCGTCACACTCGGCTTCGAATTCGCTGCTGTTAAAATTTTGCCTTCTTCGTTAATTTTAATCGAATTAACATCTAACACTTTGCTCCATTTATACGCTGCTAATTCATCTAACACGGCCTCATTTTCTAACACGTTAATGAGCAAACGATAAATGAACGATGCGAATTGACCACGGTTTGTTGATTCTTTCGGACGGTAGTCGCTTACAACCGTTAAACCGAAATATTCAATCGTTTTGATTGCTGTACGCGCTTCTGGCTTCGCACGATTGATATCCGCAACATCAGACGTCGTATTACGAGAGCGCACGAACTCATCCGCATCCACACCCGCCACATAGCTTACGAGACGAGACAACACGAGCGCAATATTTTCACGTGTCATGTCAGAATACGGCATTAAGTTCCCTTCATTCCCGATAAACACGCCCGCATCATATACGACCGCAGCATAACGCTTCAATTCCTCATCCCTTGAAGCCGCAATATCACTAAAACGAGAAACAGTATCATAATTTGTCGGAATCACATGACCTTGCTCAACTAAAAACTTCCCTAGCATTTTCACAACGTCCGAACGCGATAATTTGCGCAGCGGCTTAAATGTGCCGTCTAAATAACCAGATACGACGTTACGCTCTGCTAATGCATTAATCGCCTCAGCGTGCGTATACGTATTGGCAACATCGCTAAATTTACTTGTCGTTTCTTGTGCTGCTATATTAGTTGGAGCAACAGCAGTAATCGCCATTGCTACAGAAGTTGTAATAAATAGGCTTCGATTTTTGCGTTTATTCCTCATCATGTATACCCCCATTTTCAAATAGGTGATTTCGATTGCACGTCAAAAAACTGATAGACTTATGGACTTGTCTTTCATTTATCCATTTGCATGTAATAAGAAACACGCAGATAAATCATATTTTTAACAAAACGAATCAATAATATCAATAAAAGATACACTAAACCTATACCTTAGAACCAAATTTGTATATCAAAAATAGCTAATAATACTACAAAACAGTATACAATAGCATGCTATAAAGCTCATTTTTCAATCCATTACGCTCAAACGTACAAAAAGACCTTTATTTTGAAATAAAGGTCTTTTCACTCAAAATCTTATTTTTTTGTATAAAAACTGCATTTCTTAATTATAAAGTAACGATATACACAAATAAAGGACATAAGAACGCTCCGATAACAGCACTAAGACCCATCGATAACGAGCCGACTGACACTTCCTCCTCGCCGTAATCAACAAGCTTTGAAATACCAACGCCGTGACTTGCTGCACCAATCGATAGCCCGCGACTAATCGCCGTATCAATACGACATAGTTTAAAAATAAGCGGTCCTAAAAACGCACCAGTAAAGCCCGCAATCATTACGAGCACGACTGTCAATGCGCTAATCCCACCGAGTGAGCTACTAATTTCCATCGCAACTGGCGTCGTAATCGATTTTGGAATCGCCGTTAATATGTATGTTTCCGTCGCCTTCCCGAGCTTTAATAGTAAAAATACGCTAATTAGCCCCGCAATCATCGCCACAACTAAGCCGCATAAAATCGTCAGCTTATATTTAAAGACGAGCGCACGCTGATTATAAAGCGGATATGCTAAACCGACAATCGCCGGTCCTAAAAACTTCGAAATCCAGTCGCCACCTTCTATGTATGCGTCGTACGGAATATTAAGCAGCACGAGTATTACGGCAATAATGGTCGTCGTCGTTAACACGGGTAACAGCAGTGGCGTCGGATACTTTCTATGTAGCTTCATCATAAGTAAAAATAAAACAATCGTCCCAATAAAACTCATCACCGCAATCATTCACGTACCCCCTTCATCGCACGTTCTTTTTTCTCTAAATATTTCGTGCTGACACCAGCTACTGCAATCGCAAAAAGCGTACTAATGACAACCGCCAGCATTAAATACAAGCCTGCTCCCGATAACAGCTCGGGGTAATCGATAACTCCAATCGTCGTCGGAATGAAAAATAACGTTAAGTACATAAGCAAGAAGCCTGCTCCTGCTTCAATCCACTCCACTTTAATGATGTTAAAGAACAAACAAAGCCACAATAAAATGAGCCCCATAATACTCCCTGGCAGCACGAGGTTAAGCGCCTCAACAAGCCATTTGCCGATTTCATTAAAGAGAAACAACACGGCAAGCTGCACAATAATTTTCAACCATTTCACAAAATCCCCACCTTATCCCACTATATGTATATTCAATATACCAAATTCTCGTGCTTTATGTGCCTTTTTTCATTCATATACATACAAAAATAGAGAGCCGCAACAAAAAAACTCCGAAACAATTGTCTCGAAGCTTCTTTATCTATACGGTTGTGACTGCTTGTAGACGCGCTTTGATATGCTCGTAATACGCTTGCTCCCCATCTGTTAACGGTTGCTCCACATCACGTACAAGTGCTGTGCAGCGCTTAATCGATAGCCCTTTAATAAGCTTTTGCGTCACTGCTAAATTGCTGTTGACCATTTTCGTCGGTAAGAAGGCAACACCGAGCCCTTGCTGCACCGCCTTTAAAATCAAGTCAAAATTCGTCATGTTCATGTAGTATGCTGACACTTCTTTCGCCTGCAATGCGTGTTTAATCGATTCGGCTAAATGCACGCTCTGTGGCAGCAACACAGCCTGTCCCTCTAAATCTTTTGCGTACAATACTTTGCGTGTCGCCAGTGGATGGTTTTCAGCAATAACGAGTGAAAATTCCTCTTCAAACAACGGCTCGACGTGGAAGCGCTCTGTCATAATCGGATCGCCGTCGTACACAGGCATAATCGTGTACTTCGCATGTTTATCAAGCAAGCTTTTCTTTAGCTCCTCGTAGCCTAAGCTATGCATTTCACACGGATATAACGACGTCAACTGCTGTGCGTCTTGAAACAGCTCATCAAAATAATGGCTTGCAACGTAATGACTTAAATATAAACTAACCTGTAGCTGTGTCGCGATGAGCGAATCCATTTTGTGGCGCAGCTCATCTTGTAAATATTGCATGCGCTCGGCGTATTGTAGCAGTAAATGCCCTTTGTCCGTCAGCTCAATCGCCCGCTTATGACGCTTAATTAACTTGCAATTATATTCACTCTCTAGCTGCTGAATGTGCTGAGAGACAGTCGGCTGCGAGCAAAATAAGCGCTTTGCCGTTTCCGTGAACGATTTACATTCAGCGAGTATCATAAATGTTTTATAACGATCGGTCATTGCTTATACGCTCCTTTTGTTGAAATG
>JAXJTE010000113.1:0-58089 GCA_036309765.1 Caryophanon sp. | reverse complement strand
TCATGGAAGGTACAAATAATAAAATCAAACTCATCAAAAGACGTGGATTTGGTTATCGAAACGATGACCATCTTTTCCTTCGATTACGATTGGAAACAGGGCATTGATTTTGTCATCCCCGACTTATGGTGATGAACCAAAAAATAACACAACTGCCCGATGAAGGAATATCGTAGCGACTTCTTTTGTTTTACATAGCAATATGATGTCCATCACAAGCTAAAATTTTGCGATTTCCATAGTTTTCGTAAAAAACAAAAACAACACATCCAGACTGCGAATGTGTTGTTTTTGTCGTTTATTTTGTTAATTGGATAAGCTCACGGTTTAGCGTTTGTAATCTTCCCGTTGCTTCACCGATTGTTTCTAATAATTTGTGCTCCTCTGAAATAGAAGAAACGATTTCTTCTGTCGCTGCGCTGTTTTGCTGCGACACGGATGATAAAATATCAATTTCATTCAATAAATGCGTGAATTGGTTGCTGACGTTTTGAATGGCTTGTACACTTTGCTGCATGTTCGCATTTGAAAGATCACTCGAATGCTTAATATGATTAAATAAATTCGCGATTTCTTGTAATAGCTGCTGTCCTTCCACCGCAATGGCTTGACCACGCATCGACTGTGCCTGAGCAACTGATGATTTGCCAAAAAGCTGTGACGTCACCTCTGTAATTTTCGAAGCCGTAACCGCACTTTCTTCGGCGAGCTTTCGTACTTCATCTGCTACGACTGCAAAGCCTTTTCCTTGTTCGCCAGCACGCGACGCTTCAATCGCCGCATTCAACGCCAATAAATTCGTTTGGTCGGCGATATTTTTAATGCCGTTCAATAAACCGTTGACCTCTTGTAAGCTATGTTGCAAATCGTCCATCGTATGTACCGTCACATTCATCGAGTCACTTAGCTCATCCATTTGCTTCGTCACTTCATATACGTGCTGCTCATTTTTCGCTAGCTGCTCGTTCACTTGCTGCGAATTGTCCATCGCCTCTTCTGATAAATGAACGGTTTGTGCTAGCTCCGTTTGTGATTCGTGCATCATGTCATGCATCGTTAAAATAGACGTCGCCTCACTTTGAATCGACTGTGAAATTTGCTGTGTCGAGTTCAAAATCGCATCGCTCACTGCTGCTAACGAATTTGACGTACCTTTTACCTCGTCTGTTTCCGCACCTAATGTATTCGCACTTTTCTCAATTTTATGTACGAGTTCCTTCGCCTCTTGTAACAGCTTTCCTGTCTCTTCCTCACGTCGTTGCAAACTAGCAATCAGCTCGCCACCCCATTCGTTAAGCTTGTTGAGCATATAAAAAATACCGTTGTACACGAAAAACTCAATCATGAAAATCGTAAACGTATGCGTCTCGCCTAGTAGCTTCTCTGGTGCAACAACGTATAGCGTTACGATAAAAACATTGATGAGTGCGCCATATGTAAGCAATATTTTGCGGTTAAAATAAATGGCCGCCATAATGATCGTAATAAATAAAAAATAATGCTTATTGATCGCAAAGCCATCTAAAATAAATAGCCCGAACACGACTGCTCCAGGCAATGCTGCAAACAACAGCGCCTTGATCACATCCGAATGCTTCAAAAAATAATTTAAAAACGCACAAATTAACACACTCGCACTCGCAATAATGTACAACGTCGATTCGACCAATCCATTCTTTATCAGCAACGGCGCAACAATTAACGTCACCATAAAGCATGTAATTTGTAAGTTTAATTTGTGGACCTGTTTCGTATTAAATGAAAAATGTACACCTTCCACGTAACAACTCGCCTCTTTTCTTTAGTTAATTGCAACTTGTACTATAGCCTAAATATAACATAATATTCCTTTATCCTAATGTCGATTTTCATAGTTTTCCATTATTCTTTGCATACAAACGCCACAAAATAAAAAAACCATCAATTGTAGCGATGTCGCTACAATTGATGGTGAACTATTCAAATCTTACCTCATTGGAATAATGCTTCAGCTTCTCCCAATTGATAGAAGATGGAAGAGAAGACTTTGAGTTTTGTTTTACAAAAGCATAATAATATAATCAATATCTACGTTTGAACGTTTACTCTTGGATAGCATTTAAGATTTTGACTTTAATTTCTTCACTAAGCTCTCAACAAGTAACATCCCAAGATTTAATAACGTTCTAAAATCAAACACGCCTAGTACTGTTATTTTGGTACCGACATTAATGTCGGTACCAAAATCGTTAACATATCTTTAGTGAAAAAGACTTTCCCTTCAAAGTTAACACCTTTTATTCCCATTGCTTTCTCAATTTCAACTAAAGCAAAATCGTTGTTTAATATATTTTGCCTTTGGATAGTAGAACTAGTTAAATCTTTAGCCAATTTGATACATTCCTTTATTTAAAGTAATCTCCAAATTATATATCAACTTAATTACAATTTAAGAAAACCAACCTTACTTATGATAGGGTTCACTGTCGCAACCGGAGACCAGATTCAACTATACAAGCAGTTTCCAGAATGGGCATTGCAAGCAACAATCCCAAAGAAAAAGCACGCGAAATTATTATGGTTTGATACGAGAGATGGGTTGATGTATCAGTATATGTAGATCGAAAAACAAAAGCAGCACTGACCTATATAGGGACTGCTTTTGTATGCAAATGATGCTAACAAACAACCCTATTATAATTAAAGTAAAATTCTTTAAATATCTATCCTTAAGTGGTATATTATATGAACTTAAAATAAAAAATTAAATACTATTTACTTAAGGAGAATCGATCATGACACCAATTAAAGGTATAAAAAAACTTCCTGTTAGTGTTCCAATTTCAGATGCCACTAAAATTTTGATTCTACTAAATGAAGTTTCAAATAAATTAGGTAGATTAGATGAACGCTTTAAATATTCGTTATTGGGAACGGAATTAATTAATACCCTTTCTTTAAATGAATCTGTTCAATCTACAAGAATTGAAGGTACTCAAGTGACGTTTATTGAAATGATTGAACAAGCACACAAAAAAAATAGCACACAAAAAGTTCATGAAGTCGATAACTATCGCAAAGCACTAAACTACGGTTATGAGCAAATTCGAAATGGCTATCCGATTTCTACTCGTTTAATTTTGGAGTTACACGAGATTTTAATGAAAAACTCAAGAGGAACAACAGAGGGAAGCGGAGAGTTTAGAAGAATTCAAAACTTTATCGGTCCGAACAATAAAATTGAAGATGCTTCATACATTCCGGTTGAAGCTAATGAGATTGCGGATTACTTAAACAACTGGGAAAACTTCATTAACAAACACCCTTATGGTCAGGCACTTTGTACAGACCATCTGGAAAAAGAGCATACATTTATAATTGATGAAAACAGCCCTGCGCTATTAAAAACTGCCGTAATGCATGCACAATTCGAATCGATTCATCCATTTTTAGATGGCAACGGTCGCTTAGGTCGAATTTTAATTGCTTTATATACAGTGCAATCCAATTTAATTTCTAGCCCAATTTTCTTTGTCAGTGAGGAGCTAGAAAAACAACGCTTTAAATATTATCATTTTTTAAATAGCACAAGAGGAAACAATCCAAGCTGGGTGAATTGGATTGAGTTCTTCCTACAAGCATCCAATCGAATGGCTGATAAATTAAATCTTTTATTAGAGAACGCTGAAAAAATCGCGTTCGCTGGACTTAAAAAATGTGAGAAGGAAATTCAGCGAAAAGTTTACTTACTAACATTCCGCTATCCAAATACAAATGCTGTACAAGTGTCTCAATCGTTAAACATTTCCCCTTCAACGGCAAGACAAGCATTAAACTTTTTAGTCGAGAACCAGCTGCTCTATAAAGATGAGCAATCTAAACGAAACGTGGCGTATTATAACTACGATATTACACAATTGATTCAAGCATAGATATAATAAACACCTGCATCTAAAATATTTTTAATTAGGTGCAGGCTTTGTTTTAACAACTAGCATTTACTTATGATACGGTTCTCCGTAACTAATGTAAGTGCGGTTCCTTACTTTATAAAGTTAAACTTGTGATATAAAATTCGCCATCAATTAGCTCAACTGTGTAATAACTCGTCTGCTGAACTTCTTTACTACCCTTTTCTGGATTGTCAATTAAATAAATTTCATCTACAGTTACTTTATATTTATGTTTGCTTAAAGTCTCCATTGAAACAATAGAAAAATCAATTAAGTCCATTGTTATTCCTCTATTGTTCAATGATTCTAAATAGTTAACTTGACTTTGATAAAATTCTGTAGACGGATGGATCATATATGCTAAAGAAGATGTATCTCCTTGTACATAGCTGTCTAAATAATATGCTATTGTATAACCAATTTGTGTACGAGCTGTTTCAACAGTATTAAATGCTCCTTCAGGTATTTCATCTAATGCTGAACTGCTTAATGCTTGCTTTTCTTCAGCTAATTCATCATCTGAATATAATCCTGTTTCATATTCTTTCGTTGATTGATTTTCTTCTTCCTTAAAATTTTTCACTAAATCATCTAATGTCATTCCTGCAGGTAAAGCAACTAATTCATAATATTTTAAAAGTATTCTTTTTATTGATGAGTTTGCTAATTCAATTTGATTATTTCCATACGCTGTATAATTTGAGACATCATATGTTCCAATATTTTCTGAAGCATGAATTCCAAATGCCATTCCTAGAGTTATAGCCGCTGCATATAAATTTTCTTCTGATAAATTTAATTTAATTTCATCAATTGTTAAATCCGTATCTTTCCCTTTACTATAATCTAACCATGCTTGTACAAGTTTTTGTCTATTATTTACGGATTTTATTAAAGTATCTTTTACTCCTTCATAAAATTTTTCTTGCTTACGATTCAACTGATCAAATTCGATTTGTTCAACATAACTTAAGAAAATTGAATCTGCGTAAAGTGCCCATTCAAAAGTTTTTGTAGGGTTCTCCATTGTTGTGTAATCATTAAGTAAAGTTTGAGCAATAAAATGATCAAATTCTAAAAGTGTATATACATTACTGTAATTAGATAAAACGGTTATTTTTTCTTCATCTGAAAATTCGCCTTGTATATCACCTATGGAAATTAAAGTAATATCTTTTTCTTTTGCTACACTTTTTTGTTCAAAAAATTCCATTTCATCTAATTCTACTATTAATTCTTCTGTAAATTCTTGATTAGCATTTTTAGTTTCTGTTTTATCTTCTGCTTCAACTTCTTTAGTAGTTCCCTCATCATTGCAGGCTGCAAGCATCAATACTAAAGGAATTATTATAAATATTCTTTTCATCCAAAACCCCCAAAATTTTCTTTTTATTAACTAATATATCATAATAAGAAATTTATGTTAATACTTTAAATAGATACTCGAATCAAAAGTGGAGCAGCTAGGTCATCTGCTAATGACCTGTCTGCTCCATGCTCTGTTAAGTAATTTAGTACCTTATTATTGAATTGTATTTGAATGCTATCTACTTCACGCCGTTCATTCAATGTTATATCTTTAATAATTAACGTAACCAAATGTTTTTGCTGTTCTTGCGTTATTGTCTTTTTGAAAGCCTTTTGAAAATTCACCATCACTTCTTCGATTGTAGCTTCATCAATTGTATGGACCTTTAGCGATTGCAATTGTAGCCTGATTGGTTGTAACCGTAGCTCTAGCTGCTCAATTTACTCGTTAATCTTGGCAAGCCTTTGCTGCAAATCAAGCTTTGTGATGATGTCCTATTCGTACAGTTCCATCGCCTTATTCTTTTTACGTTTGGCTTCTTCTAGTTGCTTTAGGAGTATTCTTTATTATCCTTTGATTTACTTGTCTGTGTCTTTTGAGTATAAAACGGAGTATCTAAATAAATCATATCAGCAGAAAAATTAGGTATTTCTTTGAGCTGATTTAAACAGTCACCATGTAAGACTTTATTAATCACTATTTTCACCTTTTACACTTTTTTATTTAGTATATCGATTATAGTCTAAGGAATCCAACACAACTTGATGTATTTGATCTACCATTTCATCTAAAGTTTGTTTACTTGTATTAAAAGCATATTTATCAACAATATAAGGATTATACTGTCTTACCTCTTCCACTGTAACTTCATGCCAAATTGGAAGAATGATAACTCGCTTTTCATTTATTTCTCTATTTAGAAAACTTTTAAATTCATACTGTGACCAACCACTTTGGATGAAATTTTTAGATAAGAAGATAACGACAAACCTTGAATTCAATATCCCCATATTCATCATATCAGTTTGACTTTGACCTATTTTAAAAACCTTAACATCCTCAAACACTTTCAATCCTTTACTTGTAAGCTTTTGAGATAATTCAGATACAAAAATATCTTTGTCCAAACTTGAATGAGATAGGAAAACATCATATTCAATTACTTCTTTATCTTGTACAGCAATTCTAATATCTGAAGATAAATCTGAAAGTCTTTTATTAATATCTGAGTGACTTTCTAATGCTTGATTATTAGTTTGTGTGTTAATTGTCATTTGCTGAATTATTTCTTTGAATTGTTTATCTTGCTCTTTTGCCAATCGTTCTTTGTATTTATTTAGACTTTCGGAATTTTTACGTGCTTGATCAAGTAAGACTGTAATATCTTTATCATATTTCAATATTTCTTTTTTAAGCCTACCTATACTAGTAATATCTGAAGATGATAAGCTACGTTTCTTACTTAGTCTTTGAAGCTTTGCAGCTGAACCATCTCTTTTTTTCTTCAAATCTACTATCTTTTTTTGCAATTGCATATCTTTAGTTGTAAGCCTTTTTACATTTGATTCGTTAATTGACATATATACAGCCCCCTTATTAATGGAATCATTTTACTTTTATTATACCATTTTATATAAGCCAACCAACTTTCTTAGAATTACTTAAATAGCCACTAAAACAGAAAAAGGAGCAAGCGAACCATCTAATGATGGTTCACCTACTCCTAATTGTAATTCTTCAAGAACTTCTGTATTAAGCTTTAATTGGATTGAATCTATTTTACGATCTTCACCTATAGTAATCTGATGGATGAGTAGTTGTAACAGACGCTTTCTCTGCTCTCTGGTGATACTACTACTAAATGCCTTTAAGAAATTCCCTAAAACTTGTTCAATTTGTTCCAGAGAAACTTTAGTGTTTTGGCTTTTTTGTAACTGTGCTTGTAAGGGTTCAATTCTACTTTTTAGTTCGTTGATTTCTTGTTCAATAGCATTTGATTTCGCTACATATGCCACCTTACTTATCATCTCATCCATATAAGCATCCCATGTCTTATCCAAACGGGCTTTTAATTTATCGATTTCCTGTAAACATCTGAAATATTCCTTTTCAATGGGCTCATAAATACTCAGCTGTTTTTCATTAATACTTGCCACTAATTCATCCTTTAGCTTTTGGCTTTCCATTAATTCTGCTATTTTATTCAGTACGTATGGATCCGCATAATCGGTTCTAACGCCATTTGAACGGCATACATTTGTTCCTTTATTTTTCCAAGCTCCACAAACATAATACTCTAAAACTCGTTTCTCACCTGATTTAGTTCGATTAGTAGTACGACCGATAACCATACCAGCATTACATACAGGACATTTCATAATACCTGTTAAAGGGAACTCGCCATCATGTACTCTGTTAGGTTTGCAGCTTCTTTCACTATAAACCTTCTTCGCAATATTCCAAGTCTCTTCACTTATGATGGCTTCATGGTCACCTTGAACAACTACTGGATTGGGATTAATATTATTTCTACGCTTTTCGTTCCAATCTCTGCGGACATTATAGCGGATATAACCAGCGTAAACAGGGTTAGTTACAATGGTCTTAATCGCATTTAGAGAGAATGTCTTATTCTTTTTTGTACGATGTCCTGCACTGTTAATCGCATTAGCAATAGCTTTGTAACCATGACCTGTTGTGTACATCTGAAAAATCAGTCGAATCGTAATGGCTTCTGATTCATTAATCATTAGAGCAGTATTTTTCCGCTTTTTGTTTGTTCCTTCAACCTCGACTACATCGTAGCCTAAAACACTGCCCCCGTTCCATTTACCTTCTTTGGCTCTAGCAATCATACCCATCTTTACATTCTCTGCTATGTTATTACGTTCATATTCCGCAATAGCTGCCATCATTTGAAACTGTAATTTACCTGTTGGGGATTCCGTTTCATACTTCTCTGTATAAGAACGAAAAGCAATGTTTTTACTGTTGAACTTCTCTACCATGTTCATCAAGTCTACACTTTTACGTGCTAAACGATTCATTTTCCAAACTAATACGACATCAAACTTTTTTAGTTCTACATCAGCTAATAATCTTTGAATGGCTGGACGACCTGAGATATTCTTACCACTAATACCACGATCAACATATTCATCGTATATCTCGTAACCTTCTCTTTCACAAAAGTCCTTTAACGTACGTAATTGCTCATCGATACTGAACCCTTCTTCAGCTTGTTCAGTAGTTGATACACGAGCATATATAGCTACTTTCTTAGATGGCATCAGTGGCATGTACATCTACCTCACTTTCATTTTCCTGAGTAATATAGTTTTCGCACATTTCAGCAAGTATCAATAGTATTTCCTGTGCATCATTCATACTGTAAAAACTCCTTTCTTAGTAACTCAAAGTAATAATATATGTCTGAAAATAGTAGTGAAGCGGGTGGCGTAAGTGGCATGACAAAGTTACTTTCTTTTCTACTAAAGTACGAATTATTTTAATAGAATTTACTTTTTATTTTTTCACGCCACCTTCACCACTAAATCATTGGAGGAACAACATTAGTATTATTAGTCTTAGAAACACTTGCATTTAGGCGGATTCCTTCAACATATATATGCCCCTGTATTTTCGGTTCTCTTATCGTTATTTGCTTACGAGCCGCCAACCTCTTTAGTTCTTCAATAAATATTGTTCGGCTTGGAATACGTGAACCTAGAATTGAGTTAGCTTTACACCATTTAGTAAAGTCATTGTAAATACTAGAGCGAAGGATTTTACTAGTAGGCTGTGCTGAAATATTTTGATTAAAGTAGTCAATAATAGGGTTTTGACTACGGATATATTGGTCTAATGCTTCATCGCATTCCGCACTAGGAGTTAGCCTATAATCATTCGCTATTAAACGCTGCAAACCTCGCATCGCAAAGTTAAAAATCCCAGGTAATTCTTCGAGCAAGCTACTTTCCAGGTTAGGATCCATGTAAGTAACCCCTGGTACTTCTCTCTCTCCCTGGCGTAACTCCACATACTTTTGATTAAACGGAATGATTACAAGTCTTCGTGTGAATCCATCTGATGTATCTTTACAATCCATCATTTTATTTAACAAGATTAGTAATTTAATATAGATCGTTGTTGTGTACGAATCTTTGTTTTTACGTTCAATTGAGATTGAATCACCGCTTGTAATTAACTTGAAATTTTCTGTCGTGAAGTCATCAGAGAATTCATTTTCACTTGAGATATTAGCTAGTTTATTCGGGAACTCTTGTAAGCCAAAGCGTCCTTGCAACCGTTTTAATCCTACGCTTGAAACATTTTCAATCCCCAGCATATGACGTATTACTTTGGCTAAAACTGATTTACCATTAGAGCCTTTACCTAAAAAAATAAAGGCTTTATGAATTTTAACTTCCTTCAACCAAAGGTAGCCTAGCATCTCTTGAAATAAAGTGATCCGTTCAATATCATTTTCAAAAACGCTACTTAACGTGGACTCAAATCTAGGGCAAGTAGCTTCTGCATTAAATTCATAAGGTAGCTGGCTAATTGAACGATAATTACTGGAATGTGGTACCAATTTCATTTTAGAAATATCAAAATAACCATTTGGAAAATTAATTAGCTCAATATCAGAATCAAAATCCATTTCAAATGGTATGTCATTTTTTAAAGCGGCTATATACTCAGCTTCTAAATTTCTTTTCCATAAGCTTCCGCCTGCTTCGCTCAAGATCTTTTTACACAACACCTTTAGCACATTATCAGGCAACTTATGGTAAACTCCTTTACCATTGTAATAATAGATTTGCCCTTCAAGGTTTTGAACTAAGTCCAAACGCTCCAATACATAGCGTGCAAATGTATTAGCATCTAGCTGAATTTTACCTTTATCATTCTTACTAAGACCCAGCTTTGTCCATTTATAATAGGTTTCTACTTGCTTTAGATGTTGCCACGGATCAATAAATGGCAAGTCGCTCTCGCTTACCTTAAAATCCATAGCCGCTAATTGTTCATACGTAAAACTCACCCCACTAACCTTTTCTAGCTGCTGTTTAAATTCCAACTGCAAGTCTTGGGGTAATAAGCTGCTTAACTGCTTTTCATATTTGTATAATCGATATGGAAAAGAGGTTAACAATTGCGCTAATAGCTTAGTTTGATCTTTTGAAAACTCATTATTTTTAGCAGAGTCGCTTGTAGATTTAAATAAGGCGAGGTTTTCTGCTAAGTCATTAAGTTCCAGTGTCTTATCTGGCTTTATTATGCTTTGGATATCATTTATCATCTAAAATCCTCCTCCTTAAATCGTTAGTGCATTGTCAAATTGAGTTTTTTTGATACTCTTTAATGTTTTTACAGAAGCAAAGATACCTTTGTCATTTTCAAAGTGATGCACCTCTAGCTCTACCGTTTTCCCTAATAGCTCATTTAATTCGAATCCTAAACGAGGGTCGTATCCTAGTAGCTCACCTAAATGCTTAACATATCTTGAGTCTTCGGTTTTTGATAGCCAGTAGCGGCTAATTAGCTCTACATTATTATTACCTTGAGGCACAGTAAGCGTAATGCAAACACGATCGCTTACACCAAATTCAGTAGGTTGATTTTGTTGGTACTCAACATCTGTTGTTACGGCAATATACATGCCCTCATCTAGCTTAGGTGCATACTTCTGTTGTGGGACTACACTTGCTACCTCTTTCTTTTTTGCTTCAGCTTCTAATAAAGCTTGTTGAATTAATAAGTTCATCGAATTAGTCATTTTCTATCGTCCTTTATCAGTTTATTTTGTCCATTTACTACAAATATTTATATCTATTTCTATTTGAATACTAGGTATTAATTGTTGCATTCCCTCTTGCATTGTATTTTGGAGTACCTCTTTAGCCAGCTCCGCTTGACCAATAGGCACTTCTAGTACAATTTCATCATGTATTGCAGCAATTAATTTCCACTCAGTTGGCTTACGTTCAAGTAAGAGTGCTAAAGCGTTTTTCATTCCTTCTGCCCCTGTACCTTGAATCGGATAGTTATAGCGAGCAATAGAGCCTTTTTTTAGAGCCTTCAAGCCTTCACCCCAATAACGCCCGCCTAAAGTTTGGATCACATCCGCTTTCAGCATGGAATCTTGGTATAGCAAAACAGACGGGTAAAACTTAAAGTAATTATCTCGAAAGCTTGCTGCTTTCTGTAATGAAATTGATTTACCTGTGGCTGCTGTTATACGTTTTTGTAATCCATAGCTAGTCATACCGTAAATCAGACCAAAATTGACTACTTTACCGATTTGGCGCTCTTCCTTACTTACTTGCTCTACTGAATCCAAGTTAAATATACCTTGAGCCGTCTTTCTATGGAGATCTTCACCTTCTGTAAATGCTTGAACCATCTTTTCATCACGAGTAATTTCAGCCAAAATACGCAATTCAATAGTACTGTAATCTGCAACAATAAAGGTTTTACCTTCAGGTGCTTTTACAAATTGCTTTGCCTGTGTAGGAAGTCCTTGTAAATTCGGATTCTTGCAGCTCATACGTGACGTATCAGTACCTATTAAACGCCAATTACCGTAGACTCTCCCATTAGGTTGAATTTTAGCTTTCAAGCCTTCACCATACGTAGAAATACGCTTTTTTAATCGTTTATACCTACATACTTTTGCAATAACAGGATGCTTGGATTCATGTTTTGCCAGCTCTTCTTCTTTAGTAGAAGTTAATATTATTCCGACAGTAGCGAAAGCATCCAATAGTTGTTTAGGCGATGTCAGTAATAGATCCGATAACTTAAAATGGTTTTTAATCTCATTTTCAAGTCCATCTACTTCTTTTTGCATCTCGTCTAATACCACTTGCCAGCCAGAATAATCAAAAGGAATCCCATTCAAGCTCAATTCTATAACAGCAGGTAACGCTCTAATTTCTCGTGCTAATACAACGTCTAAATGCTTTGTCTTTATTTCTTCAGATAGTGCCTGATACAAACGAAAGGTAATTTCAGCATCTTTCAAAGCATAGTCTCTATGCTCTTGAGATAGCTCACCTTGCCAGTTTTCTGTACTTTGTTTGTCTTTGTTCAGCACTTCACCGAAATATTCAAAGGCTAACGCTTTTAAAGAATTCGTTGATTTCGTTGTATTGTGAACGATTTGAGCCATAACCATAGTGTCCGTGTAATTCGTTACTTCAAACCCCTTCGCTTTTAACCAGGTAACATCGAATGCAGCATTATGAAAGATTTTGCATATCTGTGGGTCTCCCAAAATACTTACTACCTCTTCCACATCTGGTGTAACTATTTGCATATCAGTAGAATACATACTGATTAAACGTATGTCTCCATCTAAAAAATGCTTGGCTGTCGTTTCAATATCTACTGCTATTACAGGGGCATCGGTGGTATCATTCAATAACACATGAAGCGTATTTTGCTTATGAATTTTTAACTTTTCAATAGCTTGTAATACTACCCCATCCGCTTTATAGCCAGGTTGCTTGGGTTGCAACTGAATTACATCTGCTGAAACAAAAAGGTCAAATACATCCTTTACTTTTTCAAGCTCCATTCATAACAGCTCCTTTATTCGATTTTCAATGTGCAATTAAATAAATCTGCTGAAGATTTATAACTTCATACTACATGCTTTTAAAAATACCTTCCCTAGAAAAAAAACGGCTTGTTACAAAAAAAAAGACGCTCAAAGTTGAGCGTCTTTTCGTTGTTGGTTATATTCTTGTAAAATTTTCATTACTGCTTTAAAACTATCCGCTGAAAAATCTTTTTTTAATTTGTAGTCATTTTTGTAATAAGCTTTTCTAAGATAATTCAACTGCCATTCTTTATCCTGCTCTGTAATGCTTATTTTATTAATATCCCCTCTATAAATTTCAAATACTTTTCCAATGATACATTTTAAATAATTAGTAACAGATAGTATTTCACTTCGATACTTTTTCACTTCATTTTTATCTGTAATATCCAGGGTTTCAGCCAAGTCAAAATATGAATTTTGGGAATATAGAATAGGTATATCAGATGCAAATAACATCAGATATATACGTATAAATAACGATCTTTCATCGTTATTATCTTTCATTTTCTCATATCGAGTAGCAATATCAGCTAAAGTGAAAAATTTAACCCCTTTTTCAATCATATAATAATGTAATAATTTTTCTGGCTCGTTAAATTCATCAGCATTAGCTAATAACGCATTATTGAATTTCATTAAACTGTTAAAGCTGATATTATGTACGTTATTTTGTGAAATTCTTTTGTAAGTTGTATTGAGAGCCCCACCATCTGCTTTAATGCCCAATAATTTTTCAAGCTCTATCTGGAAATCAAATATATTCACAGTATTTGAGTAGCGTTGCGCTCGATTCTCATTTTGCTTTCTCGCTTCTGCTTCTTTCATTGTCTTTTCATTTAGAGAATTGAATCGATTTAAGTTGTTACGGTATATGTTACTTTCTAATGAAGTCTCATGATCCGCCAACACTTCTTTATTATGTAGCTCGTTATATTCTTCGTTATTGTTTAATAAATATTGATGTAAGCTACTAGAATCACTTTCACTCAAATTCCTATATTCAATAATTGAAACAAAGTGAAAATATACGAAGTCTATAAAAGTATCCTTTGGTATACAAAAATTGGCACATGGATTCTCTATAGATGCCATTTTTTCAGCATATTGGATCATGCCTCTAATCATCCACTCACCCCTAATTATTAATTAATATAAATTATTACTAGTTTTTATAAAAAAAACAATAAAAAAAAGAATGCAGCCGTTTATAACTACATTCTCAAATTTCTAGTTATCTTCTTTAATAACTTCACGTGCGATTTCTGTTGCAACTGCTACCACTACTGCCCCTAAAACTTTATCCCACATATCGTTCACCTCCTTCAATTTGTTTTCAATTAATACAAGACACTTCAAATTCAAATGTTTCAAGTGTTAACTTCCCAACTAAGCCTCCCAATCAATCGGTTCATTATTGATAAACCATCGCACATACTTGTCGTATTCTAATGTTTCATGATCCTGTACTGCTAATCGCATATATTCGTCTCCTTTTTCGTCTACATACAAAATAGACGAAGCCACTACAACCTCATCTAATGTTTCTAATACATCGAATGGGATTAGCACTTCGTCTACTTCTTCTTTATATAACCAAACTGCTTCATAACCAACGTCATCAATCGTAATCTTTTTATTCATTTGCTTTTCAAATTCCTTTAGGAACATAGAAATGGTCTGCAACCAATTCACCTCCTTTCAATAACGATTTAACTAACTTTCAATTTGTGGCTGCATATCTTCATATTTATAAGGAACTAAGCTCCATCCATTTTTCACAGCTGGATAAAGAGGGTGAAAACCTTTCCTCCCTTTAGGACACTCAATTTGAAGTAGATTAGCTTTCTTATCAAGTAAAATTGCTACAATCATTTTCAAACGGCTTACCGCCTCTTTATTGGTTTCAATGCCTGTACCTACTGCAATTACGACATCATCTACTTTCGTTAATTCCTCTTGTAGATGCTTCAAATTTTCAACTGCTGAACTATTTGTATTTACTCCTTCAATCGTTGGAAATAGATTCATAATGATTGCTGCACCATAACCTAAACGTGCAAGATTATTTGTTACATACATCGTTGTATGATCTTGTTCAATCTCATTTGTTTCACCAGCACTTTTCATAATGACAAGAGCAGTCTTTTTGCTTTTGCTCCATTCCTTTCGAACGACATACTTATTTGCCATTTCATCATCAAAGACAACTTCTGTTTTCAGTGTGCTTTTCAAAATCTTCATCTGCCTCAGTCCTTTCATTGCAAACTAAAAAGCCCTAACACCGATGACCGATGTTAGAGCTTAATTAATTTGCTTATTCATATTTAGAAGTATCCTTTCTCTTTCAACGAAATGAATTTACCATCACCAATGATAATGTGATCTAATAACTCAATCCCAACAATTTTACCGACCTCTGCAAGTCTCTCGGTCACGTCAATGTCTTCTGGACTCGGTGTAGGATCACCTGACGGATGTGGGTGGCAACAAATGATGGATGCTGCATTGCTGAGGATGGCTGTTTTCATGATCTCACGTGGATGTACGATGCTGGCATTGAGGCTGCCAATGTGGACTGTTGAAATATTTGTTGGCTGGTTCTTTGTGTCGAGACACGCAACGACAAAATGCTCTCTGTCTACGTCTCCAAGGTAGTCTCGGAAGAGTTCGTAGCTGTCTTGTGGGCTGCGAACTTTGCGTTGTTTATAGAGCATACTTGATTCTTTTACTAATTTTACTGATACGATGTTAACTCGTTTTGCTGATTTCATTAAATCACTCCTTTTTTATTTCCGCTACTTCTTTAAAAAAGTATATAAAAAACAGGGTTTTTTTATATTTTTTTTAACCATCCAATACTTCGGATTCTTAACTTTACTTTTACAGCTATTTGTATTAATATTTAATCACCGACTACTTCGGAAAAGTGGATGAAGCATTTTTTTCCGTAGGATTCGATTAAAACCTTTCCTTCTGTCGTGCGAATAAAATGTGGATCAAGAATTTCCTTATCAAAAAATTTCAGTTTTACCACGCCTTCAATGGAACTAATATCTATTTCTTTTAATGTGGGGTACTTTTTTACAAGGTACATAATTAAGTCGATAATTTC
Organism: Caryophanon sp.; assembly: GCA_036309765.1. Classification (GTDB taxonomy): domain Bacteria; phylum Bacillota; class Bacilli; order Bacillales_A; family Planococcaceae; genus Caryophanon. Next base: position 42,124 of record JAXJTE010000113.1, on the reverse strand, counting down.
TCGACTCAATTTATTGGTACAAGATGCGCTTATAAAAAATTCATATGTCACTAACATTCACTTCCTTTCAAATAAATAATATATATTTGAAAGTATGTTAGTTACATCATCAGGAGGAAGAAATTATGAAACAAACCAAAATCAAAGATAGTCGAGGAAACGTGTTAGAAGATGTAACGTTGAAATTAATTCCCAGTATGTATTCTGAAAATGAAAAAGACGTCGAAGTAGCTTTTAAAAATGCCATTGAAGAAAACGGATGGGTTATTAATGTTAATTACACTCGTGACAAAGATATTGAAAATCGCTACAAATTTAAAAACTCGTTAAAGGGTTCTAACAATGCACGCCCAGATTATATTTTTTACGATTCCGCTAAAAATATAATTGCCATCTCAGACAGTAAAAACTCTAAAGTTGGTATTCAAGCGAGTTTATTAGATACACAAAATTACATTGAAAACCTAAATAACGATTACTCTTTAAACGTTCGTCTAGCGATAGGTTTCGATGGCAAGTATCTAAAAATAAGTGTGTTAACTGATGAGGGTTGGAAGTCTGCTATGCTTGATAATGATATTATTTCAGGTATACCATCACCAGCTTTTCTGGAGTTTCTTTCAAAAGCAGAATATCCGTTAACTACTTACAATGAAATGTCTGAAATAAATCGTGAAACCTTGAAAAACTTCTTCAAGCGTTGTGATGAAATTCTACGAACATCTGACCTAGGAAGTTCAGTTACAGATAAATTTATCGAATTATCAACAATCATTTTTCTGAAAGTATTTACTCTACAAGGGTTAGATGCACAATATAGAGTTCAATATATGAAAACTGAGGGAGTTTGGGGTTTAGTTCAAGCGGGGCGAAGTGATTTAATAAACGGAGAATTTCTGGGGTGGCTGACATCTTCTTACGATAATTTATACCCAACTGATCGACAAATTCAGTTGGTTAGCTTGCGTGATGCCAAATTACGAGAAATCGCAAAATTGGTAGATAGTTACTTCCATCGGTATGAGATTACAGACTTCACTAATTTTAAAGGTGATATTTTAGAGTTCTTCCAAAGCGAATCTAAAGATAGAAAAATTGGTGAATTTTTCACCCCACGACATCTTATTCAATTGATGATTTTTTTAACTAATCCTCAAGTTCATTTTACAAATGATAAGAAGATTAAATATGTCGATAAAGTATATGATCCTACATGTGGAACAGGTGGATTCTTAATCGAGGTATTCAAACGCTTCAAAAATATTATTCAGGATTCAGGAAGCGATTTAGCTGACCTTTATAATACAGATACTATTAATGGAAATGAATTAAAGTTCAAAACTTCATTATTAGCGAAACTTAATATGATATTAATCGGCGGGGATCCCTCAAATATCGTTAATGATAATGCTCTATACTATGAAAAGATAGAAGTTAAGCAACGAGAGAAGGACGTGTTCGGTAATTATATCCCCGTACCACGTGATGAAGCTGAAAATTCACTAATTAATGGTGAACTTGTTTGGAATGTTAAGGGTGATAGAACACAGATTCTGGAAGAATTAAAACCAAATGCTAAAGGTATTTACCCTAAAACTTGGGTGTTCGATGAATTTGGAGCAAAAATCCCTGTCGAAGAAGAGGAAATCATTAAAGTAAATGGCACTAAAATGACTTCTGATGGTTATTATGTAAAAAAACAAAAAGATGTTTATTACAAACAGCAAGAAGTTTATTTTTACAAATTGAAAAATGATTTAGAAGAAGAAAAAATGACTTACACGTATAAAAACGTTTTACCAGTAAATCGTAATCTTTATTCTGAGTTTTTAGACGTTAGCGGTAATGTTAAAAGTCCTTCTTATTTGACTAGCTTTAACGATTTCGATATCGTACTAGCCAATCAACCTTTCGGTCTAAGTGAACCTCCAAAAGCGGATACTCTTTTCATCAAGCACATGCTTGAAGCTTTAAAGGAAGACAAAAACGAAATTACAGGACGTTACCCTAGAGTTGCATGTATTGTTGGAAATGGCTTCTTACATGATCCGAGTTTTGAAGAAGATCGTATGGCACTCCAAGAAGAGTATTTCATCAAAGCAATTATTTCGTTACCTGAGAAAGTCTTTGCTCCTTATGTACAAGTAATTAAATCAAATATCATTCTGATTGAAAAACGAAAGCCTGCGGCTGATGAGAAAACCTACCTAGTTAAAATGAGTCATGATGGATTCTCGCAAGACAGCAAACGAAGAAAAGAACCCGAGCAAAGCGATATTAGTAAAATAATAAATTTATGGAATGCTTGGGAAGATCGAACAATCACTACAATAGAAGGATTAACTAAGTATGTTCCAAGTCAAGAAATCGAGGAAGGTTTTGCTGAATTCCATGTATTAAACCCTAAATCTTGGGCGATCAATAACTACATCAAGAATAAGTTACCAAAATTCAAATATGAATTAGTTAACTTAGCGCCTTATATTACCGAGATGAAACAAAAAGTTGATCCAACAGAACTTGTTGATTCAGATACCGATTTTATAGAGGTGAGTGGGGTATCAAAAAAATATGGCGTTGTAAGCTCTGATAATCGTCCAGCAAATGACTACAATCAAAAATATAAGCTATTCCCGAAAGAGAGTATCGCATATAATCCTAGTCGAGTTAACATAGGAAGTATTGCAATTAATACTAAATCAGACTCATTAATAAGTCCAAGTTATGTAGTGTTTACAGTAAACGAGGATTCACTGATTAATGCGGATTATCTACTTTACTTCTTAAAAAGTGACTACGGACAAAAGCAAATTGCTAATTTTAATAACGGTACTGTTCGTAACTCGTTGGATTTCGATGATTTAGGTAAACTTCAGATTCCATTACTTAGCCCTGAGAATCAGGAAAGAATGACCTTCTTGTTAAATAATGTAGTCAACTCTGAGGTTAAATTAATTGATTCATTCTTAGCATTATCAAAGAAAGGTATACCGGATCATCTAAACATTGATTTGTTAGGAGATCAATTTGAGATCGTTGAATTAGGTGATTTAATTGAAGACAATAAAGTAGCATATGGCTCTAGTACAAAATCTAACGATGATGAAAAAGGACTGCCAATTTTAAAAATGAACAACATCTACCCAATTATGGATGAGATTGTTCCATTAGATGATTTGGATTATGTGGACTTGTCTTCTGAAGACTTAGAAAAGTACCGTGTAAATAAAAATGATATTCTAATTAATCGAACTAACAGTTATGAACTGGTAGGTAAGACGGGTATCGTAAAACTAGAAGAAGAATTGGTATTTGCATCATATTTAATGCGTGCTACCGTTAAACCTGAGTACTCTCCCGACTACATTAGTTTTTATATGAACTTGACTTCAGTCAAAGAGGAACTTCGTGGAATGGCAGTACAAAGTAATGGACAATATAATATTAACTTCGAAAATGTTAAAACATTAAAAATTAAATATCCTAAAAGCGATGCTATCTTAAAAGAATGTATTGAGTTGTTCGAGAAGTATCACAACTCAATGAAGAGCATTGTATTCCTAGCTGATAATTTGAATGTTGAAGCTAAGGGAATTTTCGAAAAACTACTATCGGAATAAAATAAAGGCTGATGAGCATGATACGCTCATCAGCTTTTTATATAAAAAAACCGCCTTTACTTATGATACGGTTCCCCTTTAATAATCCTAAAGCTTCTGTAAATCTGCTCAATCAACACAAGTTTCATGAGCTGATGTGGCAATGTCATTTTGCCAAACGATTGCTGTTCGTCGGCGCGTTTGAGTACGTCGTCGTGCAGTCCAAGTGAGCCGCCGATGACGAACGCGACTTTGCTGCGTCCGTACGTCATGAGCGACTGCATATCTTTTGCCATTTGCTCGGACGTTTTTTGCTTGCCATCAATAGCGAGGGCGATGACGTACGTGTCTTGTCCGATTTTCGCTAAAATGCGCTCAGCTTCCTTTTTCTTAACAATTTCCATTTCAGCGTCGCTTAGCTGCTCGGGTGCTTTTTCGTCTGCTACTTCGATTAAATCGATTTTCGCGTAGCTGCCGAGGCGTTTTGCGTATTCATCAATTCCCATTTTTAAATATTTTTCTTTTAGCTTGCCGACTGTAATAATGCTAATATTCAAGTCGTGTACCTCCGTTCATTTCCGTACAAATGTTATCCACAATTTCGACAAAGTTATCCACAATCGACACTATATATTGTGTAAAGTTTTTACCTTGATACTATATATACCGCGTGTTCGTCGCAATATGAGCAAACTGTGGATAACTTTTGTTCTTCCGTTAATAAGTCCATCGTCGGGAACACTTTTTCTTCTGCTACGAACATGTCTAATGCATGATCGATATGGTTTTCACAGCTATATTTTTCCATTTAAATGCCACCTCTTTTTTCCAATTTTCACGTGCTAACTGCAACTGTATATGCTCGTTCATTGTAGCAAACGAAAAGCGACTATGGAAGGAACATGTCCGTCCGATAGTCGCTCGCTGTTTAAAATGTTTTGCCTGCTGTTAAGTTCATCGTCGTTTCAACGATGTTACCAGCGCGGTATAGCTTGACGTTCATCGTGTCGCCTGTTTTCTTTTCTGTGTACAGGTGCTGACGTAAATCGATGACGCTTTCGATCTTTTCGCCGTCTAGCTCAACGATGACGTCGTACTTTTGCATGCCTGCTTGCTGTGCCGCTGAGTTTGCGACAACGTCCGTTACAACGACACCTGTTGTTACATCTTCAGGCAGCTTTAACGTTTCTTGCTGGTAGAACGATGGCACTTCCGTTAAGTCCATTAATGAGATTCCCATTTGTGGACGCTGTACTTCACCGTTTTGCTCAAGCTGCTCAATAATTGGAATAACCGTATTGATTGGAATCGCAAAGCCTAAGCCTTCTACGTCTTCTGCTGCAATTTTCATCGAGTTAATGCCGATTAAATCGCCATTAATGTTCACGAGCGCACCGCCTGAGTTTCCTCCGTTAATCGCTGCGTCTGTTTGCATCACTTCCGATTCCCAGTCCTCAACGCCGTCACCATCTAAATCAACCGGTACTGAACGCTCTGTACCTGAAATGACGCCCGTTGTCACCGAGCCGTAAAACTCAAAGCCAAGTGGGTTACCGATTGCGATTGCAGGCTCGCCTTGCTTAATCGCATCTGAGTCACCGAAGTTTGCGACTGTTTCAATGCCTTCTGCTTCGACTTTAATGACCGCTAAGTCTGTCCACACGTCGCCACCAACTAATGTCGCTTCCTTTTTTGTGCCGTCTGCTAATGTAATGTCGAGCTTTTCTGCATTTTCAATGACGTGATAGTTCGTCACGATAAATGCTTCGTTGCCGTCCACTTTGTAAATAACGCCTGAGCCTGTACCTGCTTCTCGTAGCTCACCTTCACCTTGTTGCTGCTCGCCTGGACCGAACCAAAAGCCGAAGCCACCTAAAGAGCTTTGTGCTTGCTGGTAGTTCGAGATGCCGACAACTGCTGGTGATGCTTTTTCAACCGCTGCGGTAATGTCAGACGTAACTGATGTGGCCGTTTGTGTCACGTTCGTCGTCGTTTGTGTGTTCGTCTCGACGTCATTTAACATACTCGGCATCATAAACCATACGAGCAATGCGCCGATCATCACACCGATCAAGGCGCTAAAGAAATAGCCGATGCTGCTTTTTTCTTTTGTTTGCTTTTTTGGTTTATGGATGCGGCTTTCGTCCTCTGCTAGTCGCTGTTGCAATGGCGTTAGCTGCTCTTCTTGTTTGTTTTCTTCGTCAAAGTAGCTCATCGTATCACTCCGCTTCGTTCGATTTGTATTAAGCGCGTATTGCGGCTCGCGTTCCTGGGGCGTGGCTTGAGCCTCCTCGCTTCGCTGTGGGGTCTCAAGTCTCACGCTTTTCCCCTAGGAGTCTCGCCGCACGCGCACTACCACTAAAATAGCGCATTATTTCCCTTTTCCGCTAAAAAAATAGATTTCATTTCATAAAAAGAGCTAATCAACATACTTCAATTTGTATATGTTTACTATACGACGCCAACATTAAAATTACATGAAAATCGCTTAATGATTGCATAAAAAAAGCTGTGCTAACGTTGAACGTCGGCACAGCTTTCAATTTTATACTTCGACAAGCTTCGTCGGGTTATTCGCGTCCGTATCGTGTAAATGGACGTACTCGCCGCAAATGATGCCGCGTGATTGCAGCGTTTGCGTCACACTCATACGCGCTAAGTCTTTCATGTTGTTATCTTTGCTTAAATGCGATAAATAAATTTGCGTCGGCTTTTCCATGACAACATCGCTCATCGCAAGTGCCGCGTCCTCATTCGATACGTGTCCGACATCGCTTAAAATGCGGCGCTTCGTATTCCACGGGTATGCGCCCATTTGCAGCATGCTGACGTCGTGATTGCTCTCAAAGACGAACGCATCTGAGCCGCGAATATGCCCTTTCATACGGTCGCTCACGTAGCCTGTATCAGTAATGACTGATAATTTACGGTCGCCCTCATGGAAGACGTAAAACATTGGGTCGGCTGCGTCGTGACTTACTGCGAACGATTCGATGCTGATGCTGCCGAACGTATGAATTGCTTCCGTATCAAAATGGAATCGCTGCTCAAGCGGAATGGTGCCGACACCTTTTTCCATCGCGTCCCACGTTTTGGCGTTAGCGAACACCGGCACTTTATATTTACGCGCTAAAACACCGACACCTTTAATATGATCGCTATGCTCATGCGTCACTAAAATGCCTGACAGCTTTTTCATGTCGCGGTCAATTTCCGCAAATAGCTGCTCCATTTTCTTTCCTGTTAAACCGGCATCGACTAAAAATGCATGCTCGTCGTTTTCGACATAGATGGCATTTCCTGTACTGCCGCTTGCTAACACACTAAAACGCATTTTGTTACTCCTCTTCTTCCTCTTCGTTTGACACAATCGTTAAAATTGTACCATCAACCGCATTGACAAAGAAGGACTCTTCCGTCTTTAAGCTATCGTTTTTCACGCGAATTTCCCACGTTGCGACGAATACTTCACGCTGCGATAGCTCAGACATAAACGTATAGCCAATGTTAACGTTTTGTATTTGGTCTTTTGGCTCTAATAGTTTTTGTAAGTATAGCTTTTCGATAATCGCGATTGGCTCGATAAGTGGTGCTTGATGCTCAAACGGCTCCATTTCACTAAGCATCGTCATCGTATAGGAGCGAACTAAGTTGTCCTTATTCCACTCAATCGTTAACATCGCATGCTCATCGTAATAAATCGGACGGTCGCTCGTCTTTTGTAAGAAGATAGCTTGCTGCTCCTCTTCGTCAATCTCACCTAAAACATAATCATTGCCGCGATATACGTAACGTGCGACAAATTCCTTCAACGTACGCTCCGATATTTCCTCAAGCGTAATTGGCTGCTTCAATGAGCTAATGAGTGTGTAGCCATCCTCTTCAATATAAAAGTTTTGATTCGACATGTTCAGTTCGCGCTTTTTAAACGCATGTGGCTTCCCTGAAATGTATAAGTCGCCTTCTTTAATGTTCGGCAACTTTTTTACCGTAATTTCATCTTCTTTTAGACGCAGCTCAATCGATTTGTCTGCGATGACGTCCAAATCTTCCGTGCCGCTCATGCGCTCTTTATATAAGCCGTATAGCGCGACGTTTAGCACGAGGAAAATGACGATGAAAACGGTTTGTGTTTTACTCCAGTCCACTTGCAACACCTCCCGTCATCATCGGGTCAATGCGTACGTACTCTTCACCTTGCAGCACAAACCACGATGGCTCCAGTACGAAAATGCGACTGTTTTCCGTATGACGCAGCATGTAGCCAACCACTAAGTCATTCATTTGCTCAAGCAGCTCTGGGTTTTGCTTGCGTAAAATGTTAATGACACGAGCCCCTGACATAAGTGCCTCCACTTTCATATCCGCAATGTCGAGCGTGTAATATGGACGGTTGTATTGATACGGTCGTCCATCGCGCATTGATAATGAAATCATCGTCGTCGAATCCTCGCTGTATACAGGGAAACCTTGCACAAATAGCTGATATTTCACCTCAGAACCATTGCCATATACATAACGGAAATCACCTGTGAAGCTGCCTGTTGCATTAATGAAGCGGAATGTTTCACGAATGAGTTCGGCATCGGCAAGCTGCTCGTCCTGCCCACGTGGATTAACGTATTTAAACTCACGGCGCAGCGGATTCACATCCATTTTCTCAGACGCACCCTCATACTGCTCGCTCGCTGCTGAGTTCACCTGTTTATTAATGCTTGAGTAATCCGAGAACAACGAGCGCACGAATTTATCGATCGACACCTCGCCTGTATGGTACGTATAATGCACCGTCTCGACGTTGTTTTTAATCACATATAATGACGTCGTATCTTCGCGCTCGATTTCAGTATACTCCGTGGCGTTCATAATAATTTCTTTTAGCACGCGCTCATCTAGTGAAGGGGCTGTCATCGTAATCGACGCCTCGTATAGCTGTTGCTGCTTCACGTTGACGAAATACGCACGTGCAACTTTTGCCTTTGCATTCCACTCAATAATTAAGCGGTCAAAGCTAATGCCAGGCATGCGCTGTAAATCCATTTTGAAAAACTCTTGGAACAACGTCATCGGAATTTCTTCAGCAAACATCATCGTCACATGATCTTGCGTGCGTACGAGCTCGTTTAATTGCTCCGGTGTAAATTCGTCCGTCACGAGCGACACGTTCGATAAATGCCAATCTTGCATCGACTGTAGCACGTTGTCGATATTCGTCGTCGATACAGTACCGCGCCACGCTTCCTCCCCTTTAAATATGAGCTTATACGGACGAATGACGTTGGATAGCTGCGTTTGCTCGCCGATAATGATTTCTTCTACTTCCTTTTCTTCAATGACACCGTAGTCTGGTGTATACGTCCAAATGCGAAACGTTAAAAACAAGCTTAACGCAACTAAAAAAATTAGTAGCCATGATTTGATTGGCTCGATGTAGCGCATCAATCCCACTCACCTACTTCATCCTCTAATTCATACGGCAACGTGAAGAAAATCGTCGTACCTTGCCCTTCTTCACTTTCTGCCCAAATTTCTCCGCCGTGCGCTTGAATCATTTCCTTCGCGATTGCTAAGCCGAGCCCCGTACCACCCATCGAGCGAGCACGCGCACGGTCAACGCGGTAAAAACGGTCAAATATGCGCGTTAAGTTTTCTTTCGGAATACCCATACCATCGTCGGAAATCATGACCTTTAAAAACGTATCTTGCACCGTAAAGCCGAAGCGAATATAACCGCCATCTGGTGAATATTTCATCGCATTCGAAATGATGTTATCAATTACTTGCGTCAGCTTATCGGTGTCGATTTCAACAAAGTACGTTTGCTCCGGCAACAATCGAATGAACTCAACCGTTTGTGATTTCGACATTTCGAAGCGGTCAATAATGCGTTCAAAGAAGCGATTAAATTCGACGACCTCTTTGTTAAATTGATGATCTTGGCTATCCATTTTCGACAGCTGCAACAAGTCGTTTACAAGTCGAATCATGCGCTCCGTTTCCGTTTGCGTTACGTTTAAAAACGTCGGCGCAATGTTTTCGTCCTTCCACGCACCGTCTGCTAGCGCGTCTAAATAGCTGCGCATCGTCGTTAGTGGCGTACGAAGCTCATGCGACACGTTCGCTACGAATTCACGGCGCTCCATCTCGATTTTTTCCTGCTCCGTAATGTCATGCAGCACCGTAATTAAACCGTTGACGAAGCCTGATTCCTTTTGAATGACCGAGAAGTTCGCACGCAGCACGTACGGTGTATCATGCGTGCTAAAGTTTAAGTTCACCGAATCCTTCATATGAATTAAATCTTCAAAGTCATAATCTTGGTCCAGCCCAAGCACACTAATAATCGGTCGGTTCAGCGTTTCGTTACGCTCTAGCTGCAATAGCTGTAATGCTGGGTCATTAATTAAAATGATGCGTCCTTTTCGATCCGTCGCAATAACGCCGTCCGTCATGTTTTTCAGCACGGTCGCAAGCTTGCGTCGTTCCGCTTCGGTCGTCGAATGTGCCTCCTGTAAGCGATTCGTTAAATGGTTAAACGCAATCGCCAGCTGCCCGATTTCATCCGAGCCGTACACGCGCACTTTACGCGAGAAATTACGCTTTGCGAGTGCCTGTGCCTGCTCACGCATATCCGAAATAGGACGCGTAATTGTGCGTGCAATGAGCGTACCAAGCACTATTGTAATCGCAAGCGCAATGCCTGTGCCGAGCGCTAAAATGCGGTTAATTTGGTTCATGTTGTCGTACACAATTTCAATGTTCGACTCGATGTATAGCACACCGATTACTTTGTCATTTGCAATAATTGGCTGAATGAGTACCCACACACGCTTTTTCGTATTTTCATCAAGCGTAATGACGTCATACTCCTCACCCGACTTCACAACTTTTTCAATCGCTTCATTTTCGATGTATTGCCCGACGCGATTACGCGAGCTATTTTTCGCCGTCGCTAAAATGCGGTATTGATCGTTTAGCACGCGCGCATCTAAAATATCGTTCGATGCAAAGCCTGACAGCACTTCATTTAAGCTAGATTCCGTCGACACGGTCGTCTCATCTCGCTCACGCTGCATCTCTTCACTCACATTATATTTCACGAGCTCTACACGATTTTTAATCGAATCGATAAAGTTATCCGTTAAATTATCTTCCAACCCTTTTACGAAATACAGTCCGATAATTTGCATCGCGAGCAAAATAAGTAAAATGTAAATGATGACGATTTTAACGTGAATCGATTTAAAAAATTTTACTTTTTGCATGCTCGTTACTCCTGCTCAGGATTTCGTAAATAGTACCCTACACCTCGGCGCGTCACAATCCACATCGGGTGCGACGGATTGTCCTCAATTTTTTCGCGCAGACGACGAATCGTTACGTCCACTGTGCGCACGTCACCGAAATAATCGTAACCCCAAACCGTTTGTAGTAAATGCTCACGCGTCATCACTTGTCCGATGTGCTGCCCTAAATAATGCAGCAGCTCAAACTCACGATGCGTCAGCTCGATCGATTCGCCGCGCTTTTGCACTAAATATGCATCTGGCTGAATAACGAGCGCCCCAACCGTAATGTCGTTCGTCTCACGCTCTGCTTCCTCCGCCTGTGATGATACGTTTAAGCGGCGCATATTTGCTTTCACACGCGCAATGAGCTCACGCGTACTAAACGGCTTCGTTACGTAATCGTCCGCGCCCATTTCAAGCCCTAGCACTTTATCAATTTCCGAGCCTTTCGCCGTCAGCATAATAATTGGGAAGTCGTACTTTTTACGAATTTCACGACATACTTCCATGCCGTCGCGCTTTGGTAACATAATGTCTAGCAGCATTAAATCTGGCTGGCTTTCCTCAACTTTTTCGAGCGCTTCGTCGCCGTCGTATGCACATACAACATCGTAACCTTCTTTTATTAAATTAAACTGCAAAATGTCTGCAATTGGCTTTTCATCATCAACGACTAAAATCTTTTTGTTCATGTTATGACCCTCTTTCGTGGATTGCATTTTTGTGTATAAGTTTGTGAGTATTGAGCTGTTGATGTACGCTCCATTCGGCTCGCTTTCCTGAGGCGCGGCTTAAGCCTCCTCGTCGTTCGTTCCTCACGTCTGCGGGGTCTCAAGTCTCGCGCTATTCCCCAAGGAGTCTCGCCGATTTCGCTCCTAGCATCATCCATGTCCCTAACAATCATCAATCTACACACAATTTTAACTTTACTCTTAACTGTAACATGCTTTACTATTCTCTGCATGTTTCGCTTCTTTTGCTTCAATATGGGCAAAAAAAATCACCCGAAACAATGCTGCTTCGAGTGATGGTTCATCTATTATACGTTTACTTCTTCATCTGCCCAAATGTCGTTTACTACATTCGTTTGCTCACGCGCAGGTCCTACTGAGAACGTCATCAGCTCAATATTCGTCAGCTCCAGTACGCGCTCTAAATAATTACGTGCATTTTTTGGTAACTCCTCAAGCGTGCGCACACCTGTAATGTCCTCAGACCAACCTGGTAGCTCCTCGTACACTGGTTCGCAGTCTTTTAGCTCCTGTAAGCTTGCAGGATATTCTGTAATGACTTCACCGTTTAGCTTGTACGCGGTGCAAATTTTCACTGTTTCAAGCCCCGATAATACGTCAATCGAGTTGAGCGCTAAATGTGTAATGCCTGACACGCGGCGACTATGACGAACGACAACTGCATCGAACCAGCCAACGCGGCGAGGTCGTCCTGTCGTCGTGCCGTATTCGCGCCCGACTTCACGAATATGATGCCCTTGTTCGTCAAATAGCTCCGTTGGGAATGGTCCGTCACCGACACGCGATGTGTACGCCTTACACACACCGATTACGTACGATACGTGAGAAGGTCCGATGCCTGTTCCTGTCGTTACACCGCCTGCAACTGGGTTTGACGATGTGACGAACGGATATGTGCCGTGATCGACGTCGAGCATCACTCCTTGTGCGCCTTCAAATAATACGCGCCCACCTTCATCTAACACGTCATTTAACACTTTTGACGTATCCGTTACGTACTGGGCAATTTCTTGACCGTAGTTGTAGTACTGTTCAAAAATATCATCAAAATTTAGCGGTTGTGCCTCGTAATATTTTTCGAATAAACGATTTTTGCAGATTAAGTTTGCGCGTAGCTTTTGCTCAAACGTCTCTTTATGCAAAAGGTCTGCAATGCGAATGCCAATGCGTGCAATTTTATCTTGGTAGCATGGGCCGATCCCTTTCACAGTCGTACCGATTTTATCCTCGCCACGTGCTTCTTCCTCTAGCTGGTCTTGATAAATATGATACGGTAAAAGAACATGCGCACGATTAGAAATACGTAAGTTTGTCGGATCCACGCCGCGCTCTACTAATCCTTTTAGCTCCGTCACAACCGATTTTGGGTTAATGACCATGCCGTTACCCATTACCGACGTTTTGTCTTTATAAAAGATGCCAGATGGGATTAAGTGTAGCTTATACGTTTCCCCACCAAATTTAATTGTATGCCCTGCATTATCGCCGCCAGAAAAACGCGCAATGACGTCTGCCTTTTTTGATAAAAAGTCCGTGATTTTGCCTTTTCCTTCGTCTCCCCACTGCGTACCTACTACAACTACTGATGTCATTTAAAAGCACCCCCGCTAGAAATTGTTTGAATGTTGCATCTCGCACTAAATACTACCATTTAATCCCTTATATAATTAAATTGTAGCAATTAATACAAATTCATGTCAAACAAAAACACGAACATGTAATGTTATAACAACATAAAATGTTCGTGTTTCAATGAAGTTACTCGCAGTTACGCTGGTGGTGGTGCGTTATATCCCGCTGAATAGTCCATATTGATAAATTTATTATATTCTTTTTTAAACATTAACTTCACCGTGTCAGTTGGGCCGTTACGTTGTTTTGCCACGATAATTTCAATGACGCCTTGCTCTGCCTCATCGCTTTTATCATAATAGTCCTCACGATAAAGGAACGCCACGATGTCAGCATCTTGCTCGATCGAACCTGACTCACGCAAGTCACTCATCATCGGTCGCTTATCTTGTCGTTGCTCTACGCCACGCGATAGCTGCGATAATGCGATAACCGGTACTTTTAATTCACGCGCTAACGCTTTTAACGAGCGCGAAATTTCCGATACTTCTTGCTGACGACTTTCGCCTGACTTACCGTTACCTTGAATGAGCTGCAAATAATCGATTAAAATCATGCCAAGCCCGCCTTGCTCATTTGCTAAACGGCGACATTTTGCGCGAATTTCACTAATGCGAATGCCTGGCGTATCATCGATGAAAATGCCAGCATCTGATAACGTACCCATCGCAATCATGAGTTTATTCCAATCCTCTGGTGTCAGTGAGCCTGTACGTAAGTTTTGTGCATCAATATTGCCCTCAGCACAAAGCATACGCATAATAAGCTGCTCTGCCCCCATCTCTAGTGAAAAGATGGCGACATTTTCATCTGCACGTACTGCTACGTTTTGTGCAACATTTAACGCAAATGCCGTTTTACCAACAGAAGGACGTGCCGCTACGATAATTAAGTCGTTGCGCTGGAAGCCTGCTGTTAGCTTATCGAGTGCGGTGAAGCCAGTCGGTATACCCGTGACGTCACCCGTGCGATGCTGCATTTGTTCAATGTTGTCGAATGTATTCACTAATACATCTTTAATGTGACGGAAATCGCTCGCATTTTTACGATTTGCGACTTCCATCACTTTTCTTTCCGCCTCGCCTAATAGCGATTCTACTTCATCCTCACGCGTATACCCGTCTTCCACAATCTTTGTCGCAACGTGGATTAAACGACGAAGGAGCGCCTTCTCCTCTACAATTTTGGCATAATGACCAACATTTGCAGCGGTAGGAACAGCGTTGGCAAGCTCCATAATGTATGCAACTCCACCAACGTTTTCAAGTTCCTTTTTAGAAGACAGCTCCTCTGTTACTGTAACGACATCTATTCCTTTTCCTTGGTCACTTAAACGAGTGAACGTTTCAAAGATTTTTTGGTGCGCCGAACGATAAAAATCATCCGGTCTTAAAATTTCAGACGCGGTAATGAGCGTTGATGAATCAAGGAAAATCGCCCCGATGACAGCTTGTTCAGCTTCATGGTTATGCGGGGGGACACGGTCCATAATCGAATCGGCCATGGATTTTCCCTCCTTCTTGCATATGTTGATTAATTGTATGTGTTTGGCTCTTCACTATCACATAAGGTCGCTTTTTACGTCGAGGCAGGCTTTCCGCGGGCGTGGCTTGAGCCTCCTCACCGCTCCTACGTCGCGTCTGCGGGGTCTCAAGTCTCACGCTTTTCCCGCTGGAGTCCGCCTCTTGTTCTAAGCAACATTCATGTTCAAGCATCAACCCGACTTTCGGTGATGAACCATATGTTTTACATAAAATCTAAGCATAGGCAGCTCGAAACTACTGAAGAGGCGAGCTACATATGTCACTAATTAATCAACATACAATTACGCTTCTTCTTTCACATGTACCTTTAACGTTGCTTTTACTTCTTGGTGTAATTTCACTGGCACGTTTGTGTAGCCTAATGAACGAATGCCATCTGGTAAATCCATTTTGCGCTTGTCGATTTTGATGCCGTGCGCTTTTTGTAGCTCTGCTGTAATTTGCTTCGTTGAGATTGAGCCGAATAAACGACCGCCCTCACCTGATTTTGCTTTTACAACAACTTCTAAATTTTCGATTGTTTCTTTTAAATCTTTCGCTGCTTGTAGCTCAGCTGCTGCATGCTTTTCTTCTAAGCGCTTTTGACCTTGTAGCTCGCTCATCGCTTGTGAGTTTGCTTCTTTTGCGTAGCCTTTTTTAATTAAGAAGTTTTGTGCGTACCCTTCTGATACTTCCTTCACTTCACCTTTTTTACCTTGACCTTTTAAATCTTTAATAAATACGACTTTCATGTTTCCGAACTCCCTTCCATTACATCAAAAATAGCGCTCTTTAATTGCGCGATTGCGTCCTCTAATGACTGATTTGGCAATTGTGCGGCGGCGTTCGATAAATGCCCTCCGCCTCCGAGACGTTCCATAACGAGCTGAACGTTCGTTTCACCGAGTGAACGCGCACTAATGCCGACTTGCCCATCTGGACGCAGCGCAACGACGAACGAGGCAGAAATATCTTTCATCGTTAATAAGATGTCAGCCGTTTGCGCAATGAGTACCGAGTTATAAACCTCACCCTCGTTGCCATGTGCGATTGCAATACCTGGCGCTGCAAATTCGACTGTTTGAATAATGCGCGAGCGCTCGATATACGTATCGATATCTTCTTTTAATAAGCGCTGTACAAGCACGGTATCCGCTCCAGCTGTTCGTAAATACGACGCCGCCTCAAACGTGCGAGAGCCTGTTCGAAGCGTAAAGCTTTTCGTATCAACAATAATACCTGAGAGCAGTGCTGTCGCTTCAATCATTGTAATTTTATCATGCTTTGGTTGATATTCAAGTAGCTCCGTCACAAGCTCAGCTGTAGACGATGCGTACGGCTCCATATACACGAGTACCGGATTTTCAATAAATTCCTCCGCTCGTCGATGGTGATCAATGACAACGACCTTCTCAAAGTGCTGTAAAATCGTCGGGTCAACAACTAAGCTCGGCTTATGCGTATCAACGATGACAAGCAGCGATTTCTCGGTAATGAGTGGCTGCGCATCTTGCGGCGAAATAAATGACGTATAAAGCTCTTCATTTGCCTTTAGCTCGTACATTAAACGCCCGACGCTACCTGTTAGCTCATCAAAGTTTACGACGATATGACCGCTCACTTTATTCATACTCGCCATTTTACGCACGCCGATACACGCGCCGATTGAATCTAAATCTGGCATTTTATGTCCCATGACAAACACGCGGTCGCTATCTTGAATTAAATCACGTAGCGCATGCGAAATGACACGCGCACGGACACGGGTACGCTTTTCAATCGGGTTCGTTTTCCCACCGTAAAAACGCAACTTGCCGTCTGGATTTTTCACCGCTACTTGGTCACCGCCGCGCCCAAGCACTAAATCTAAGCTCGACTGTGCAAGCTGACCAAGCTCCGTTAATGAAGCTGAGCCTGTTCCAACACCAATGCTTAACGTTAGCGATACGTTGCGCTGCTGTGTTTTTTCACGCACGTCATCTAAAATCGGAAACTTTTTCTCCTCTAAATTTTCTAAAATAGAGCGATTTAGCACCGCCATAAAACGGTCTGATGAAATTCGCTTTAAGAAAATATCATGCTCCTTCGCCCAATCGTTTAAAATAGACGTCACGAGCGAATTTGTCGAGCTACGTGCTTGGTCGTCCATCATCGACGTAATTTCATCGTAGTTATCGACGAATAAAATGGCGAGCACGGTACGATCTTCAAAATATTGCGTTTCAATTTGTAGCTGCTTCGTCACATCAAAGAAATAAAGAAGACGCTCCTTTTTTTTGTATAGCACGCGATATTTACGGTCACAAATTGTCACCGTGCGCTCCGTTTGCTCGTCCTGCTTCACAAAATTGCTTAGCTCCGGTGCAATGAGCGCCACATCCTCTTCCACTAACGACTGTTCTTTAATGACGTTTTGCATGTACGGATTGACCCATGCGATATTGTACGCTTCATTTAGCAGCACAATTCCAATTGGCATTTGCAAAAACGCTTCTTCCCCGACATTGTTCATGCGGTACGATAGCGTCTCAATATGCGCCTCTGTATCGTCATATAAATACTTTTCTGTACGCCATGCATATAAAGCAACGGCAAGGCTCACCAGTGTAAATACAGCGGCAGTCATGATACTGTTCGTACTCATAATAAATGCTGCTACAATAAACAACAGCATAAAGAAGATGATTGGATAACGCATCGGTCTCTTTCGAAAAGCTCCCATTGTCTCAACCCCTACTCTTTCGTCTGCTTTGGCTCTACCAATCCACGAATGTTAAAACCTAAATCTACAATACCGAGAAGCACATAAAATGAATATAACGGTACGGCAAGCACTGTCGCAAACCATGCAAGCGCCTTTGGTAATCCCTTTGCGTTCACAAAGAAATGCACAAATGACACCCCTTGTAGTACTAGTAAAATCCATAAAATCATCGAGATGTTTAACGTTACCATATATAACGTATCCCCAACTTCAGGGCTCGCTACAAAGTTTACAACTAAAATCACTAAATAATACCATAAAATCGATTTCGGTAAACGCATCTGATGAAACGGCGCAAACTTTGGCACCTCTACACCAAGACGTTGTAAAATCGGCAAGTTCACAACCATTATAATAAACGTAATACAAAAGACTGCAATCGTAATACACGCCGGAATCGCCATCTCAAGCGTGTCAAAAATTAAATTTAACTGCTCTGTCGTGAAAACTTCCTGCCCCGTCATTTTATTTGCTAATGCTACAGATTCCGTATAGCTCTCCTTTACAAGACGCAATGAATCTTGGATGAAGTCAATTTCTAATAGCTGAATCGATACCCAATACTGCACTGCTGACGTAAGTAAGACAGCTATACTTGAAGATAAAAACAGCATCTCTTTGCTTTTCTTTTGTTGAATCCCGTAGCCCATCACAATACCGAGTGCAATATATAATAAAGCAAATGGCACTGCTAATACGCCACCGATTAATAGCGCAAGTATGCACCCTGCAATACCGACAACGATCGACGCAGGCAAATCATATTTCGCACTGTACAACATAATCGGTAATGCAACAAAAATTGAAGCAATTGAGCCGACTAGCGGTACGTAAAAAGCTAGCGCCAATAATACGGTAAATAGGGCAATCATCATTGCCCCTTGCGCTAGCTTACTCGTTTGTTTATTCGGCATAAAAAACCTTCCTTTTATTGTACTTTTCCTTAAACATTGTACCATTATTACAAACGCAATCCAAATCGGTGTACTTTGAAGCAACGGCGAGAAATGCGAATGATTTAGCTACAGTTATTCGTTACTTGTCACATTGAGGCAAGCTTTTTGCGACGAAAAAGTGAGCTGCATGATAATAAAAAAACCCTGTCTCGTAAGCAAGCTTACAAGACAGGGTGTAATTCGTTCTTATTTCTCATCAGCAACGAATGGTAATAATGCCATAATACGTGAAACTTTGATTGCAGTTGTAAGTTTACGTTGGTATTTAGCAGAAGTACCAGTTACGCGACGTGGTAAAATTTTACCGCGCTCAGAGATGAATTTCTTTAAAAGATCTACATCTTTGTAGTCGATGTGCGTAATGTTGTTAGAAGTGAAGTAGCAAACTTTACGGCGTTTGCGGCCTCCGCGACGTGGTGCCATTATCGTGTTCCTCCTTTAGACTAATTTTTGGTGTCCCGTTTTAGAACGGTAAGTCATCTTCCGAAATATCGACAGAATTTTTACTGTTGTTATCTGAAAACGGGTCGTTGTTCATATTTGTATAGTTTTGCTGATTCGGCGGTTGTTGCATTGGAGCCGGATTTGAAAATGGAGCCTGCTGTGGTGCAGCCTGCTGGTAACCTCCACCATAAGATGGTTGTTGACCGTATTGCTGTCCACCGCCGTAATCATAGCCTTGGTTTTGCGCTGGTGGCTGTTGATAGCCTCCGTTGTTTTGCCCGCTATTTTTTGGCTCTAAAAATTGGATATTGTCTGCAACGACTTCAGTTGTATAAACACGTTTGCCGTCTTGACCATCATATGAACCTGTTTCGATTCGACCAGTTACCCCGATCTGACCGCCCTTACGCATAAAGTTTGCTAAGTTTTCGGCCTGCTTGCGCCAAGCGATACAGTTAATGAAATCCGCTTTCTTTTCGCCACCTTGACTTGTGAATGGACGGTTTACAGCAAGTGTAAAACGAGCCACGGCAATTCCTGATGGTGTCATTTTCAGCTCTGGATCCTTTGTTAGTCTTCCAACTAATACGACGTTATTAATCATTCGTATACAACCTCCTTCTCAGCAGTTTAATTCAAAAATTATTTCTCTTCTTCGCGAACAGCGATGAAGCGGATGATGTCTTCGCTGATATTAGCTAAACGAGTGTACTCGTCAAGTGCTTGTGTACCAGAGTTAACTTTTACGATTTGGTAGAAACCTTCGCGGAAGTCATTGATTTCGTAAGCAAGACGGCGTTTACCCCAGTCTTTAGACTCAACGATTTCAGCTCCGTTTGAAGTTAAAATGTCAGCGAAACGCTCAACTAAAGCTTTCTTAGCATCTTCTTCGATGTTTGGACGGATTACGTACATTAATTCGTATTTGCGCATTATAGATTGCACCTCCTTATGGTCTTTGGCTCACTCTTCATACGAGGAGCAAGGAGCAAGTAACAGTATTACTCACATCAATGAATTGTAACACACCCGACTTTGACATTCAAGAAATATATTTAAAATTACTGCTGATTCTTTTATTTTGAATTGCTCGCACGAAAGCGAACATATATTCTTATTATAACGAATATGCGCGTTCATTGCACACGATACGCTATACTATTTTTAAAACAAAAGGAGGATTTTATGTCACACGAAACGATTTCATTGAACATCGAAAAGCTCATACGTCAAAACATTATTTGGTCGATCGTATTAGCAGTCGCGCTGCCGCTTCTGAACTACGTCATTCAACCGCGCATGTACTGGGACTTTTCATTTTGGTCAATCATTAGCACGTTCGGTTGGTTTTGCGTCGCTTACATATTTTTAATTGTTGCGCACGAAGCATGCCACTTGCTTGGCTTCGTCGTCTACGGTGGCGTGCCGTGGTCGTCGCTAAGCTTCGGTACCGATCTCGAAAAAGGGCTCGCCTATGCAACGACGTCACAGCTCGTTGAAAATCACGCCATGAAAAAAGCGCTGCTGCTGCCATTTTGGTTAACGGGCGTGCTGCCGAGTGTGTATGGTTTTTACGTCGATAGCTACTTATGGATACTCGTCGGCGCATTTTTAATGGCAGGAGCAGTCGGGGACTTCACAATGTACAAGGCCCTGCGCAAGTTCCCCAAAAATGCCGTCGTACGAGATGACCCAACAGAGCCGACGTTATACGTTTACCCACCTGGCACGACGAACGATGACATCACGATGCATGAGCCGAAATAAGGGCATAAAAAAAGGGCACTTGCGAAAATTTGCAAGTGCCTTTTCCAATGATTATACGTTGAATAAAAATTCCATTACGTCGCCGTCTTGTACAACGTATTCTTTACCTTCTGCACGCACGCGACCTGCTTCTTTAGCAGCTGGCTTTGAGCCGTACTCTACTAAATCGTCAAACGCTACTGTTTCTGCACGAATGAAGCCGCGCTCGAAATCAGAGTGGATGATGCCCGCACATTGTGGCGCTTTCATGCCTTTACGGAACGTCCATGCGCGAACTTCTTGTACACCTGCAGTGAAGTACGTCGCTAAACCTAAAAGGCTGTAAGAAGCTTTAATTAATTGGTCTAAGCCTGACTCGTTAATGCCAAGCTCAGCTAAAAATTCTTTCTTCTCGTCATCTTCTAACTCAGAAATTTCTTCCTCAATTTTCGCACAAATTGTAATCACTTGTGCGCCTTCAGCTGCTGCGTATTCACGCACCATGTTTACGTACTTGTTATCAGACGTATCTGCTACTTCGTCTTCAGAAACGTTCGCTACGTATAACGTTGGTTTAATCGTTAAAAGGTGAAGCCCTTTAATGATCTTTGTCTCGTCATCTGATAAGTCTACAGAACGTGCTGGCTTTTCTGCTTCAAGTGCCTCTTTGATTTTTTGTAAAATCGGCTCTTCTGCCATTGCGTCTTTATCTTTTTGCTTCGCCATTTTTGCAACACGCGCAATACGCTTATCAATCGATTCTAAATCTGCAAGAATTAACTCTAGGTTGATTACTTCGATGTCGTCGATTGGGTTTACTGTGCCTGATACGTGCGTGATGTTTTCATCTTCAAAGCAACGCACTACTTGGCAAATTGCGTCTACTTCACGGATGTGTGCAAGGAATTTGTTTCCTAAACCTTCACCAGTAGAAGCACCTTTTACGATCCCTGCGATGTCTGTAAACTCAAACGTCGTCGGAACTGTTTTTTTCGGTGTTACTAATTCTGTTAATTTGTCTAAGCGCTCGTCTGGAACTGTTACGCTCCCAACGTTTGGCTCGATTGTTGCGAATGGATAGTTCGCTGCAAGTGCGCCTGCTTTTGTAATTGCGTTAAATAATGTTGATTTACCAACGTTAGGTAAACCGACGATACCAGCTGTTAATGCCATGTAAAGTCACGACCTTCCTTGTATGTTTTTATCGAGAATTTCTCGTACGTTCTAAGTGAAAACGAATGTGTTGATTAGCGGCTCGCTTCAACACGAATACAACTACTAATACAAAGTTCCTTACTTTCAAGGAACTAAATATAACCTTGTCTATTATATTGATTTGCACGCTAAAAGTCTATTTACGATTGCGCAACTTACTCTGCCGTTTGAGTAACGCGCTTCATTTTTTTCGTAAACTCGCGGCGTGGTAGCATGACGCTATGCCCGCAGCCTTCACATTTAATGCGAATATCCGCGCCGACGCGAATAATTTTCCATGCGTTCACGCCACACGGGTGCTGCTTTTTCATTTCCACTACGTCATTTAACGCAAATGCTTTTGGTTCCATTCGTTATTCCTCCCCCTCATCTGAATCCGTGGCAATAAAGCCGAACTGCGCAAAGATTGAAATCACGTCGCGGCGCATGACACGCCCAATTGCAGCTGCTTGGCGCGGCAACGTTTCATACGTAATGCGCACAGTCGCCTCGTCCTTCGTAAAGTTCACGACACCGAGAAACTGCGGCGCACGCACAAGCTCCTCATGCTCTGCTGGTAATGTATTTAAGTATTCTTGAATGACACTTTGAACCGCTTCGATATCCGCGTTCACTGGCACATCCAAATCAATCGTCGCCTTCGTGTTATTTACCGAGTAATTCGTCACGTTCGTAATGCCGCCGTTTGGAATGATGTGTTGCTCGCCAGTCGGTCCTTGAATTTTCGTCGTGCGTAAGCCAATTTCCACAACTGTTCCTTCACCGCCCGTCAGCTTAATATAATCCCCAACGCCAAACTGATCCTCAAAAATAATAAAGAATCCTGTAATGACGTCCTTCACTAAGCTTTGTGCGCCGAAGCCAATCGCTAAGCCTGCAACCCCTGCCCCAGCAAGTAGACCCGCCACTTGAATGCCAAGCGACGATAAAATGCCAACAATCGCCGAGAAGTACACTAAATAAACGACAATGTTTTGCAGCAATCGTAAAATCGTCGTATCGCGCCGTTCGTTTCCGCGCAGTGGCGTACGACGACGAATGCGAAACACACGCGAAATAACTGCTCTTGCTACGCGCACAACAATACCTGAAATTACTAAAATTAACGTAATCTCAATGAGCGCCGCGAATGCTTTGTCCCAAAATTCAGGATTTGAAAAATAATCAATCCACTTTTGTGCAAACCTTTGCATGTCCATACGCTTCACCTCTGCCTTTATTCAATATCGCTTAATTGTAGCAAATCAAAAATTCGCTGCAAATCGTCCGCCGAGTAAAATTCAATTTCGATTTTCCCTTTATTTTTCGCCTGTTGAATTTGCACGTTCGTTCCAAATAGCTCACGTAGCTGTGCTTCACGCTCTTGTACAAATACATCTTTTTGCTTTGGTGCTTTCGTTCCACGTGAAACATCGGTGCGCTCCTGCACGATTTTCTCTAGCTGACGCACGCTCAAGCTTTCCTTCATCACGCGCTGAGCCATTAGCGACATTTGACGCTGCACCTTTAAGCTAAGCAGCGCTCGCCCATGTCCCATTGATAACTTTCCGCTCGTAATTTGCTCACGTACATCACTTGGCAAACTAAGCAGTCGAATATAGTTCGCAATATGCGAGCGACTTTTCCCGAGGCGCATCGCTAGCTCCTCCTGTGTAAAATGCAGCTTTTGAATTAAGCTTTCGTACGCCTCCGCTTCCTCAATTGGCGTTAAGTCCTCACGCTGTAAATTTTCTAAAATCGCAAGCTCCATCATTTGCTGATCCGTTAACTTACGCACAATCGCAGGAATATGCGTTTTGCCCGCTAGCTTTGATGCGCGAAAACGTCGCTCACCAACAACAATCTCGTAGCCATTTACTTTTTTACGCACAACGATTGGCTGCAATACACCATGCTCAGTAATAGACGCACTAAGTTCCTCCAACGCCTCATCATCAAACACTTTACGTGGCTGATATGGATTTACCCGAATGTGCTGCAATTCAATTTGTTCGATTTCACCAATTTCCTCAAATGTTTGTTCCATCGCCTAATCTCCCTCTCTACTGAAAACACCGCTATCCACAAATTGTGGACAACGGTGTGGATAACATGTCGTTATTTAATTGGCGACTTGTTCGGTACACCTGGCTTACGTGGATATTTTTTTGGTGTTGCTTTAATTTTATTAAACACGTATAGCGAACGTTCGCTTTCTTCCACAGGCAATAAGAAATGATGCTCTGCTTCTAGCTTGCCACCGAGCGTGTTGATTGCTGACTTCGCTTCTTTTAACTCGTCTGCGCCCGCTGCTGCCTTTAACGCCACGAATTTGCCGCCCTCTTTCGCAAGTGGAATGCAAAGCTCTGATAACACGCTTAAACGTGCGACTGCGCGTGCTGTTACGGTATCAAACTGCTCGCGGTACGCCGCATTTTGCCCGAACTCCTCTGCGCGTGCATGCACGAAGTTGACGTTTTCTAATCCAAGCTGCTCGCTTAAATGATTTAAAAACGTAATGCGCTTGTTTAACGAATCCACAATCGTAATGTGCAGATGTGGGTAACAAATTTTAATCGGTAAGCTCGGGAAGCCCGCGCCTGCTCCTACGTCACATACTGTCGTCGTCTCGTTGAAGTCATAATAAAACGACGCACTAATCGAATCGTAAAAATGCTTTAAATACACGCCCTCTAAATCGGTAATCGCCGTTAAGTTCATCTTCTCGTTCCACTCAACAAGCAGCTCGAAATAGTTGCGGAACTGCGCGATTTGCTTGTCGCTTAGCTCAATTCCTTTTTCCTTTAGCGCTTCAATAAATTGTTGCTCGTTCATAAAAACCCTCTTTTCTTTGTTCCGTGAAATGTTGTCCACAGTATATCATTTTCGTTCAGCATTATACATAAGTTATCCACAAATCGCTGTGCATAATGTGTACAACTTTTGGCTCTTCGCCATAGCTTGTAGTTGCTTTTCACATCGAGGCAAGCTTTCCGCGGGCGTGGCTTGAACCTGTAGTCTCACGCTCATGCTTTTCCCGCAGGAGTCCGCCTCTCGTTTCAAGCAACCATCATTTTTGCACCCTCAACTTATACACAAATAAAAAGGGCTGCGCTGAAGTCATCGTCGACTTGTCACGCAGCCCTTCAATGTATATGCCTATTCCCCGCTCACACGCGCGATTTTTCCTTGCTCAATGTACACAAGTAAAATCGAAATGTCCGCTGGGTTTACACCGGCGATGCGTGACGCTTGTGCAATCGTTAACGGACGCACTTGCTTCAGCTTTTGTAGCGCCTCTGTTGCTAAGCTGCCAATCGCATCATAGTCGATGTTATCTGGAATTTTTTTGTCTTCCATTTTCTTTAATCGATCTGCTTGTTGCAGTGCCTTTTGAATGTAGCCTTCGTACTTTAACTGAATTTCAACTTGCTCGCGAACGTCCTCGTTTAATGCCTCTGCTGTCGGCTCAATTAAACTTGCGACTAAGTCATACGTCATTTCTGTACGCTTCACGAAATCAGATGCACGAATACCATCTTTTAGTTCCGCACCGCCAACTGAACGCACAACTTCTTGTGTCGTTTCGTTCGGCTTCACGATAATGCTGCGTAGACGTTCAATTTCTGATTCAAGCTGCTCGCGCTTTTTCATAAATCGCGCATAGCGTTCGTCTGAAATTAATCCTACTTTATGCCCAACGTCCGTTAAACGTAAATCCGCATTGTCGTGGCGCAGTAATAAACGGTATTCCGCACGAGACGTTAGTAAACGATACGGCTCGTTCGTCCCCTTCGTTACTAAGTCGTCAATTAACACACCGATATACGCATCTGAGCGCGATAAAATGACTTCTTCTTTGCCTTGTACTTTAAGCCCTGCGTTCATACCAGCCATTAACCCTTGACCCGCCGCCTCTTCATAGCCCGATGTGCCGTTTAGCTGACCTGCTGTATAAAGCCCACTAATCGCCTTCGTTTCAAGCGTTGGCCAAAGCTGTGTCGGCACGATCGCATCATACTCAATCGCATAGCCTGCACGCATAATTTCCGCGTTTTCTAAGCCTGGAATGGATGCGACCATTTTGCGCTGTACATGCTCAGGTAGTGAAGTCGAGAAGCCTTGTACGTACACTTCTTGCGTGTCGCGTCCTTCTGGCTCAAGGAAAATTTGGTGGCGTGGCTTGTCCGCGAATCGCGTAATTTTATCCTCGATTGACGGGCAATAACGCGGACCTGTTCCTTTAATCATGCCTGAGAACATCGGCGATAAATGTAAGTTCGCATTAATGATGTCGTGCGTTTCTTCGCTCGTATACGTTAACCAGCAAGGTAGCTGATCGGTAATATGCTCCGTCGTTTCAAAGCTAAATGCGCGTGGCTCTTCATCACCTGGTTGAATTTCCGTTTTTGAATAATCAATTGTACGGCTGTTCACTCGTGGCGGCGTTCCTGTTTTAAAGCGCACTAAGTCAAAGCCTAGTTCCTTTAAGTTGTCCGCTAAGCGAATTGACGGCTGCTGGTTGTTTGGTCCAGATGAATATTTTAAGTCGCCGATAATAATTTCACCGCGTAAGAACGTACCTGTCGTTAGCACAACCGCATCTGCACGATAAATCGCACCGACTTGTGTTAACACGCCTTTTACAACACCGTCTTCAATGATCAGCTCTTCTACCATCGCTTGACGAATTTGTAAGTTTTCCTCTTCCTCTAACAAACGCTTCATTTCACGCTGATACAGTTGTTTGTCCGCTTGCGCACGTAATGCACGCACCGCAGGACCTTTCGCTGTATTTAACATACGCATTTGAATATACGTTTTATCAATGACACGCCCCATTAAACCACCAAGCGCATCGATTTCACGCACAACAATCCCTTTTGCTGGTCCGCCAACTGACGGGTTACATGGCATAAATGCGATTAACTCTAAGTTGATCGTTAGCATTAACGTTTTTGCGCCTGTTTTCGCCGCTGCATATGCCGCTTCGACACCTGCATGCCCTGAACCGACAACAATTACATCATAATTCCCTGCTTCATACTGTGTTGCCATTACTCAAATTCCTCTCTTGTTATAAATCTATTTCCCTAAACAGAATTGCGAGAACAGCTGATTAATTAAGCTCTCCTGCACTGTATCACCGATAATTTCACCAAGAATTTCCCACGTACGCGTCACATCGATTTGCACCATATCCACCGGCACGCCCGCTTCTGCTGCATCGAGCGCATCAGTAATAACGTCACGCGCTTGATTTAATAGCGCAATATGACGCGCATTCGATACGTACGTCATGTCGCCCTGTTCCACTTGCCCATCAAAGAATAATGCGGCAATCGCCTCTTCAAGCTCAATAACGCCCTCTTCTTTTAATAACGATGTCGCAATCACACGAGATTTTCCTGCTAAGTCATACACGCGATTTAAGTCGATTTTACGCTCTAAATCCGTCTTGTTTACGACAACGATATAATCCATATGCTGAATCGTTTCAAATAGGCGCTCATCTTCAATCGACAGCTCCTCAGCAGAGTTTAACATAAGTAAGATTAAATCCGCTTCCTTCAAAACTTGACGAGAACGCTCGACACCGATGCGCTCTACGATATCTTCCGTCTCACGAATGCCCGCTGTATCAACTAGACGAAGCGGTACACCGCGCACGTTCACATATTCTTCAATAATATCACGCGTCGTCCCCGCAATATCCGTTACAATTGCTTTATTTTCGTGCACTAAGCTATTTAACAGCGAAGATTTCCCAACATTCGGGCGCCCTAAAATTACAGTCGATAAACCTTCACGTAAAATCTTCCCTTGTGACGACGTTTGTAACAGCTTCTCTACTTCATCACGAACCCACGAACACTTCTCAAGCAGCACCGGTACCGTCATTTCCTCAACGTCATCGTACTCAGGATAATCGATATTGACTTCTACTTGCGCCAATGTTTCAATAAGAGCTTGGCGTAAATCCGTAATTAAACGCGACAGCTTACCGTCCATCTGTCCAAGCGCCACATTCATCGCACGGTCTGTTTTCGCACGAATTAAATCCATTACCGCTTCTGCTTGCGATAAATCGATACGACCGTTTAAAAACGCACGCTTCGTAAACTCACCTGGTTCTGCTAAACGCGCTCCGTTCACAAGCACAAGCTGTAACACACGGTTCACCGACACAATACCGCCGTGACAGTTAATTTCAACAACGTCCTCACGCGTAAATGTTTTTGGCGCCTTCATTAATGACAGCATAACTTCCTCAACGATTTCACCAGTCTTTGGCTCGTGTAAATGCCCGTAATGAATCGTATGCGACGGCTGCTCCATTAAACTTTTGCCACCTGGTGTTTTAAATACACGATCTGCAATTTCTACTGCCTTGTCCCCACTTAAACGAACGATGGCAATTGCACCTTCGCCCATCGGTGTGGAAATCGCAGCAATTGTATCAAATTCCATACTAATCCTCCTAAAAATAAAAACTTATCCACATGTGTATAAGTTTTATCCGCTCTTGTACTCACTAACTACATAGACTAACATAATTCACATAAAATCTAAAGCAGCAACGTCAATACACATACTTATTAACAGCTATCCACAAGTTACCCACAGCTTTTTGTGGATAAATCGCGAAATATTCACAAAAATCACAAATAAAAAAAGGCCATCTAAGATTTTTTGTCTTAGATGACCTTTTTTATCTTACTGGTTGAATAACTAAGTAACGATTCGGCTCTGCACCTTCTGAATACGTCTCGATATCCACACGATTAGACAGTACGTTGTGGATAACTTTTCGTTCGTACGATGGCATCGGCTCAAACGTTACTTTTTTGCCTGTGCGAATTGCTTTTTCCGCCATGCGTGACGCTAATACTTCTAGCGCCTCCTCACGACGATCACGATAATTTTCAACATCAATTAAAATGGTGATGTAGCTTTGCGACTGCTTATTCACAACGAGCTGCGTTAATTGCTGTAGCGCATTGAGCGTATGACCGCGCTTACCAATTAATAGCGCCGCCTTTTTGCTCGAAAGCTCCACATACAACGTCTTCCCTTGCTTATGCATATCAACGTGCAAGTCATGAATATTCATCGCCTTAGCTACTTCTTTTAAATACGTTTCCGTCACTTCTTTTACAAGCGGTGTATCATCAATTTTTTTCGGCTTTTCCTCAATCGGTGCTGGAGGAACAACTTCCTCTAGCTCCACGATCGGTTCATTGTCCTCAGCGGCTGCTGGTTCTTCTGCAACGGGCGGCTCGTCTAATACAACCGGCTCTACAGCTTCCTTAACAAGCTTTACGACGACGGGCTTTGGCTCTTCTTTTACACGTACGATAACATGTGCAGAGCGCGCTCCGATACCTAAAAAACCTTTTTTGCCTTCTTGTAAAACTTGGATGTCCACTTGCTCACGTGTCTTGCCTAGCTTTTTAAGAGCTAGTTCAATTGCTTCTTCTGAAGTAGCACCAATTTGCGTAGTTTGTTTCACGTAAAGCCCCCCTAAAAGAGTCATTTCGTTACTTCTTTTTGTTCAACCAAGGTTTATGAATTACTAAGTTTTGACCGATTGAGAAGACGTTCCCGACAATCCAGTATAGTGAAAGTGCTGCTGGTAAAAACGCACCGAATACAATAATCATTACTGGCATAATGTACATCATCATCTTCATTTGTGGGTTATCACCAATTGGCGGCCCCGTTAAAATTACAGCTAGCTGCATAATACCTGCAAGTACCGCAAAAAGAATGCTTGGCTCAGCTAAAGGAACACTTAAAAACGTACCTAAATCGTAAGCTGGTGTTACATTCATACGGCTAATTGCATGATAGAAACCAATTAAAATCGGCATTTGGATGAAAATTGGTAAACAACCTGCTAACGGATTGACACCAGACTCTTGCATTAATTTCATCATTTCTTGCTGATACTGCTGTTGTGTTTGCGCATCTTTTGATGAATATTTCGCCTGTAGCTCTTTTAATTTTGGTTGCATCTCTTGCATTTGCTTCGCGCTTTTCGTTTGCTTAACCATAAGCGGTAAAATAATTAAACGAATGATAATCGTTACCGCAATAATACCTAATGCATATGTACCTAACCAACCTGAGAACATGTCAATTAACGATACAAGCGGCCAAACGATGAAGCTATTCCAAAAGCCTTCGCTCTCGGCTGAAATTGGTTGTTCGAACTCTGTACAACCAGCCAATGCAAGCGTTGCAACAGCAAGTGTTAAAAGTACCCAAAGTTTTTTCTTCAAGCTTCTTCCTCCTACGTTGAAACACTATTTAGTTTTTGCTATTTTATCATGTTCAAAAATAACTGCCTACTGCTCATACAAGCTATTTTCTAAACTGATATTTTCATTTTATATGATGCTGATTACAATGCGCATCTATTCACTCTTTAATTTATTATGTTTTAATACTTTCGCAATTTTCATTACGTGCATTAAGCTATTCTTCGTTT
Source organism: Caryophanon sp. (assembly GCA_036309765.1). Taxonomy (GTDB): domain Bacteria; phylum Bacillota; class Bacilli; order Bacillales_A; family Planococcaceae; genus Caryophanon. The sequence goes on along the minus strand of JAXJTE010000113.1, from coordinate 11,731 downwards.
CATGGAAGTCTAGCGCGGCCGCCCCGTGTCTGGCGATAATAACATAGTCTACATCTTGCTTTACGTCCTCACGTAGCTCTAACAACGCTTGACGAATGTAGCGTTTAATTTGATTGCGCTTTACCGCATTCCCAAGCTTTTTACTTACCGATAGTCCGACGCGAAAATGCTGCTGATCCTGCTTTGGCATCACATATACGACAAATTGACGATTGGCAAATGATTTTCCCTTTTTAAACACCTTTTGAAAATCTTCATTCTTCTTTATACGCTGGCGCTTATTCATCTTTTTCACCTGCTCATTCGATCTCTCACTCAAAATAAATATAGGGCGATTCGCGTAAAACACACAAATCGCCCATTGAAACTCTTTTCCTTCATACTCTAACGAAAAAAAAGACCACTGATGTGGCTCAGTGGACTTATGCTGATAATACTTTGCGACCTTTTTTACGACGACGAGCTAAAACATTGCGACCGTTTTTAGTAGCCATGCGCGCGCGGAAGCCGTGTACTTTACTATGCTTACGTTTCTTTGGTTGGTACGTACGTTTCATTACTATACACCTCCTGCAATATAAATTTCATCTATTTTCTACATACAGACTTGAATAGTATAAGTTATGTCAAAGCAATTTGTCAATGCTTTCACAAAAAAGTTTCGACTATACAAGCGTTTCAATCTATGTTTAACTACTCAAAATAAACCCCTTCAAAAAAATCGACTTATCCACATTTTTTTCATTTTTCTGTGGATAACCTGTGGATAAACTTCTTCCTCAAAAAATGTTATCCACATAGTTACCCACAGCTTATCCACATATATACAGGGTGTGGATAACTGTTTTGTGAATAGTGGATAACTCTGTGGATAAGTTTTTCAAACCCTTGTTATACTTACGTTTTTCTGCTATCATTACTTTAATTATCCTGTGGAAAACTCTTGTCACAAAAAAACTTATCCACAATATCCACAGGCTGTGGATAACTTAGTCCACAGCCTATGGATAACTATTATTCCTAACTTGTGAATATGTGTATAACTTTTATTATAGACACTAAAAAAGAGGAAGTAATCTTCTTCTTTTACAACATAAAAATTTTTTTGAAAACGCATATCTTCAAGGGCGTTATTTTTGTGCTAAACAAATACTTTATAGAAAAGGAGTGACCACACATTTGAAAAATTTAAAGGATCTTTGGAATCAAGTGCTTTCTCAAGTAGAGCAAAAGATTTCAAAACCTAGCTTTGAAACATGGTTAAAGTCGACAAAACTTTTAACCTATAAGAACAAAACAATTACGATTGCAGCGCCTAATTCATTTGCACGTGATTGGCTAGAAACCCATTATACGCAGCTTGTGGCAATGATTTTAGTTGAGCTAACAGGGGAAGAAATTTCAATTAAGTTCGTCGTACAAAAAGATGAGGATGATGACATCAACTTGCCCCCACCGATCAAACTGCCAAAAATCGAAGAGAACTACGATATTGCATCAGGTATGCTCAACCCAAAATACACCTTTGACACATTTGTCATCGGTTCTGGTAATCGATTCGCCCACGCTGCAAGCTTAGCCGTTGCAGAAGCTCCTGCGAAGGCGTACAATCCATTTTTTATCTATGGTGGTGTTGGGCTTGGCAAAACGCATTTAATGCATGCGATTGGTCATTACGTGCTAGAACACAATCCAAAAGCAAAAGTAGTGTACTTATCATCCGAAAAGTTCACGAATGAATTCATTAACTCAATTCGTGACAACAAAGCGATTGAATTTCGCAACAAATACCGCAATGTAGATGTTTTGCTCATTGATGATATTCAGTTTTTAGCAGGGAAAGAGTCCACACAGGAAGAGTTTTTCCACACGTTTAATACGTTACATGAAGAATCCAAGCAAATTATCATTTCAAGCGATCGACCGCCAAAGGAAATCCCGACGCTTGAAGATAGACTGCGTTCTCGCTTTGAATGGGGGCTTATTACAGATATCGCGCCACCTGACTTAGAGACGCGCATTGCGATTTTACGTAAAAAAGCGAAGGCAGAACAGCTGGAGGATATTCCAAACGAGGTAATGCTCTATATTGCCAATCAAATTGATTCCAATATTCGTGAGCTAGAAGGTGCATTAATTCGCGTAGTAGCGTATTCTTCGTTAGTGAATAAAGAAATCAGCATTGAGGTCGCTGGTGAGGCTTTAAAAGACATTATGCAAAATGGAAAACCACGTGCATTGACGATTTTAGATATCCAAAATGCTGTTGGTGAACATTATCAAGTACATTTAGATGATTTTTCAGCGAAGAAACGCACGAAAACAATCGCCTATCCGCGTCAAATAGCAATGTATTTATCACGAGAGCTTACCGAATATTCATTGCCGAAAATTGGGTATGAGTTTGGTGGACGAGATCACACGACAGTTATTCATGCACATGAAAAGATTTCAGCATTGATGAAAACAGACAAACAATTAAAGCAAGATGTAAAGAAAATTAGGGCTGTACTTGGAAAATAGCCTGTGGATAAACGATGGACTTATCCACATACTTATCCACAAGTTATCCACAAGCTAAAGTGTTGGTACATAAGGCTTCAAAGCACTTATCCACACTATCCACAGCCCCTACTACTATATCTATTAAAAAATAATAAAAATAATATATATAAAGCGAGGTATTTTTTGATGAAATTTGAGATTATGCGTGACCGTTTATTAGACAGTTTAAACAATGCAATGCGTGCTATAAGTTCAAAAACAACGATTCCGATTTTAACTGGAATTAAATTAGATGTAACAGCTGAAGGATTACGTTTAACAGGTAGTGACGCAGATATTACAATTCAAACATTTGTACAAACAGAAGAAAACGGTAAACAAATTATTAACGTAGACGAAGCAGGCTCAATTGTATTACAAGCACGTATGCTGCATGAGATTGTACGTAAGTTACCAACAAACGCAGTAGAAATTGAGGTAACTACAGGTTTACAAACAATTATTCGTTCAGGTAAATCAGAATTCCATTTAATTGGCTCTGATGCAAATGAATATCCACAATTACCAGAAATCGCGAACAATGAACAATTTTCAATTCCAAGCGATTTATTAAAAACAGTTATTCGTGAAACAGTATTTGCTGTATCAACATCAGAATCACGTCCAGTGTTAACAGGTGTACATTGGCAAACCAAGGAAGAGCAACTTGTATGTGTAGCAACAGATAGTCATCGCTTAGCTCGTCGCAAAGTAACCGTCGAAAACGTGCCAGTTGGTCAAAATGTTGTTATTCCAGGTAAGAGCTTAAACGAACTAAATAAAATTTTAGATGACTCAACAAATTTAGTGAATGTTGCTTTAACGAGCCAACAAGTGCTGTTTAAAACAAACGAAGTATTATTCTTCTCTCGTTTACTAGAGGGCAACTACCCAGATACGAGCCGTTTAATTCCAGATGATTATCAAACGAACGTGACGATTAATGGCAAATCACTTTTACAAGCAATTGACCGTGCATCGTTATTAGCGCGTGAAGATCGTAACAACGTCGTTCGATTTGAAACAGTTGGTCAAAATACGGTTGAAATTTCATCAAACTCACCTGAAATTGGGAAAGTAAAAGAGGAAATTACAGTTGAGAACTTAGAGGGCGAGGAATTAAAAATTTCGTTCTCAGCAAAATACATGATGGATGCGTTAAAGGCAATTGATGGACAAGATGTCATGATTCAATTTACAGGCACGATGAAACCATTTATTTTGCGTTCCATTCACGACGATGCCATTTTACAATTAATTTTACCGGTACGTACGTACTAACAGTTACCGATAGCTTATTCACATATTTTGTGTATAACTGCCCAAGTTATGAACAATGGCATGAAACAATATAAGTTATCCACAAGCGTTAGGAGAATAAAGTCGTTCTACTTGTTCGATTGTATGTTCGCATGTTAAAATTTAAATACTGAATTGTTAAATCAGATAGTCACAAGACGTGGCTATCTTTTTTTACTTTATAACGAAAATTAGGTATGATAGAAAAATACTTGTTTGAAATACTGGAGGCAAAATTACGTGAATGATTTAATCATTGATACAGAATATATAACACTAGGTCAGGCGCTGAAAATGACGGATGCGATTAGCTCTGGTGGAATGGCAAAATGGTTTTTAAGCGAACATGCAGTGTTTGTAAATGGAGAAGCAGAAGATCGACGTGGACGTAAACTACGCGATGGTGATGTCATTAATATTCCAGGTGCTGGGCGCTTTAAAATTGTCGATTCATTCGTTGGTGAATAATGCACATTAAGCAACTCAAACTTGCCAACTACCGCAATTACGATCAGCTAGAGCTTGAATTTTCTCCTAAAATTAACGTCTTCATTGGGCACAATGCGCAAGGTAAAACGAACTTGATGGAGTCTATTTACGTACTAGCAATGGCGAAATCTCATCGCACCGCAAATGACAAAGAATTGATACGTTGGGAACAAGATTATGCTAAAATAGAAGGTGTAATTGAACGTCGATACGGGGCAAACCCGATGGAACTCACAATTTCTAAAAAGGGCAAAAAAGGTCGCGTTAATCATATTGAGCAAAGCAAATTGAGCCAATACATCGGGCAAATGAACATCGTAATGTTTGCGCCTGAGGATTTGCATGTTGTAAAGGGCAGTCCGCAAATACGACGTCGATTTATCGACATGGAGATTGGTCAAATTTCTCCTGTTTATTTACATGACTTATTGCAATATCAAAAAATTTTAAAACAACGTAATTTGTTTTTAAAAAAGCATCAAGGTCGCCAAATGATCGATGAGGTGATGCTTGATGTATATACAGAGCAGTTTGTAGACGCAGCGGTAAAAATTATTCGTAAGCGCTATGAGTTTATCGATATGTTACAGCGCTGGGCCGAGCCAATCCATGCAGGTATTACACAGCAACATGAGAAGCTTGTAATTAAATATAAAACAGTTCCTGGTTTAAAATCGGAGTGGACAGCTGACGAGATGAAGGCATATTTGCATTCAAAATCGAAAGAGGCAACAAGTCGAGAGCTTGAACGTGGTATGACACTTGTGGGCCCACATCGCGATGATTTACAATTTTTTGTAAATGACTATGATGTGCAAGTTTATGGCTCTCAAGGACAGCAGCGCACGACGGCATTGTCGCTAAAGCTTGCTGAAATTGAGCTTATTAAGCAAGAGACGAACGAAGCACCGATTTTATTGCTAGACGACGTGTTATCGGAGCTTGATGAGGAGCGCCAATCACATTTACTAAATATTATGCAAGGTGAAGTACAAACGTTTGTAACGACGCCAAGCATTGATAGCATACGTCATGAAACAATCCAGCATGCAAAAATGTTTCACGTGGAACGAGGAGAAATTACATGTCCTGAATAAATATTCAGGGTATTTTTTAGTGAATGAATATACAACAAACATTTGTGAATGATAAAGACTGAGGTTAGAAAGAGTAGGTGAACAAAGTGGCTATGGAAAATTCTAGAGTAGAAGAAGCGTATGATGCAGACCAAATACAAGTGCTTGAAGGATTGGAAGCAGTACGTAAAAGACCAGGGATGTACATTGGTTCTACAAGTTCAAAAGGGCTACACCATTTAGTTTGGGAAATCGTTGATAACAGTATTGACGAAGCGCTAGCAGGCTATTGTACGGATATTATTGTTGCGATCGAAGAGGATGATTGGATTCGCGTTGAAGATAACGGACGAGGCATTCCAGTGAGCAACCAAGAAAAGATGGGCAAGCCGGCTGTTGAGGTTATTATGACGGTGTTACATGCTGGTGGTAAGTTTGGTGGTGGCGGATACAAAGTTTCAGGTGGTCTACATGGGGTAGGGGCTTCTGTTGTGAACGCGCTATCTCTTGAAACGAATGTACAAGTACGCCGTGATGGGCATGTGCATGAAATTGTTTTCCAACGAGGGCACACTGTACAGCCGCTACGCGTAATTGGTGATGCAGATACGACAGGTACTGTTACTCGTTTTAAAGCAGACCCAGAGATTTTCAAAGAAACGACAGTGTACGAGTACGACATTTTAGTAAAACGTGTACGAGAGCTAGCGTATTTGAATCGTGGTATCCGTTTAACGATTTCGGATGAGCGTGCGGGTCAAGAGAAAACACAGCTATTCCACTACGAGGGTGGGATTAAATCATATGTTGAGGATATGAACGAAGCAAAAGGTCCGATTCACGAAGCAATTGATGTTTCAGGTGAAAAGGATGGCATCTACGTTGAAATTGCGATGCAGTACAACGAAGGCTTTGCTTCAAATCTTTTCTCATTCGCTAATAACATCAATACGTATGAAGGTGGTACGCATGAGTCAGGCTTTAAAACGGCATTAACGCGTGTTATTAATGACTATGCTCGTAAAGCAGGGCTAATTAAAGACTCTGAGCAAAACTTAACAGGTGAGGATGTACGTGAAGGTTTAACGGCGATTGTGTCAGTAAAGCATCCAGAACCACAGTTCGAGGGGCAAACGAAAACGAAGCTAGGCAACTCAGAAGTAAGTGCTATCACAAATTCATTGTTCTCAGAAGGCTTTGAACGTTTCTTAATGGAGAACCCATCTGTTGCGCGCAAAATTTTCGAAAAAGGGCAAATGGCGTCTCGTGCTCGTGTTGCAGCGAAAAAGGCTCGTGAGTTCACACGTCGTAAATCTGCGCTTGAAGTGTCGAGTTTACCAGGGAAGCTTGCAGACTGTTCATCAACTAATCCATCTGAATGTGAAATCTACATCGTAGAAGGAGATTCAGCAGGTGGTTCAGCAAAATCAGGTCGCGACCGTCACTTCCAGGCAATTTTACCGTTACGTGGTAAAATTTTAAACGTTGAGAAGGCTCGTTTAGACCGCATTTTATCGAACGCTGAAATTCGCGCGATGATTACTGCATTCGGTACAGGTATTGGTGAGGACTTTGATATTGCAAAAGCACGTTACCATAAAATCATTATTATGACCGATGCAGACGTTGACGGTGCGCACATTCGTGTATTAATGCTGACGTTCTTCTTCCGTTTCATGCGACCGCTTATTGAAGCTGGTTATGTATATGCTGCGAAGCCACCACTTTATCAGGTGAAGCAAGGTAAAACAGTGGAGTATTGCTACTCTGATGCGGAGCTACAAGAAATTTTAGGGCGTATGTCACAAGTACCAAAGCCAAATGTACAGCGTTACAAAGGGTTAGGGGAAATGAATGCAACGCAATTATGGGACACTACAATGGATCCTGAGCATCGTACGTTAATTCGTGTAGATTTAGACGACGCTATTGAAGCGGATCAAATCTTTACGCAATTAATGGGTGACGAAGTAGGGCCACGTCGAGACTTTATCGAAGAAAATGCAGTATACGTAGAAGATTTAGATATTTAAGCGATGGGAGGTCCTTACTTTGTCGGAAATGCAACAAGGCAAGATTGAAACAAGAAATATTACGACTGAAATTAAAACGTCATTTTTAAGCTATGCAATGAGTGTTATTGTATCGCGTGCATTACCAGATGTGCGCGATGGCTTAAAGCCTGTACACCGTCGTATTTTATATGGCATGCAGGAGCTTGGAAATACGTCAGATAAACCATATAAAAAAAGTGCACGTATCGTTGGTGATGTAATGGGTAAATACCATCCACACGGCGACTCGTCTATTTATGATGCGATGGTACGTATGGCGCAAGACTTCAGCTACCGCTACATGCTCGTTGATGGGCACGGAAACTTCGGCTCGGTCGATGGTGACGGTGCAGCGGCAATGCGTTATACCGAATCACGCATGTCAAAAATCGCGATGGAAATGCTGCGCGACATTAACAAAAATACAATCGATTATGGCGATAACTACGATGGCAGTGAACGCGAGCCGCTTGTATTACCAGCCCGTTATCCGAACTTACTTGTAAACGGTTCTTCAGGTATTGCTGTTGGGATGGCAACGAACATTCCACCGCATCAGCTTGGTGAAACAATCGATGCAGTCATTGCGTTATCGCACAATGCAGCGATTACGACAGAAGAATTAATGGACATCATACCAGGACCGGATTTCCCAACAGGTGCGCTTATTTTAGGTCGCAGCGGTATTCGTCGTGCGTATGAAACAGGTCGTGGTTCGATTATGCTGCGTGCTCGCGTGCAAATTGAGCAAAAAGACAACGGGCGCGAAACAATTTTAGTGCATGAACTACCTTACCAGGTAAACAAGGCAAAGCTTATTGAAAAAATCGCCGAGTTGGTGCGCGATAAAAAAATCGATGGCATTACAGGCTTACGTGATGAATCTGATCGTAATGGTATGCGCATCGTGATTGAAGTACGCCGTGATGCAAATGCAAACGTCGTATTAAACAATTTATATAAACAAACACCGATGCAATCGAGCTTTGGTGTAAATATGCTGGCGCTTGTGAACGGGCAGCCAAAAGTATTAGGCTTAAAAGAGATGCTATTCCATTACTTAGAACACCAAAAAGTCGTAATTGAGCGTCGCACAAAGTTTGAGTTACAAAAGGCTGAGGCACGTGCACACATTTTAGAAGGTTTACGTATTGCACTTGATCACATCGAAGAAATTATTAAAATTATTCGTAGTTCACGTAACGGTGAGGAAGCAAAGCCACAGCTAATGGAACGCTTCAACTTATCGGATAAGCAATCGCAAGCTATTTTAGATATGCGTCTTGTACGTTTAAGTGGCTTAGAGCGTGAAAAGATTGAAGAAGAATACCAAGAGCTACAAAAATTAATTCAGGAGCTAAAAGAAATTTTAGCGAACGAGGAGAAAATTGTAACGATTGTGCGCAGTGAACTATTAGAAGTGAAAGAGCGTTACAATGATGGGCGCCGTACTGAAATTACAGTTGGTGGTTTAGAGATGATTGAGGACGAAGATTTAATTCCTCAAGAGAACTCTGTCATTACATTAACACATAGAGGTTACATTAAACGTTTAGCAGCGAACACGTATCGCAGCCAAAAACGTGGCGGCCGTGGCGTACAAGGTATGAACACGAACGAGGATGATTTCGTAGAGCATTTACTGTATACATCAACGCATGATGTCATTTTATTCTTCACATCAAAAGGTAAAGTGTATAAAGCAAAAGGCTATGAAGTGCCAGAGTTTGGTCGTACAGCGAAAGGTTTACCACTTGTGAACTTACTAAACATCGAAAAAGGTGAGCACGTTACAGCGATGATTCGTGTAAACGGCTATAACGAGGACGAGTTCTTCGTATTCACGACGAAGCAAGGGATTACGAAACGTACATCAGTATCGCAATTTGCAAATATCCGTACAAACGGTTTAATTGCGATTGGTTTACATGATGAGGATGATTTAATTTCTGTACGTTTAACAGACGGTTCGAAACAAATCATTCTTGGTACACACGACGGAATGGCAATTCGTTTCGATGAGCAGCAAATTCGTGCAATGGGACGTAATGCAGCGGGCGTAAAAGGGATTAAACTGCGCGAAGGCGATTACGTTGTCGGCATGGAAGTAGTTGAGCCAGATCAAGAAGTACTTGTCGTAACCGAAAATGGATATGGAAAACGTACGCCAGAAGTTGAGTATCGTATTCAAAGTCGTGGTGGTGTCGGTCTTAAAACGATTCACGTAACAGAGAAGAACGGTAAAATGGTCGCTCTGAAAACAGTAGACGGTTTAGAAGACGTAATGTTAATGACGATTAATGGGATGATTATTCGTATGGATATTGAAGACATTTCAGTAATCGGTCGTAGCACGCAAGGTGTACGTCTCATTCGTTTAGCTGACGACGAGCGCGTGTCATCTGTTGCGAAAGTGTTAAAAGATGATTCACCGGAAGATGATGAAATCGAAGAACCACAAGCATAAAAAAACGCAAGTAGGCATAAAAACCTACTTGCGTTTTTATTTTTTAGAAGGAGATAAGTGGTTGCGAGTGGAATTAGTAATATATGTGTTTCTCCTATATGAATGTGCTTCTAGGTTAAGATAAAATAGTACTAACCAAATGTAAACGAATGAAAGGATGATATGTTATATGGAAGTCACAGTATCAAATTTAGAAAATATTCAATTAGGTCATATTGTAGCGCAAGATATATTCGCCAACACAAAGAGCCCGATTATTTCTCAAAATACCGTAATACGTCCGGTGCATCTTTTAATATTAGAAGCATTTCAAGTAAAGGATGTACTTATTAAAGAACCTGAATCAGCAAACGAGGCAGATGAAGATACAAATTCGTCTACTCCGACAGCTCCACCGATGACGAAAAAAGAACGTTATGCCAATGTATTTGAGCGTAACTACAACCACGCAATCCAACAAATCAAAAAAGAGTTTTTTAATTGGGAAGCAGGGGCTCATATTGATATTACGAAAGTGCGTGGATTTTTCTTACCATTGTTAGATAATGCGTTGCAAGATCGTACAGTCATTTATAATTTAAATTCTTACAGTGTCCCAGAAGATTATATTTATCATCACTGTATTGCAACGGGCTTGATCGCAGCTGTTATTACACAAAAGCTTGGCTATGAACGAGGTATCATTATTCAAATGGGATTAGCGGGTTTATTAGCGGATTGTGGCATGGCAAAAGTCGAGCGTCGAATTCGTAACAAAGCAAGTATGCTTTCAGAAAGTGAATTTAAAGAAGTGCAAAGGCATCCATATCATAGTTTAAACATGATTAAATTAATTCCCGTATTAAAAGATGCAATGAAACTAGCTATTTATCAGCACCATGAACGATTAGATGGTAGTGGCTATCCAGGGGGGAATAAGGCAGATTCCATTTCAAAGTTTGCACAGATCATCGCGGTATCAGATGTGTTTCATGCAATGACTTCGGAGCGATTATACCGTACCCGTGCTTCAACATTTAAAGTAGTCGAAATGATCCGTGAATCTGAATTTGGAAAGTTTGATATGGATGTAGTACAAGCTTTAATTAATGTCGTAGCAGATTTGCCTTTGAATACGCAGGTGGAGTTATCGAACTTAGAAAAGGCCGAAGTAATGTTCATTAATCAATATGCATTGACGAGACCGCTTGTAAAAGTATTGAATACAGGCGAGCTATTGGACTTATCTCAGCATAGAGCAATTTATATTAATCGAGTTTTAAAATAGAAGGGGTATGAGGTGAGCTAGTGGAGTTTAACATCTTCATAACTCAAAACAAACGTTAACGGGGATTTTTCATTTGAGTGCCTCATACCAATTAAAAAGAGCTATGTAGAAGTTTGAGGGGTAGACAGCATAAGAAATACGCTATCTACCTTTTTTATATTGAGGATAACTTTAGTATATAAATTTTTACGTTCTTATGCGATAAAAGGATAAAAAATTAAAAAACAACAAAAGGTATTGTATTTTTGATAATAACATGTTATTCTTTATAAAGTCGCTTAGATGACGCAAACAAAACAACAAATTGAAAACGAGTTGAAAAACTTTTTTGAAATAGTTGTTGACAAAAAATTAGTGAAAATGCTAAGATATAGAAGTTCGCTCGAGACAGCGACATGAACCTTGAAAACTGAACAACAAACGTTGATGAAACATAGCTAGTTTAACTAGCAAAGAATTTTGGACATCATAATTGATGCCAGCAACATTTTAGCTTTTGCTGAAATGACAATTTGAGCTCAACTCGAATTCTACT
>JAXJTE010000112.1:0-2465 GCA_036309765.1 Caryophanon sp. | reverse complement strand
TTTAATTAAATGCGTTAGATTATTTTAATTCGACGCTAGTGATTATTGTAAACAAATTAATTTTTTGCCTTCTATCATTTTTCTTTTGCATTATATAACAACGGGTGCTATCGTTAAATTCGAGGTGATAACATGGAAAAGTTTGATGTAGCAATTATTGGAGCAGGGCCTGGTGGATACGTTGCGGCAATCCATGCGGCGAAAAGTGGATTAAAAGTGGCGTTAGTAGAGCGTGACAAAGTGGGCGGTGCTTGTTATAACACAGGCTGCATTCCGTCAAAAATTATGCTAGAGCATAGTAAGCTCGTGCAGGAAATTCGTCGCGGTACGAATTGGGGTGTCACAGTGCCAACAATTGACATCGATTTCCCTAAGCTGATGCGCCGTAAAGATGCGGTCGTTGAGGAGCTATTAAACAATATTGAAGGCTTTATCGAATCGGCACAAGTGACGTTTTATCGCGGTACGGCGTCTGTATCGGCGGAGAAAAAAGTGACGGTTGGCGATGAACACTTTGAGGCAAAGCACGTTATTTTAGCAACGGGTAGCCATCCGTTCGTGCCACCGTTTAATGGGCTTGAAACGTCAAATTACTACACGACAGATACATTTTTTGATTTGAAGGAATTACCAAAGCAGCTGACGATTATTGGCGGTGGGGTAATTGCAATCGAAATGGCGTTCGCACTTGCGCCAATGGGAACAGATGTCACGGTGTTAAACTACAGTAAAGATATTTTACAAACAGAGGAGCCAGATGCTCGCCCGATTATTAAGGAGCATATGAAGCAGCTCGGCATTAATTTAGTGACGAATTTTGCATTTGAGGAGTTTAAAGGCAATGTCATTCAAACGTCGATTGGTGACTTTGAATTTGAAAACTTATTGTTTGCGACAGGTCGTCGTCCGAATAGTGAAATTGCAGAAGCGCTTGATTTAAAAATGGATGGTCGTTTAATTCGCACAACGACAGATTACGAAACGAGCATTCCAGGCATTTATGCGATTGGTGATTTAGTTGGTGGCTTCCAGCTTGCACATACCGCTTCAGCTGAAGGGATGCACGTTATCGATACAATTTTAGGGAAAAATTTACCGAGCTTAAATCAGCAGCAAATTCCGCGTTGTGTGTATACGCATCCCGAAATTGCGACGTTCGGTATGCTTGAGCACGAAGCACCAGCTGATGCGATTGTGACGAAAATGAATTTACCGACGAATCCGAAAGCGTTACTTGAAGGCAACACGCAAGGATTTATGAAATTTGTGGCAAGTCCAGAAGGTGATATTTACGGTGCGTGCGTTGTTGGTGATGGGGCGACGGAAATGATCAACGCGATGCTTGCGGTGAAAGTAATGGGTGGATCGGTGAAGGATTTAGCACGTATGGTATTCCCGCATCCGACTGTAAGTGAGCATATCGGTGATGCAGCGCGTGCGGTGTTTGGCAAGGCGATTCATCAATAAATGAAAAAGACGACTGCTAACGTGATGGAGCAGTCGTCTTTTTATATATACATATATGAATATACACATATCTTTATATATTCATATTTCCACATACGGTATTATTCTACAAAATAATTTTGTAAATACGTCGCTGTTTCCTTCATTTTCGCGCCGTACCAAAACATTTCACCGTCAATTAATTGAATGCGCGTGTTAGGCAAATAAGAGTGCAGTTCATCAATATGCTTTTGCGCAAATGGGAATGGCTCAGATGACAACAATAAATAGTCGAGCTGTGCGTCTTGTAGCTGCTCAATCGTGACAGTTGGGTAGCGCCCGTCATGTGTTGTGAATGGATTTGTAAAGCCAATTGTTTCGAGAACGTCGCTAATGTATGTCGTAGCACCGACGACCATGTACGGTTTTCGCCACATCATGTAAGCTGCACGCCCGTTCATATTTGGAAGCGATGTTGCGGTAATGTCATTAAGAAGTTTGCTCACGGCTTCAACACGATTCGTTAATAGACCAAGCTTTTCGATCATCGTATGTGCCATTGCAATTGTTTCGACTTGTGCGACGTAAACTGGATATTTTTTAGAGAGCGTGTTGACAATGTCCTTCGTGTTTTCCTCTTTTTCGCATAAAATGAGCTGCGGTGCGAGGGCGTCAATCGCATCGTAATTTACGTCTTTCGTTCCGCCGACTGCTGGCACGCTTGATGCTTCGGTCGGAAAAATACAAAATCTCGTGCGCCCGACAACGTAATGCCCGACGCCAAGTGCGAATAATGTTTCGGTAATGGCTGGGCAAAGTGAGACGATGCGCGTAATGGGTTCGTGAAGTTCGATGGTGCGCTGTAATTCGTCTTGAATATGCATATGTATTCCCCCTTTATCCTGAATTATTCATGACTAACTAAATCCAGACTCATTTTGATTTTCTCATGACATACACGCTATTTTAGGGCGAACTTGTAAGGAATGTCACTCGTTGTTTTGTAAGAAAAAGGATTT
>JAXJTE010000111.1:0-4290 GCA_036309765.1 Caryophanon sp. | reverse complement strand
TATATTACTGATTAATTATAGCAGTTCTCAGTTACAAGCAATATAAAAAAGTGTTGCGTTTTTAGCAGCTTGCGAGCGATTGTAACAAATATGTAAAAATTGTTTAAAGGTTGCGACAATGTGGCATTTTTGCTCGCACAGTCGGGTATACTAACTCATATAGAGCGAGTAAACATAAAAAAACGGATTCAAAAAACAAATCGTCTTTTGAATCCGTCTCCGCTATTCTTTTTGATGTGACGTTTCGTAGTTTTGCTCGAAGAAACGCAATAAGTCCATCGAAATAATTTGGTCTGAGTAATGCATAACCGATGCGGCACGCTCCATCGCAGGGGCACACACATCAATTATCGTTTCCTCACCTGTTGCGCGGTCGTAGCACACGTCTTGCGTATACACGTAGTCGCTCGTTACAACACGTCCATCACGGAATGGCACGAAGCTCGGATGCTCCTCTGAGAACATGTCGTTGCCGAACTCAACGTCTGACGCTGTACTAATACCAAGTAAATGTAAAATCGTCGGGCGTAAATCCATTTGTCCAGACGTTGTTTTAATTTCTTGTCCGTCATTTGAACCTGGAATGTGAATGAACATTGGCACCGACTGCAATAATGCGTGATCGTACGCCGTTAGTTCTTCCTTGCCTAAATATTGAGCCATCGCTTTATGATGTAGCTCTGAAATGCCATAGTGGTCACCGTACATGACGATAATTGAGTTATCGTACACACCTGTTGCTTTTAGCTGCTCAAAAAACACTTTAAATGATTCGTCCATATAGCGTACCGTTTGGAAATAACGGTTTACCGTACCTGAATTTGAATCGTATTCAGGAATCATTTTGTCTTGTTCTTCTAGCTCAAATGGATGGTGGTTCGTTAACGTAATTAAACGCGTCGCAAACGGCTGTTCCACTTCGCTTAAAATTTGTGCTGATTGCTCAAAGAACGGAATATCCTTCATACCCCAGCTGACACTTTGCCCTTCACCAATCGTAAATGCATCTACATCATAAAAATGATCAATGCTTAGTGATTGGTACATGCGGTCACGATTCCAAAACGACTTGTTGTTCGCATGAATGACACTTGTGTAGTAACCATTTTCGCCTAAACGTTGCGATAATGACGTGTACGTATTCTCTCCGTTCGTGAAGAATGCTGCACCGTTCCCGCTACCTAAAAATCCATTTTCTACAATAAATTCTGAATCCGAGGTTTTACCTAAGCCTGTTTGGTGGTAAAAGTCACTAAAATAGTACGTATCTTTATCCTGCGTTAATGAGTTTAAAAACGGCGTTACAACATGCCCGTTCATTTCCTGATTGATGACGAAGCTTTGCAGCGACTCCATCGATACGAAAATGACGTTGCGACCTTCATATTTGCCGAACATATCTTCATTAATGCCTGCTTTGTTCGCTGTTGCATAGTTTTGAATTTCAATTAATTCGTCACTATCTGCCATTGCACGCTGCGTTGACGCTTTCGTCTGTGTGTACGCATCGTATAAATGGTAATTATATATCCCTAAATTTTTCACTAAAATTAAACGGTCAAAGCTGCGCGTTAATAAATCTGGACGCTCCTGCTCGGCAAAAAATAAATTCGCCGCGAATATAAGTCCCGCAACGGCCATACTCGCTAACATGAAGCGTTTGCGATGCGTTAATGTATCTTCTTGCTCTTTCATCATTTTCACCGCGACTAACACGATGAAGAAGTCGATGAAGAATAATACGTCTGACCATGCTAAAATTTCTTTAATCGAGCCGCCTAAATCGCCAAAGTTACTCGTTTGCGACAATACAGGAATCGTCACAAAGTCTGTGTAAAAGCGATAAAAGCCGACGTTACCGTATAAAATCAAATCCAATACGAATATCGTAGCTAAAATGTACAAATTGCGTGCTTTTGCCTTTCTAAATAAAAATGCAAAGCCAAACACAATACATAAAAAGCTAAGTGGGCTTAACCATAAAATTAATTGCTGCGTAAACGTTTCAATCCCCAAATCAAAGCTTAAGAGATGAATCGCCACAGTTTTTACCCAAACTGCGATAATCGCGATTAGTAAAATGGCATATGTTTTCATCTTATTCACAAAACGTTCCTCATTTCTCCTCTAAATCACGACGTATATTTATGTCGCGTTTTCTCTTTTATAGACGCTTGCCGACGAATTAAGTTTCTTAGGAATCTCAATTTCTTATACTACCATATATTGCGCAATAACAGGAATAAAAAGTTTTGCCGCGAAATTCTAAAAATTAATCGGTCGTCCCCTCCATCATATAATTTGTACAAAATCCGCATTTATCGGTTATTTCTTCATCATATGCGCGTTTTTTATAACGCAACGGTTGTGAACAAAATAAGTGCTTTTTGTCGCCACATACATCGCCACCGATCCGAATAATTTCAATGCTTTTCGTTGTGTATTTGTTATACTATCATTACAATGGAAATATACGATTCCAGTAAAGGCAGGCACAATACAATGGAAACATTTGAATTTGTAGGAAATGGTGGCTACATAGCGACGCTAACAGACGACGAGCTCATCATCGAGTGTAAAGGCGTCAAGTCATTTTGGATTTTTTATCACGTCAAGCCACGCGTGAAGCACATCCCAATCGCAGACATTATTCGCATCGATACGAAAAATCCTGGCATCCGTCCAGGCTACGTACGCTTTATGACACCAGAAATTATGGAATACCAAAGCAGTAGCTACGTTGCCGTTCATGATCCAAACTCAATCATGCTTGAGGAAGAGGACATGGCGTCATTCGATCGTCTGTTTAAATTGCTAAAGAAAAAAAATAAGCAAATTACGCGTGAAAATCAAAAAATGTAACGAATGAAACCTAGATGGCGAACAGCTTTCTAGGTTTTTTATGTATTTGCTGCCAATACATCTATATAGACGGTGAATATATTTTAGTGTTTCGTTAGTTGACTCTTCACATCGAGGCAAGCTTTCCGCGGGCGTGGCTTGAGCCTGTAGTCTCACGCTTTTCCCGCTGGAGTCCGCCTCTTGTTTCGAGCCTCGTTCGCATTATACATTTCAATCACCCTCTATATACTTACTTATACGAACGACGCTGCAGTTAGTTTCATTTACACGAAAAAGGGCTGCGCTACTGTCAAAATTCGACGTGTAGCACAGCCCTTCATTCGTTTATTCTGCTGTTACTTGTTGCTTCATTGAACCCGTTTTCATTAGGCGTGAATGCCATGAGAACGCTTTTTCTAAATCATGTGGTAAGTGGTGATTGCCCGCTACTGCACATGCATCTTGGTAATATTGCCATAATTGCTCTTTATACTCTGGGTGCGCACATTTGTCGATAATCACAGCGACGCGCTCTTTCGGACTAAGCCCACGTAAATCTGCTACACCTTGCTCTGTTACAAGCACGTCCACGTCATGCTCAGTATGGTCATGATGAGAAACCATTGGCACGATTGACGATACATCGCCATTTTTTGCAGATGATTTCGTTACGAAAATACCTAAGCGAGCGTTTCGTGCAAAGTCACCTGAGCCACCGATACCGTTCATCATTTTCGTACCACATACGTGTGTCGAGTTCACGTTGCCATAAATGTCTGCTTCGATTGCCGTATTAATTGCGATTAAGCCTAAACGACGAATAAGCTCTGGGTTATTTGAAATTTCTTGCGGGCGTAAAATTAATTTTTTCGCATATTGCTCGAAATTCGAGAATACCGTTTCGCTCATGCCGTCTGAAAGCGTAATCGATGCACCACACGCAACTTTTACTTTGCCTGCATCCATTAATTCAAACATTGAGTCTTGCATTACTTCTGAATACAGCTCTAAGTCCGTAAATTCTGAATCGATAAAGCCACGAAGCACCGCATTTGCGACTGCACCAACACCTGCTTGAAGCGGTGGTAAATCTTCCGTGAAGCGACCTGCTTTAATTTCATCACGTAAAAAGTTAATTAAATTTTGTGCCATTTGATCCGTTTCTTCATCGCTTGGTGTAATTGGCGATGGAACGTCTGGAATATTCGTAATAACGATGCCGCGCACTTTACTAATATCCAGTGGAATACCAATTGTACCAATGCGGTCTGTCGCCTTCGTTAGTGGAATTGGTTCACGGCTACCCCAATGCTTCGGTACGTATACATCATGAATACCTTCTAACGCTGGTGTATGCGCTAAGTTTAACTCGATTAATACTTCCTTCGCTTCCTGCACGAAAATCGGCGCGTTACCTAAAGACGTCGTTGGAATTAAATAGCCGTCCTC
>JAXJTE010000110.1:0-2669 GCA_036309765.1 Caryophanon sp. | reverse complement strand
TTTCATATCTGGTAAGAATAGTATACAGGAAAACGAAGAAAAAAAGTTTAAATCTAAAAGTTAATCACCTTATATATATGTATGATTATGTCGCTGTATTTCATATATACAGCGCACAAATTTCCAGTTAACAATAAAGCACCTCGGAATCGACTCCCGAAGTGCTTTGTTGTTTCATATTACTCGCTATCCGTAGCTGGCTCTACACCTTCAATAACGTTGTATGTCTTTTGTCCTTGCGCGTCCGTGAATGTAATAAGCACATCCTCGAAACCTTGCTGCGGCAGGCGTTGTAGCATTGTCGGCTGCACATTAAAATGCGTGCTACCTGCTTTAAAATGATATGCGTTCGTCGCCTCATCAAATGCATATACCGCAAAATAGTGGTCAGTTTTGATTGTTTTATATGCCTCTAGTGGCACGCCGTCATATGCATTGATTGCATGATACATGACAAGCTCATCTACTTTATCACCGTTTAAATCGGCATATACAGGTGCAATTGGCTGCTGCTGTAGCTGTTCGATTTCTAATTTCGTATACGCTGTTTTTTCGATGTACATGCGCGGGGCAAATACTTTTGTATAAAAACTGCGGAAAAACTGTGCCGCATGAACGCGCTTTAATGAATCGTATCCACCGAAGTCGATGTATTTATCCTCACTAATGCCTTTTCCTTTTGATAAACCATGCGCATACATCCAGTCAATCGCTTCTTTATCACTTGGCGCTTCTCCTTCAACCGCTGTGTAAAATGCTTTCGCCACATCTAAACGTGTAAACTCGCGGTCGCGCAGTGCCGTATCATTTTGTGTAGCACTCATGAACGTTACACCGAGCGATTCTAAATAGTTATACGCAAAATCATGCGGATCCTCGGTCGTTTCCTGTAAAGCCGTCGCATCAATCAAGCGTGTTAGCATCATAACAAACTGCGCCTCTGTAATAAAGGCATTTGGCTGAAACGTACCATCAGGGAAGCCTTGAACGACGCCACGATCTTTGGCCCATTGCAACGTTTCATAATATGTATAGTTCGCTGGAATATCTGCATAAATCGAAGCCTCTGTTGCAACCGCACAAGACGTCACTGCAACGCTCGATACCGCTGTCGCTAAAAATGCTTTTCTCACAAAAATCGCTCCTTATATAAATAACATACGTTTAGTGTACAAATATTTTGGCTTGTAGTCAATTAGACGAAAAAAACCATTTTTTAAAAATCCACCGAAATGATTATATGAAAATAGGAAAAAAGGTAGATAGGCAATAAAAAAGCTAGAGAATAGTTAATCATTCCCTAGCTCGCCTCTATATTCCCACGTTTTGTAAAACTATAAATCGAAAAGCCTACTACTGTACCAATCAAAATCAAAAGAATGATAATCATTTCTCCGTTCATTAACCCAAACGTATGCCCTTGTGCAATATATACATCTTTTACACTTAAATACGCAAATAATAATGAAATTTCAAGCTGCAACCAGTTCATCATTTGAATGGCGATACGCTTTTGTGCCTCATTGCGCGACTTTACGTCATCCACCATATTAATCAACTGCGGGAAACGCTTCGCAACTTCCATCCCTGCCCATAGAATAATCCCAATCGCTGGTGGAAAGAAAATAAATGGCTTTGCCGCCCACGCATCGACCTCACCCGCGAAATTGTAATGCTGCGGCACTTGTGCAGGAATGGCCGACCAATTGACAAGAATATGTATGAGCGCCCCGACTAACGCGGCAAACCCAATCCATTTTAAATTTAAAACATTTTGCATAACGCTCACCTATCCTTGCGACATTTGCATATATACTTCCTCGTATGGCTGCACAATCACGAATCCTGTTCCTTCAAAGCGCATTTGAATGGAATCGCCGCTACCTCGACCGATAAATGTACGTAACGTTACGTCTGTTTGAATGACTGGCTCTAAATTACCACTCCATGCTACTGTTGCGTTCGGGTCTGTAATAACCGGTTTCCCTGGGCGCACCGCTAACGTTAACGGCTCATAATGCGCAGTAATGGCCACAAGTCCCGTCCCTTCACAGCGCACGTTAAACAGCCCACCTGCAAGCATGCCCGCTACTTTTTTCATCATTTTAATGTCGTGCTGAATGCTCGGCTCAAACGCGAGTAAATCGTTGCCGTTCACAACAATCGCATCATTTTGTAGCTCTAAAATGATAATGCGCTTGCCACTATCTGCTAAATAAAGCTTTCCCTCACCAGATGCACGCATTAAAGAAGCACCTTCACCTGTAAATGCCTTTTTAAACATCGTGCCTAACCCTTGCTCACGAAGACGTTCGCGCTCAAATTTAATTTCTCCCGTATATGCGACCATTGAGCCTGCTTTTGCCCAAATATCACCGTTTAAATTCACCTCAAGCGTACGCGGTGTTTCGAGTTCAAATATTCCTTCATTGCGGTCGATTTCTTTCGTTTCATTTACTAACTCATCTAATGTATAACGCATCGTCTCATCCTTTCAGTCGTTGAAATACAAAAACATTTCCATACTTTACTATATAAATTGAACAAAAGCATTTAACTACATGAAAGCGGGTATAGACTATCAATTACTTTTCGAAAGGATGATCGATTATGACCCGCAATGAACAGCTCAAACAACTTCAACTTGCTATGCGACATACAAAGGATAG
>JAXJTE010000109.1:0-7599 GCA_036309765.1 Caryophanon sp. | reverse complement strand
TCCTGAAACCGAGGAACTCATTGTCGGCGCACTCGCTCGCATGAAGAAGTTATTTAACACCGATGCGTTACGTGTAGCCGATATCGGTACAGGAAGCGGTGCGATTGCCATTACGATGAAGCTTGAACAGCCGGCGCTTGACGTAGTAGCAACCGATTTATCAGAGTCAGCACTTGTAACAGCACAAAAAAATGCGGTAGCGCTTGAAGCGGATGTTTCGTTTCGTTTAGGTGATTTAACGGCGCCGCTTGCTGGTGAGAAGTTTGACGTCATTTTATCAAACCCACCGTACATCGCATATGATGAGATGGCGACAATGTCGGAAGTCGTAACGGAGCATGAGCCACATTCGGCGTTGTTTGCGGATGAGGATGGGCTTATTTTGTATCGCAAGCTAGCCGAGCAAGTCGGTGCCATCATTCATGACACGGCGTTAATTGGCGTGGAAATTGGTTATACACAAGGTGCGCAAGTCTCGGCATTTTTCCGCGAGCATTTCCCGAACGCGCATGTCGAAGTGGTACAAGATATAAATGGAAAAGATCGCATTGTCTTTTGTGAAATCACTCCTTAGCAGCTGCTAGGGAGGATTTTTCGTATGAAGGAGGAAAAGTGAATGGAAACAGTAGTAAAACGAGCAACCCGTGAAGCATATGACGACGCTGTAGCATTGCTTGGGGCAGGGCATGTCGTTGGCTTCCCAACCGAAACAGTATATGGTTTAGGGGCAGTGGCAACGAACGAGGCGGCTGTGGCGAAAATTTTTGAGGCGAAAGGTCGTCCGTCTGATAACCCGTTAATCGTACACATTGGAACGATTGAGGAAGTGGACAACTACATTACGGACGTGCCTGAAACAGCGCGTCTTTGCATGGAAGCATTTTGGCCAGGGCCGCTTACACTTGTGATGAACATAAAAAACAATAGCATTGCGCCGAACGTGACGGCTGGGCTTACAACAGTTGGATTACGCATGCCAGACAACGACGTAGCACTGACATTGCTGCGTCAGCTCGGTCAGCCAGTTGCGGCGCCGAGTGCGAATCGAAGCGGCAGACCGAGCCCGACAGAAGCACGTCACGTATACGATGATTTAACCGGGCGCATTCCGATGATTTTAGACGGCGGGGCAACCGGAATTGGCGTTGAATCGACGGTGCTTGATGTGACAACGCCGATTCCGACGATTTTACGTCCTGGTGGTGTGACGAAGGAAATGCTAGAGGTGATCATTGGTGATGTGTTCCAGCCAACGAAGCTACAAGCAGAGGCGAAGGAGACACCAAAAGCACCTGGCATGAAGTATACGCATTACGCACCGAACGCACCAGTTGTATTAATTGAGCCAGACGCGCAAAAAATTAATAACGCTATCAAACAATTACAAAGTGATGGCAAGAAGGTCGCACTACTCTCAATGATAAATTTACAGCAGGCACTTGCAGATTATTTCTTCTCGTTTGGCGACACAAAAGAGCAAATGGCAGCACAATTGTATGATGCATTACGCGCATGCGACGACACGGATGCAGACGTCATTCTAGCAGTGACGACTGATGAAGCAGGCGTTGGCGCAGCGATTATGAACCGTTTGGAAAAGGCAGCAGGCAACGCGTATTACGGGCAATAACACGTGATTTCTAATAAATTGATGAACAAAGTATATGACGGCACGTAGCAAACTTGAATTTGCTACGTGCCGTTATCATTTTTATATAAATTTAACGATAATACCGAATACTTTTCAGTCGAAAGAACTTTTGTTATTCTTAGAGAAACGAAACAAAAGTAATGTAGAGTATGAAAAAAATGGGAGGTCTTAACAACATGAATGTTTTATTTGTATGCACAGGCAATACGTGTCGTTCGGCAATGGCTGAGGCAATGTTACGTGCCAAGCAGCTAGCGCATATCGATGTGCGTTCAGCAGGCATTTACGCGCAAAGTGGAGAGGCGATGTCAATGCCCGCACAAATAGTATTGCAGCAGCAAGCGATTGAACAGGCGCATACAGCACAGCGTTTGCAGGAGTCAGATTTACAATGGGCGCAAGTTGTGATTACGATGACTGCGGCACATAAGAACACCATTTTACAAGCTGCGCCGCAACATGCGAGCAAGCTGTATACATTACATGAGCTGGCATCGAATAGCGCGAAAGATGTGCGTGATCCGTTTGGTGCCTCGCTTGCTGTATATGAGCAAACATTTTTAGAGCTAAAGCAAGCGATTGAACAACTACCATTTTTAAAGGAGTATTAGGATGAAAAAACATACATTTAGTTTACGCAAACAGCTCGTGTTGTTCGTTGTGACGTTAGCAGTAGTCACATATACGACGAGCTTTCTTTTTATTGAGTTTTTATATCCGAAAATGTTTACCAATGTGGACGATAGCTTGTTCCAAATTGTAACGTACGGATTAGGTGTCATGTGGTCAGGTGTGCTAGCAGCGGCATTTAGCTTAGTGCTTGTGCGACCGCTTGAGCGTTTAGACGTCGCAGCAGAAAAAGCAGCGGCAGGGCAAATTGGCAGCGACATCGAAGTGAAGTTTAAGCGCGACGATGAAATTAACGCTGTATCAAATTCGTTCCAAAAAATGCTCGAAAATTTACGTACGATGGTTGAAACGATTGAAGTGAATGTCGATACGACGAAAACGACGATGAACCGTTTAACGGATGAAACGACGAGTACGACAAAGCAAGCGCAGGCCATTTCTGAAACGATTACGCACATTGCAGAAGGCGCGGATTTATCAGCAAATGCGGTGCAACAAACGGTACATGCGATCGAGGAAGTACGCGCATTAGCGGAGGAAGTAAATGACCGCGCCGAAAGCTCAGCGAATCAATCTGGGGAAATTTTAAAGCATTTAACGACGACGAATGAAGTTGTATCGAATTTAGTAAATGGTATTCAAACGATTGCACACGGCAATGAAGAAGCATTGCTACATATTAAAGAGCTCGAAAAAAATGCGACGCAAATTGAAGCAATTAATACGCTCGTTGGAGACATTGCAAACCAAACGAACTTGCTTGCGTTAAACGCGTCGATTGAAGCAGCACGCGCAGGCGAACACGGCAAAGGCTTTGCGGTTGTAGCCGAGGAAGTTCGTAAGCTTGCTGATGAAAGTGCGCAGGCAGTAAGTGGCATTACGGAGCTGATTCGCACAATTCAAAATAACGTTACAACAGCGGTTTCGCAAATGGAAGGGCAAGTGACGCTCGCGGTGCAAGAAACGGCTCGCATTCACGAGACGACATCGACTGTGAACGAAATGTCAGCAGGTGTTGAAAAAATGGCGGCTGATATTGTCGAAATTTCGCAGTTAGTCGAGCAGCAAATGCGCAACATTAGTGATACAGCAATGCAATCACAGGACGTCGCAGCAATCGCCGAGCAAACGTCAGCAAGCGCAGAGGAAGTCGAAAACTTAACGAAGACGCAGCTTGCTTCGATTGCACAGGTGAACGCGCTCGCTACGCTGTTAGATGAGCAGGCGGCAAAATTATTTACAAGCATCCAACAATTTGACCGATCGAAATAATTGTTCGTAAAAGTGGTTTGAAAGAAGTTGAAAAATCTTCTTTTAAACCGCTTTTTTCTTTAAAAGCGAATTTTAAATGATTTAACATATAAAACTTTCGGAAAAAGGCTTTAAAAAAACAATGTTTCATGTTTAAATATAGACAACATTCGTTTTTGACATTGTATGGTAGCAATACATCTACTCACTAATTCACACACACTAATGCGTATTTGTATAACACATTTCAATAGACAACGGATGTTTTTATTGGGTAGGCATGATACACTAATGAAGAAAATAAATGAAAAGAGGGAACTTCCTTGAAAATTGCAATTTCTTCAGATCATGGCGGAAATAACTTACGTCGCGAGATTATGAACTTATTAACAGAGCTAAACATTGAGTACACAGACTTCGGTCCACAAACGGATGATTCAGTCGATTATCCAGACTACGCAAAGCCAGTAGCAGAGCGTGTAGCAAGCGGCGAATTCGACCGCGGCATTTTAATTTGTGGTACAGGGATCGGTATTTCAATTGCAGCGAACAAGTTCAAAGGGATTCGTTGTGCATTAGTGCATGATGTATTTTCAGCGAAAGCAACTCGTTGCCATAACGACTCAAATATTTTAGCAATGGGCGAGCGCGTTATCGGACCAGGCTTGGCACAAGAAATCGTTAAAACATGGTTAAACACAGATTTCGAAGGCGGTCGTCACGAAAAACGCATTCAGAAAATTGCGGAATTAGAAAATTAAGAAGGTGTCTGTATGACGATTCAAGCACAATTACAAGAGCTGCTCGTTCAGTTTGAGGAAATGATTGCCCCAACAGTTCGACCATATCAACTGCTCGTTATTGGTTGTTCTACGTCGGAAGTAATCGGTGAAAAAATCGGTACAGCAGGAACTTTAAACGTTGCACAGGAGCTATTCGTTCCGTTGCAGCAATTTGCGAACAAGCATAACCTTTATTTAGCGTTTCAAGGATGCGAGCATATTAATCGCGCGTTAACGATTGAGCGCAAAGCAGCAGAGCATTACCGCTTAGATGAAGTATCGGTGCGACCGGTGCGAACAGCAGGTGGCTCAATGTCCGCGTATGCGTATGAGCATTTCGAGGAAGCGGTAGTCGTGGAGCATATTGAAGCACATTACGGCATCGATATCGGTCAAACACTCATTGGTATGCACTTAAAGCATGTCGCAGTTCCAGTCCGTACAAGCATTCGACAAATTGGCGAAGCGTTTGTCACAACTGCAACAACACGTCCAAAGCTAATCGGCGGCGAGCGTGCGCAATATTAATTATATGAATGCAGGGGTAACCCTATAAAATAAATGATTATTTAATTCAGGGAGGATTTTTCAACAATGGCATTTGAAAAATTAGCAGTACAGGACAAGTCTATTTTAGACGCAATTTTATTAGAGAAAAAACGTCAAAACGACAACATCGAGTTAATCGCTTCAGAAAACTTCGTATCAGAAGCTGTAATGGAAGCACAAGGTTCTTACCTTACAAACAAATACGCTGAAGGTTACCCAGGCAAACGTTACTATGGTGGCTGTGAACACGTTGACGTAGTAGAAGACATCGCGCGTGATCGTGCAAAAGAATTATTCGGTGCAGCATACGTAAACGTTCAACCACACTCAGGTGCACAAGCAAACATGGCTGTTTACCACACAATTTTACAACCTGGTGATACAGTATTAGGTATGAACTTATCTCACGGTGGTCACTTAACACACGGTTCACCTGTAAACTTCTCAGGTATTTTATACAACTTCGTAGAGTACGGTGTAACAGCTGATACAAACGTAATCGATTACGAAGATGTTCGTCAAAAAGCGTTAGCAGCAAAACCAAAATTAATCGTGGCAGGTGCTTCTGCATACCCACGTGCAATCGACTTTGCTAAATTCCGTGAAATCGCTGATGAAGTAGGCGCATACTTCATGGTAGACATGGCACACATCGCTGGTCTTGTAGCAGCTGGTGAGCACGCATCTCCAATTCCTTACGCTGACTTTGTAACAACGACTACACATAAAACATTACGCGGTCCACGTGGCGGTATGATTTTAACAAACGACGCAAAGTGGGAAAAAGAATTAAATAAATCAGTATTCCCAGGTATTCAAGGTGGTCCTTTAATGCACGTAATCGCTGCTAAAGCAGTAGCATTCGGTGAAGCATTACAACCTGAATTCAAAGAGTACGCAAAACAAATTAAATTAAACGCAAAAGCATTAGCAGAAAGCTTAATGGAAGAAAGCGTGAAAATCGTATCTGGTGGTACAGACAACCACTTATTACTATTAAACGTAAAATCTTTAGGCTTAACTGGTAAAGTAGCTGAGCACGTATTAGATGAAGTTGCGATCACAACAAACAAAAACACAATTCCTTACGACGAAGAAAAACCATTCGTAACATCTGGTATTCGCGTAGGTACTGCGGCAATCACAGCTCGTGGCTTCAAGGAAGAAGATGCACGCGAAGTTGGTAAAATTATCGCAAACGTATTAAAGAACCACGAAGACGAAGCAGTAAAAGAAGAAGCTCGTCAAGCAGTAGCTGCATTAACAGCGAAGCACCCATTATACGCATAATTTATAAAAGCCGCCCGAAAAGAAATTTTCGGGCGGCTTTTTTGCATTTAATGTGATGATTTGTTTATGCGTAGGGGCGAGAAAACTCGTGACTTTAGTCATGAGATGAATCGCTCGTGAGTGTTTAGCGTTTTTCTTTTTCTTCAGATTTTTCAAGTGCATACTGAATTAAATAAATAATGGTTTGTGTGCGTGTTGTGAATCCTTTTTTGGCTTTAAAATCATCAATTCTTTTTAGCAATTCTTTCGGATAGCGCATATTTAGTACTTGAGACATAAAAACACTCCTTTGTGTATTGAAATAATTCACAGTATATATTATGATATCTGTATATTATAATAATACACAAGGGGGTGAATTATATGCAACATAAAGCTTTTAAATTTCGCATCTATCCGACAAAAGAACAAGAACTATTCATTGCTAAAACGATTGGCTGTTCTCGCTTTGTATTTAATCATTTTTTAGACAAATGGAATGACACCTATAAAGAGACAGGCAAAGGGTTAAGCTATAATGCTTGCTCTGCACTGCTAACTGAATTAAAGCGAGAGTTCATTTGGTTGAAAGAAGTCGATAGCATTGCGCTTCAATCTTCTTTGCGTAATTTAGCAGATGCATACGACCGATTCTTCAAAAAGCAAAATGATCAACCACGATTTAAAAGTAAGAAAAATCGCGTGCAGTCCTACACAACGAAAATACAAGGCAAAAATCAGCAACCCGATCACTGCATAGAAGGCAATCGGATTAAAATACCGAAGCTAGGATTTGTTCGCTTTGCTAAATCAAAAGAGATAACAGGTCGTATTTTAAGTATTACTGTTCGCAGAAATCCAAGTGGTAAATATTTTATTTCTGTCTTAGCAGAAACATCAATTGATTGTTTACCGAAAACAAATACTGCAATCGGGATCGATGTCGGCTTAAAGGATTTTGCGATTCTTTCGACAGGTGAGACGTATGCGAATCCGAAGTTTTTCCGCTCACTTGAACAAAAGTTAGTGAAAGCCCAGCGCATCCTGTCCCGACGAAAAGAAGCTGCTAAAAAGCGTAATTGTCCATTACATGAAGCAAAAAACTATCAAAAGCAGCGGATTAAAGTTGCACGTTTGCATGAAAAGATAACTAACACTCGCATAGATTACTTGCATAAAATTTCAACTGAGATTGTCAAAAACCACGACATCATCGGGATCGAAGACTTACAAGTAAAAAACATGTTGAAAAATCATAAGCTTGCAAAAGCCATTAGCGAAGTAAGTTGGTCACAATTTCGCACCATGCTCGAATACAAAGCAGCGTGGTACGGGAAAAAAGTTGTGCCAGTTGGTAAGACATTTGCGAGCAGTCAATTATGCTCAAACTGTGGCTACCAACATAAAGACGTGAAGAGTCTCGCTTTACGTGAATGGACGTGTCCAAGTTGTTACACGCATCACGAC
>JAXJTE010000108.1:0-1569 GCA_036309765.1 Caryophanon sp. | reverse complement strand
TTATAGGTAAAGCTCCAAGTTTCTTAACAAAAGGAAAAGCATACTACAGCACAGACGGTCATCATTTCTACGATAGCGAAGGCACATTTATCGGCGAAAGCTATAACTATTTCCAATACGTATCACCGCGTGTAGCCTCGTCTTATAGCGCAGAGGAAATCGATGCATTCATTATGCGTGAGCTAGAAGCAAAAGAAAAAAGCGGCACAAAACGTTACGAGCATGCGACGACAAAAAGTGCGCTTATTGGCTTCGGTAAAACGTTAAAGCAAGTCGAGCAGGAAAAACGTGTTAATGCATTGTTATTACTCTCACTGGCAATTCATGAAGGCGATTATGGTATGAGTTGCCACGCACTGCATTACAACAACACATTTGGCTTTAACGTAACGGACACAAACGATGCATGCGACCGAGCAAACGTCGATACGTCGAATAAAAAATATTACGCATCGATTGCCGATAACGTACATGCCGTTGTTGACAGTTTACATGAGCGCTATTTAAACCCTGCACATTTGCAGCCTAATTCGACAAACATTCAATATAATGGTGCTGCTTTCGGTGACAAGCTAGTCGGCATGAACGTGCGCTACGCAACTGACCCGTACTGGGGAGCAAAAACAGCCGCGCATATGTACAAAATCGATCAAGCA
This sequence comes from Caryophanon sp., assembly GCA_036309765.1. Classification (GTDB taxonomy): domain Bacteria; phylum Bacillota; class Bacilli; order Bacillales_A; family Planococcaceae; genus Caryophanon. Next base: position 913 of record JAXJTE010000108.1, on the reverse strand, counting down.
TTAGATGGCAAAGACTACAAAGCGTATGACGTCGGTTTTACGACAAAACATGACGTTACATTGTACAACGAAAATATGGCGAGCGTGTATACGTACGCTTACCGAGAAGATACGAAACGATTCGGCATCATGCCTATTACACTTTCGAAAACACGATCGACAAAAGACGGCTATGTACGTGTCGTATCCGAGTTAATGAACGACAGTGAAGATGTGTACATTGAAAGCGATCATGTAAGAATCGTTCCTACACATTAAAATTACATTCATCGTTGACATCAATATTAACATCAAATTTATTGCGATACAGCTATTTCGTTAAGAGAGCTGTATCGCTTTTTCTATTGGCACACCAAATAATTATGTTCATTTCAGACACGTGGCTTAACCGTTCCGACAAAAGAACAAATCGACTATTATATGGGCATTCCAATTGAGCAATCATTTCAAGAGCTAACAAATCATTCATTAACAGACGAACAATTCAGTAATTTGTTAAAGCAATTTCGTAAAGCGTATAAGGAGCTAGAGGAACAAACGATTACAGCATTCCCTCATATCGCAAATGTTTTGCAACAGCTGCAATCAACGTTTTCATTATTCGTTGTATCGAGCAAAAAAACCAGACGTTCTTTACCGCAATTTACAAAAGCTTCAGCTCGATTCGTTTTTCACCGATTGGATTGGCTCAGATAACGTAACCCATTATAAACCGCACCCAGATGGCATTTACAAAATTACTGAACGACACTACAACCTTCACAATGCATCATGGTTGGGGACGCAACGTTTGATATTCAAATGGGAAAAGCTGCAGGCTGTAATACAATTGCAGTTCATTGGGGCAGTCATGAAGAAGCTGAACTACGACGTGAACAGCCAACGTTTTATGCGTATGAAACACGTGATTTAC
>JAXJTE010000107.1:0-3656 GCA_036309765.1 Caryophanon sp. | reverse complement strand
GTGCATTACTCATTGGGCTCGTGTTCAGCGCGACCGCATTTTTAAACATTAAGCTACCGATTGCGGCAAGCGGTGGCTTAGTGCATTTAGGAACAGCGATGCTCTTTATCGCCGCCATCATGTTCGGACCGAAAAAAGGGGCGCTTGCCGGAGCAGCAGGGATGGGGCTATTTGACATTATGGGTGGCTGGCTCATATGGGCACCGATTACGATTGTCGCTCGCTTCGTGCAAGGCTGGATTGTCGGCAGCATTTCACATGCGAACGGTCGCGACGGCAAAAGCACGCGCTGGAACGTTGTCGCAATGGCGGCGTCAATTCCGGTTATGATGGCAATTTATTACGTCGGCGAAGCGTTTTTGTATAGCAACTGGATTGCACCGCTTGCGTCGATGCCAGGCGATTTACTTCAAAACGTCATCGGCTTAGCGATTGCGATTCCTGTATGTCGCGTGCTGAAAAAAGTACCGTATTTCTCAAAATAGTCAAAAGGGTTGGATGTGAAAAATTTTTCGCACCCAACCCTTTCGTTATTCAATTTCAATAAACATATGTTGCAAGTCGAGCGGTTGTGCAGGTGGTGGAAAAATAAACGTCCACGGCATGCTCGTAAACGGCGCAATGACAAGTTCTGGAATTGTCATGACGTGCTCCTCGGCGTAGTCGCCTGCTTGTACGAAGACGCTGCGCTCATGAAAGCGTGCGCTATGATGTGTAAAGTTATGCACGAGTGCCGTTACAAGCAGCTCGCCTTTATGATTGATCGCCGCGCGCACAGTCGGACTCATAATTAGATCGTCCACTTGCTCGTACGTCTCGTCAAACAGCTGTTCAATGAGAGCGCGATCTTTGTCGCTAATCGCACGCTCCCACGTAGGGTGAAAATAAAGTTGCTGCATAATATACCTCGTTTTTGTTTTATTATACATGCTTGTCATGTAAAATGATATTTCTATACGAAAGGGTGATAACTAATGAAATCTTTTTTAATGCTTGGACAATCGAACATGGCAGGGCGCGGCTTTTTGAAAGACGTTTCGCCTATTTATGACGAGCGACTTCACATGCTGCGTAACGGACAATGGCAAATGATGACCGAGCCGATTAACTATGACCGACCAGTTGCCGGTGTCAGTTTAGCCGCTTCGTTTGCCGCTGCATATGTGAACGCCAATCCGAACGACAAAATTGGGCTTATTCCTTGTGCAGAAGGTGGCAGCACGCTCGATCAATGGCATCCAGATGGCACGCTGTTTCAGCACGCGATTGCACAGGCACGATTTGCGATGAAAACGAGTAACATTGCGGGTATTTTATGGCACCAAGGCGAAAGCGACAGCATGAATGACTTGCATGAAACGTATTACGACAAGCTACACGTCATTGTCGAGGCGCTTCGTCAAGAGCTACAGCTTCCAGACGTACCACTGATCATCGGTGAGCTTGGGCATTTTTTAGGGCAAACGGGCTTCGGACTATATTCGCCGCAATTTGAGCAAGTAAACGCGCAGCTACGTCGATTCGCGGACGAGCAGCCACATTGCTACTTCGTGACAGCAGAAGGGCTTACCGCAAATCCAGATGGCATTCACCTCGATGCCGTGTCACAGCGTAAATTCGGCTATCGTTATTTCGAGGCATTTGTAACGAAGCAGCACGTACTTGAGCCACTGCCGAATGAAGCGGACGCCTTAAACGTCAAAACGGATTATTCGAAAACGGAGCAAATGTATATGTATACGATGGACTTCGCATTAGGCAACATGACGTATGACGAGTTTCAAGCGAAGATGGCGAAAGTGATGGAAGCGTAATTTGGAGGTGCGGGCAATTTTTTTTGCTCCGTCTCACCTTGTATTAGCTGTGTCAACATTACGTTGGCGCAGCTTTTTCTTCTGCCTAAAATAAATCGAGGTAATTTTATGAATATTTATGTGTGATTAGTAGCTATTACTATACATATTTTGCTTTAATGAATGGGACAATGCATTTGTCACGGAATACTACGCTTGATGAAAGAAGGTGAAATCGAATGGAAAAGTTCAAGCGAGTGGAGTTTGAGGTAAGCGGCAAGCAAGCGTTATTTTCAACGCCCAACTCATCAATGAATGGCTATAAAGTAAGCTACTTAGTTCCTACATACTCAGCGATTACAGGCATACTTGAAAATATATATTGGAAGCCAACCATTAAATACGTCATCGAGGAAATTCGCATTGTGAATGAAATACGTACAGAGGAATATGCGGTGCTTCATTTACGTGAAACGAGACGTGTGAAGCAAAACGGCATTCAGGAGCATTTACAACCGACGTATGTAAATGAACGATTAAAGGCGAGCTATACCGTATTAAAGGACGTGAAATATCAAGTACGCGCACGCTTCGAGTTTAACGAGGAGCGCGACGATTTGAAGGAAGACCGCAACGTCGAAAAACATAGCAACATGCTCAAGCGTTCGTTAAAGCGCGGTGGTCGATACGATATTTGGCTTGGCACGACGGATTGTCCCGGTTACGTTAAGCCGTGCAAGTTCGGTGAAGGGGAAGGGTTTTATGACGACAGCGGCACGATTGCGTTTGAGAAAATGTTTCATAGCTTTCAATATGCAAACGGTCAGCGCGTTGGCATCAATGAATTTTTCGAACCTATTATGGAAAACGGCATTATTCAGTTTTAACGAAACGAGGTGAGAATATGTATTTAGTGAATAAGTTTGTTGATTACTATGACCAATTAGCGGCGAATGGTGAAGTTGGATTGAGGGATAGTGAGGATACAGATAATTATTGTGTGTTGCCTGTTTTTTCAGTTTTGAAGATTACGAGTGTAGAGTTTGTCATTGATAGTGATGGCGAGTTACAAAAAATTATACTTAGTCCAAAAACCATTCCATATTTAGGTGATGCGAATGAATTTGTAAGATCAGGTACGAATGCTCCACCGTACATTTTGTATGACAGCTTCAAATACTTGGACAAAGCAAAAATAAAGCATCGTCTACAAGTTTTTAACGATTGGGCGAAAATTGATTCGTTACCTAATAGTGTGATTGCGATTAAACGTTTTTACGAAAAATATTTTATGAACCCAGATGATAAAACACTGAGGCAGTTTGAAGCCGTGGTCACACAGTTGATTAAAACAGAAAAAGTAAATGACGACTCAAAAGTGTTTCCTGATTTCTCTTTAAGTGTAGGAAGCTTGAATGATGTAGTAATTAATTGGTTTACAGAAGTCATGAGCAAAACAAAAGAGAAAAATCTCAATTGTCGCATTAATGTGGAATCAATAGGTGAGGTATGGAAATGTGAGGAAATGTATAAGTCATTTGCTATATACAAAAAAAGTCTTTTCGAGCAAGGTGAGGGAACATTAAGTACATTAACAGGTAATCCAATTCAGTATGTGGGCGAAAAAAGTATTACAAACGTGAACAGTTCCAAATTATTTTCGACAACCAAATTTGTGGACGTACATACGAAAGGTAATTTCCGAGAGCAACTGTATCAATTTGATGCAGTTGAAGAAATGAAATTCGCTGCGATATTTGATTGGTTACGAGAAAATCACTCACTTGTTAAAACGCAAGACGGTGGTATTATTGCTTGGCAAGACGACCTTTCAACAAGAGAAGATAACGAATTTACGTATTT
>JAXJTE010000106.1:0-95102 GCA_036309765.1 Caryophanon sp. | reverse complement strand
CTTATGCATTTTGCGGAAGTAGTTCAGTGGTAGAACACCACCTTGCCAAGGTGGGGGTCGCGAGTTCGAACCTCGTCTTCCGCTCCAAAAAATGCCGGGGTGGCGGAACTGGCAGACGCACAGGACTTAAAATCCTGCGGTGAGTGATCACCGTGCCGGTTCGATTCCGGCCCTCGGCACCATTTTTAATTTTATTATGCGCCCGTAGCTCAATTGGATAGAGCGTCTGACTACGGATCAGAAGGTTGTGGGTTCGACTCCTGCCGGGCGCGCCATAATTTTTCAACAGAATTCTTATTACGGAATGTAGCTCAGCTTGGTAGAGCACTTGGTTTGGGACCAAGGGGTCGTAGGTTCGAATCCTGTCATTCCGACCATTCTTTATTGGGGCCTTAGCTCAGCTGGGAGAGCGCCTGCCTTGCACGCAGGAGGTCAGCGGTTCGATCCCGCTAGGCTCCACCAATCGTTTCATTATAATATTACGGCTACCTAGCTCAGCTGGCTAGAGCATTCGGTTCATACCCGAAAGGTCGTGGGTTCGACTCCCTCGGTAGCCATCTTAAGGACCTTTAGCTCAGTTGGTTAGAGCAGACGGCTAATAACCGTCCGGTCACAGGTTCGAGTCCTGTAAGGTCCACCATTCAAACAACAAGCATATATATTATGGAGGTATACCCAAGTCCGGCTGAAGGGATCGGTCTTGAAAACCGACAGGCGGGTAACACCGCGCGGGGGTTCGAATCCCTCTACCTCCTCCATTTTTATCAATTGAATAACATAGTATTATCGCGGGGTGGAGCAGTGGTAGCTCGTCGGGCTCATAACCCGAAGGTCGTAGGTTCAAGTCCTGCCCCCGCAACCAAATGGTCCCGTGGTGTAGCGGTTAACATGCCTGCCTGTCACGCAGGAGATCGCCGGTTCGATCCCGGTCGGGACCGCCATTTTTTATAATGTGGGTTTGTAGCTCAGTTGGTAGAGCATTAGATTGAAGCTCTAAGTGTCGGCGGTTCGATTCCGTCCAAACCCACCATTATGCGGGTGTAGTTTAATGGTAAAACCTCAGTCTTCCAAACTGATGTCGTGAGTTCGATTCTCATCACCCGCTCCATTTTAAGGGCCTATAGCTCAGCTGGTTAGAGCGCACGCCTGATAAGCGTGAGGTCGATGGTTCGAGTCCATTTAGGCCCACCATACAAGATTATTCCGAAATAGCTCAGTTGGTAGAGCATCCGGCTGTTAACCGGCAGGTCGCAGGTTCGAGTCCTGCTTTCGGAGCCATATTTAGGCCCGTTGGTCAAGTGGTTAAGACACCGCCCTTTCACGGCGGTAACACGGGTTCGAATCCCGTACGGGTCATACGTAAAAAAGCATTTAGCATTCGCTAAATGCTTTTTTGTTTTTCTGAAATTTCAAGTGTAATGATTGTACATTTGTAGTTGAGTTCGTTAAAATGAATCGTATACGATATATTGGAGGTGGGAAGCATGATTTCAGCAAAGTTAGACGAACAGCTATGTTTTGAAGTGTACCGTGCAGCAAGTCATTTTAACAAGTTGTATACACATGTGTTAGCGCCGTTTCAATTAACGTATTCGCAGTATTTAGTATTGCTAGCTTTGTGGGAGCAAGATGATGTAATGACGAAAGATATTGGAGAGCGCTTAAATTTAGGGATTGGTACGTTGAATCCTATTTTATCGAAATTGTTGAAGCGTGGATGGATTGAGAAGACAGTTTCGCCTGTAGATAAACGCGCGACGATTATTTCGCTAACGGATTATGCGAAGGATCAACAGCCAAACATAGAGAAAGCGATTTTAGCACAACTTGAAGAATGTGGTTATTTGATGGAAGAGGGACGTGCATTGCGTCAACAATTGCATGAGTTAAATGAATTTTTTGAGCATTTTTCTTTAAAGTGAGAGATAGAGGAGGAAAAAGTGATGAATGTTTATGATTTTAATGTAACGTTAGCAAATGGTGAGGAATATTCACTTGAAAAATATAAAGGTAAGCCGATGTTGATTGTTAATACGGCGACGAAATGTGGATTGACGGGTCAGTTTGATGAGCTAGAGCAGCTATATAAGAAATATGAGGATGATGGATTAATCGTGCTTGGTTTCCCGTCGGATCAGTTTAAGCAGGAAGTAAAGTCTGGTGCAGAGGCGGCAGAAGCATGTCGTTTGTCGTATGGTGTGACGTTCCCGATGCATGATTTAGTAAAGGTGAACGGTTCAGAAGCGCATCCATTATTTCAGCACGTAACTGAGGCGACGAAAGGGTTTTTAGGTAAGTCGGTGAAGTGGAATTTTACGAAATTTTTAGTTGATCGTGATGGGCGTGTTGTGAAACGTTTTGCGCCGACCGATAAGCCGATGAGTTTTGAAAAAGAAATTAAAGAAGTACTATAAATGATTATGAGCGTTGTACGAGGAAGACTTGTACGCGCTCTTTTTTGCGTTATGTTGAAAATATCAGCGTGATGATTGATTTCCATTATACATTTTATATGGTGTGTATTATTATTTGAAGTAAAATGTATTTTATATGAAGGAAGGACTACGTGTATGCCAGATAAGAAAGTAGAAAAAATTAGTGGGCTTCAAATGACGACAAAAGTAGTAATGATTATTTTGGGAGGTTTGATTGCAGCGTATGGATTAGAGGCTGTTTTAATTCCGAACAACGTATCTGATGGTGGAGTAACCGGGCTAAGTATCGTGGGTTCAACTGTATTTGGGTTGCCTTTAGGTGCACTTATTGCGGTGTTAAATATTCCATTTATTTTTTTAGGGTATAAGCAAATTGGACGAACGTTTGCGATTTTATCGGTCGTTGGGATTGCGGCGCTGTCACTTGGCACGATTTTTATGCATAAAGTACCGACAATTATTGAAGGTGATACGTTATTAATTACCGTTGTCGGTGGGATTATTTTAGGTTTAGGTATGGGGATTGCGCTGCGTAACGGTGGTGCGTTAGACGGGATTGATATGTTAGCGGTGCTATTATCACGCAAGCTGCCATTTAGCACGAGTGATTTAATTTTATTTTTAAATGCATTCGTATTCATCGTCGTGTCGTTCGTATTTGGCTTAAAGGGCGCGATTTTATCAGCGATTGCGTACTTTATCGCATCGAAAGTGATCGTTATTGTGGAAGAAGGGATGAGCGGTTCGAAAAGTTTCCGCATCATTACCTCAAATCCAGATGAAATGGTTGAGACGATTCGTGATCGCTTAGGTCGTAGTGCAACGTTAAATACGGTTGAAGGTGCGTATTCGAATCAAACATTTAAAGAGATTAACTGCATCATTAACCGCTTAGAAGAGCGTAAAATGAAAGATATTATTCGTGACATTGATCCAAAAGCGTTCGTTGCGATTTATGAAGTTGTTGAAGTAAAAGGTGGCAACTTCTCAAAACGAGATGTTCACTAAATAAAAGGGGTGTGCTGGCTGTCGAATAGACAGTAGCACACCCCTTTTTTATTGCGCGAAATGCTCGCGCAATAGCGGCACGAATGTTTTCGTTTCTGCGTGCAAGCTCATCGTATTAATGAGCCCGTCTAACAGCGTAGCACAAAGCGTCTGCGATTGTAGCTGCTCAATGAGTAAAGTAGTCGTATTGCGCAGTAAATCGTCTTGTAGCTCACCTGCAAGCTGCTGAAGCATATCAATTGCTTGCTCTTTTGATATGCCAAGCGTTGTCGTTGGAAAAAGCATGCTCGGCTGGATGACTGCGATTGTTGCATATTTTGCGTGAATCGTAATTTTTTCGACGAGCGCTGTGCAAAGCGTGTGTAAATTGTCTGGTGGTGTGTGCGAATGGAAGAAAAGCGTACCGTATGAGCCGACCAGTCCACGGATGAAAAATACCGTCTCATCTACCATGTCGTCTGCAAGCGTAGGGAATTGCTTTCTCACAATGAGCTTTAATTTCGCTGTGATGATGTTGTCATAGCGAGTAACGTGTTCAAGCAAGCTTTGATTAATTGTTTTTGGCACGTCGGTCATGAGTACCTTTGCGAAGCTTGCGTGTTCGGTAAAGCATGTATAAACGTGAAACAAATATTGATACAGTAAATCGTCATGTGCATTCGCTTTAGTGACCATTGAGTCAATGCTTGTAATTAAGTTCGTCATAAAATGGTGAATCATTGCGAGAATGAGTTCGTCTTTTGACTTGAATGATAAATAAAAAGCGCCCTTTGAAATGCCTGCGCGCTCGGTAATTTGCTGAACGGATGTCGCTTCAATACCTTGGCTTGCGAACAGTTCGAGGGCACTTTGTATGATGAGTTGTTTTTTAAGCATAATGTTAACACCCTCCGTTGCGATTAATTGACTTTTGACCAAGTAGTCATTAGTATAAGAAATGTTCAATGAGAAGTCAAATTTCATAAAGGTAGGTGCAGTTGTGAAAGGTTTAGTAAATTTCGTGCTGAAAAATAAGCTCGCTGTATGGTTATTAACGATTATCATCACAGTCGGCGGTATTTATTCAGGTACGCGAATGAAAATGGAATCGATTCCGGATATTTCGATTCCGTACTTAATTGTAATGGGTGTATATCCTGGGGCAACACCAGAGCAAGTAATGGAAGATGTCTCGATACCGATGGAGAAAGCGTTTGAGGGGCTTGAAGACGTAAAAGCGGTATTTTCAACATCTTCATCAAATATTGCGCAAGTACAAATAGAGTACGAGTTTGGCGTAGATATGGATGAGAAAAAACGTGAGCTACAATCAACGGTCGATGCGATTGCATTACCAGAGGAAGTAGACGAGCCATCAATTATGGCCATTAGCATGAACATGATGCCGGTTGTGGCGTTATCGGTAAGTGACAAAGATGGAGACATTGTTTCACTTACAGAAAAAGTAGAGAAGACGGTATTACCAGCGATTGAAAAAATTGATGGTGTGGCGTCTGCATCTGTGACAGGTCAGCATTTAAATGAAGTAGAGTTTACGTACAATACGGAAAAAATGGCTGAGCTTGGCGTAACAGAAGAAAGCATTAAGCAAATGATTGAAGCGAGTGACTTAGCGTTATCGCTTGGCTTATATGAGTTTGACAAAGGGGAAGAAGCAGTATCGGTTGATGGGAAAATTACGACAGTGGATGCGTTAAAGGAGTTTTTAATTCCAGTAACGCCAACGTTTGAAAATCCGTCACCAGTCGTTCCACTTGGTGAGCTTGCAAAAATTAAAGTAGTGGGTAAAGTACAATCGATTTCTCGTACAAATGGCGAGGACGCGATTGCGATTCAAATCATTAAAGCACAAACAGCGAATACGGTAACAGTCGTAAATGCGGTGAAGGATTTAATCGAGGAACAAAAAGAGGAAAACCCATCTTTAGTCATCGATGTAACACTTGACCAAGGTGAGCCGATTGAAGCGTCAGTATTTGCGATGATTGAAAAAGCATTATTTGGTGGCGCGATTGCCGTATTAATTATTTTATTATTTTTACGCGACTGGCGTTCAACAATCATTTCAATCATTTCGATTCCTGTGTCGATTTTCATGGCACTGCTTGTTTTAAACTGGTTAGAAATTACGTTAAACATTATGACGCTCGGTGCGATTACAGTCGCAATTGGCCGTGTAATTGATGACTCAATCGTCGTAGTCGAAAACATTTACCGACGATTACACTTAAAAGGCGAGAAGCTAACAGGTCGTGCGCTTATTCGTGAGGCAACGATTGAAATGTTCAAGCCGATTTTATCGTCGACGCTCGTAACGATCGCGGTATTCGCACCACTGATTTTCGTAGGTGGCATGGTTGGGGAATTATTCTTACCATTCGCATTAACGATGTCGTTTGCATTAATCGCATCATTAATTGTGGCGGTAACAATCGTTCCAGCATTATCACACACAATGTTCTTCAAAAAGTTATATAGCGAAAAAGAAGAAAGCAATCATAAAGAAGTTGGCAAAATGGCACTTTGGTTTAAAGGTTTCTTAGAGAAATGTTTAAATCATAAGTGGATTACGTCGATTTTATCGATTGCATTATTAGTCGGTTCATTAATGTTAACGCCAATTATCGGCTTCTCATTCATGGGCTCAGAAGTAGAGAAAATGATGTACGTAACGTATACACCAGGAACAGGTGAAACGATGCGTGAGACGTTGCACAACATTGAAGAAGTAGAAGAAGAAATGAACTTCCGTAACGATATTTCGATTACGCAATTATCGATCACAACGGAAGCTGGCGCAGACCCAACAGCAATGATGATGGGTGGCGGTGGAGCTGGTGGCGGCTTAATGTACTTAATTTTCGCGGACAGCGTTTCAAACGACGAGTTCATGAAAGCACAAGATGACATTATGGCGTACTTAGAAAACTTAGACCAATCTGGTACATGGAAGCAACAAGACTTCTCAATGGGTATGTCGTCGAACTCAGTGAGCTACACGTTCTACTCAGAGAATTTAGATGATTTATTAGCAGTGATTAAAGAAGCAGAAGATGCGTTACAAGATGTAGACGGTTTAGAAAAGGTATCATCGGATGCAGAAGACCCATATGTTGAGCACGTATTTAAAGTAGAGCAAGAAAACGTATTACAATACGGTTTAACGACTGGTCAAATTGTAATGGCATTATCACAAAGCTCAGCGAAAGAAGTGTTAACGACAGTCGAGCATGACGGTCAAGACATTGAAGTCATCGTACAGCGCGAGGCAAAAACAGCAGCAAGCAATATCGATGACGTATTAGCAACAGAAATTCCAACAGCGACAGGCGAAATGATGACAATCGGTGAGCTTGTTGATGTAGAGAAGAGTTCAACATTAACATCGCTAGCACGTTCAGCGGGTGAATATTATGCTTCTGTATCAGCAGACATTACAGAAGATGATATTTCAGGACCAACGAGCGCAGCACAAGAGGAAATCGACAAAATCGAACTTCCAGAAGGTGTAACGATTAACGAAGCGGGTGTATCAGCAGACATCGCGGATACATTCACGAAGCTTGGTATTGCTATGGTTGCGGCAATCGCAATCGTCTACTTCATCTTAGTAGTAACATTCGGTGAAGGATTAGCACCATTTGCGATTTTAACATCGTTACCATTCGCGGTAATCGGTTCATTCGTCGGCTTACTTATTACAGGTCAAACGATTTCAGTTTCAGTAATGATGGGTCTACTCATGTTAATCGGTATCGTTGTAACGAATGCTATCGTACTTGTTGACCGCATTATCCAAATGGAGCAAGAAGGTATGGATATGCGCGATGCCATTTTAGAAGCGGGCGCAACTCGTTTACGTCCAATTTTAATGACGGCAATCGCAACAATTGGTGCTATGATGCCAATGGCCGTATTAGATGGCGGTGGCGGTTTAATTTCAAAAGACTTAGCGGTAACAGTAATCGGCGGTTTATTCTCGTCTACGTTACTAACGTTAATCGTCGTGCCAGTTGTGTACGAAGTGTTATCGAAGCTATTTAAGAAAAACCGTAAAGATGTGCAAGATAACTAAATAATATGAAGAGCCGCAGAGAACTGTATCGTTTTCTGCGGCTTTTTTTGCATTTAAAAAGCAGTAGAAGAACATCACGTCCCTCTACTACTTCATCAACCGTACAAGCGCTCGTAATCACGTTGTAACATGCTCATATGTATTTCATCAACAAAGCGTCCGTTATAATACGTCGCCTCGCGTGCAATGCCTTCCATCACAAAGCCGACCTTCTCGTACACATGCTTAGCGCGTGGGTTGTATGCGAGCACTTCAAGCTCCAGTCGGTTTAACTGCACATCCTCAAACACGTAGCGAATGAAGTGGAGCATCGCCTCTGTGCCGTAGCCTTTGTTAGCGTCGTGCAGCGAGTGGAGCATAATGCGCATCGCCCCGCGCTTGTTTCGTTCATCTACGTCTAGCAGTGACACCTCACCAAGCATCGCGTCGGTTGTCGTATCGCAAATCGCAAAGTCCATGCGCGAGCGATCACTAGAGGAACGTATAATGAATTGTTCGATCGCCTCGACTGTAAAGCGCTCGGTCGTGCTTGTGTAATAGCGAATTTCCTCGTCCTCGGTTGCGGCGTGAATTTGTGTCGCATCTTGCATTTGTAGCGGGCGTAAATATACGCGGTTCATGTGAATCACTCCTTTTGTCGTTTGTTTCTATTGTAGAGGATGAATAGGAAATGAGCTAGTAAGTGAGAAGTGAGCTACATTTATAAACTTGAATAGGTTTTGAAGAAGAATAGTTATAAGATTCTTCAGATGTACTGATTAGTTATTAAGCAAATATGTTGTATTTGGCTCTAACCAGACGTTGAAAAAATTGATGGCGTTGGATAAGATATGGCTCTCCGATAAGTAATTTCCGGGCAGCTCCTGTCTGTTTTTCGAAGTGATATTTTGCGTTTTTATAACGATTTAAATCAGTATGCTAATATTTGTACAAAATGAGAGGGTTGTACAAACGTCTATTTTGTCATTTGGTACAGCCTCATATGTATTTTGCAATAAACACCAGGAACGTTTTTGGTAGCAGTGAAACCTAATATATATAAGCATAATAGAGATAAATATAAGTCTAAGTGCATATTCTATTTACATGTAAATGGTATTTTTTAGTTACAAAAATATGAACAGCATTTATAATGGTATTTATATTTAAAATATTATGTCTAAGGGGTTTTAAGATGGGAAAAGCGTTCACCATTCTGAATCAGAAAATTCAAATTTCTAGTCAAATGGACAGGTATAATTCATTAAAATTAAAATTTGAAAAACTAGCACATCAGTACTCAGATTCCTTCGTACAAGTGTATAAAAATGAAAATAGTAGTTTAGATGATGTTTCCAAAAAAGCGTTTCAACAAGGTTTCCAATTTATTTATGAAGCGATTGAAATTGCTTTAGAAGAACTTGTCACTAAATATAAAATTTATACTTTAGATGAAGATACATTTTTTCGAGAGTACGTTATAGATTATTTCACATGGGAAGAAGATTTCAATAAAATTAATGATCAATATTTAGAAATCGTAATGGATTCGGAGCAATTAGATAAATATCGTCAGTCTCGTCGTGAATCGCGTGGTCGAGTAGTTGGTGGTGGCTTTGGTGTAAGTGGTGCTTTACAAGGTATGGCTACAGCTGGCGCAATGAATATTGCGAGCGGTGCGGCTCATATGATGTTTAATGGTGTTGCAAAAACATTTACAGCAATAGGGAACAGTTCAAAAAAGAGTGCTATTTTCAAAAATCCTGAAACACTTAAAACACTAGAGTCTGGCGTATATTCAAATATTAGTAATCTATCTTTAGCTATTATTGATGCTGTTGAGGAATTAATAGATGAAGAGATTTTTGATTACATAACAGTAGATGAAGCAAAAGAAGCCGAATTAATTTATACAAACTTAAGTAAAGGACGCGTGCCTGAAGAAGATATTGCTAAACTGATATTTGATATTTTTACAAGAAATCCTTATCAATTAAAGTACTATATTTATACAATGGAGAAATATGGAGACCAAAATGGTGAATTAAGCAGAATGGCAAAATATTTTGGAATTGACTTGGACGCGTATAAAAAAGGTCAACTTAAAAAACAGTTAATTGATATTGAAGCACTAAAGTCAGTGAAAGACATCGACAAATTTTTAACGAAAATTCAATTAAAAGCGAAATCTTTAGGACTTGCGAATATCGATGAAATCACAAATATATACTATGTACACCGTGAGAAACTAGACGTTTTAGAACGTACAGTTGATGGGATTATATTTGAGCAACACAAAGATGTTGAAATCGCGAAAGAAGAGTTAGCGCGAGTTAAAGATATATACAGTTCAAGCAAACCATTGAAAGAAGCAGAAGCTATACAAACTTTAGAAACATTGCAAACTCAAAATTGGCAAACAGCAATATCAGATAAATATGTTGCTGAACTCCAAAAAATCATTACAAAGCATGATTTGGAATATCGGACAGTTGATGGCATCGAGTATGAAACACGTGAGGAAGCAAAGTCAATCCGAAGTTCACAAAGAGAAATTGAAAAGTTGAAAAAGCTTTCAGATTTGACAACAATCGAAGGGATTGAACAAGCACTTCAATCTGCTGAAACAATTGTGTTACCTAATGAAACAGTACGTGCAACATATATTAGTTATTTACAACAATTGAAGGTGACGTTAGATCAAGCACTTCGTACATTTAAAGGTGTTCAGTACGATACTATAGAATTAGCAAAAACAGCTGAAGAAGTATATTTGGCGAAAGTGCAAGCTGAAAAAGAGTCGATTCACACAATTATTACAGGTGACATTTCTAAAAAGCAATTAAAAAAACAGTTAGAAGCACTTTCACCTAGCCAATTTGAAACTCACGAGGCATTAGAAGAACTGAATACGGTGAAAAAAGAGTATTTGAATACGAAAGCAGTATCCAAAGAAGATGTAAAAAAGCAATCTGGCAAAAAATCAAAAGGTAAATCAATAGTTAAATTTATTTTAGCATCTGTAGCAACATTGTTTATTGCAATTATTGGACTTGCCTTGATAGGCGCAAATGCAGATTCTGAACAGGAACAAGAAAATGTGATTGAACAATCTGCTATTAGTCAACAATCAGTATTAGTAGAGGAATCTTCTGTAGTGTCAGCAGTAGAAGAAATCGTTACAACTGAAGAAAGCGTACAACCAGTTATGACGACGCCAATTTCTGTAAATAGTTTAGATTCAGTGCCTTTTATCGGTTCAAATAACACAGTTGAATCAGCACGCCAACAAATTGAGAACTTAGTATATTATTATTTACAAGCTTATGTGCAAGGAGATATATCTTCTTTAGAATACTATATATATTCAGAATCTGATTTTTATAGTGAACAATTACAGTATATGGAATCATTGCGGAATCGTAATATTATGTTGGATTTAATTGACTACTCAGTTTTAAATATAAATCAAGTTTCAGATGAAGCTTTTTCAGTTACAGTTGAAGAGTTTTATACAATAGATAATCCAAGTTCAGGTTTTAAATCTACATCACAAACTAGCAACTATTCAGTTGAATTAATTTATGGTGAGTTTTATATAACTTCTCTAGAATTATAAGAAAGTTTTTAATATCAATTAAGAGGGATTTGGAACAGAAGTGAATTTCAAGCTTTCAATGAATGAATATTATGTTGGAATTTTGATGACGTAGTGTTCAGGTAACAAATTATAGTCGAAAAGCAGAAAAGCGTTATGGGAAAAATTCATTTTTCCCATAACGCTTTGTTTTGTCTCAAGCTGTTTTTATTTCTCCGTATTAAACCCTTTCAATAAATCCGCAAACGGGTTATTGATCGGCTCTGCTTCCTTCTGCTGTTCCTTCATAAACTTCTGCACACTGCGTTTATCAACCTTACCGCCGCCTTCTTTTTTGCGACGCGCTTCGAATGCTGATAGTTTTTCGCGGTGTCCACATGAGCAAACGAAAATTTGACCTTCACCTTCACCACGTAATTCTAATTTCTTTTTACATTGTGGGCAGCGTGCGTTTGTGACGCGGGCTACGTTTTTACGGTGACCACATTCGCGGTCTTGGCATACGAGCATTTTGCCTTTTTTGCCGTTCACTTCAAGCATCGGCTTACCGCAATCTGGGCATGACTTCGTTGAAATGTTGTCGTGCTTGAATTTTTTGTCGTTGTTTTTAATGTCGTTCACGATGTTTTTCGTGTGCGCTTTCATTTCTCCGATGAATGCATCTTTTTTCAGCTTACCTTTTGCGATAAGCTCTAGCTTTTGCTCCCATTGTGCTGTCGTTTCTGGTGATTTCAGCTCCTGTGGTACTAAATCGAGCAGCTGACGACCTTTTGACGTAATGTGAATGTCTTTGCCACGCTTTTCGATTAAGAATGAGTTGAATAGCTTTTCGATAATGTCAGCACGTGTTGCCACCGTTCCTAAGCCGCCTGTTGATTTTAATGTTTCGGCAAGTTGTTTGTTTTGCGTATCCATATATTTCGTTGGGTTTTCCATTGCTGATAAAAGCGTTGCCTCGTTAAAGCGTGCAGGTGGCTTCGTTTGCCCTGATGTTTGGGCGATTAAGCTGACGCGCAACGTTTGTCCTTTTTCAAGGCGTGGCAATAGCTGTTCCTTCACATCATCCGTTGATTCCTCGTCGTCGAAGCGGTTCGCGTACACTTCTTTCCAGCCTGCTGCAATGACCGTTTTGCCGCGTGCGATGAATTTTTCGTCGCCGATTTTTGCTTGTACCGTTAGCTGCTCAAACTCGTGGGCAGGGTACAGCACCGCTAAGAAACGCTTCACAACTAAATCGTAAATTTTGCGCTCTTTGTCGTTAAAGTTCGCAAAGTTCACGTACTCTTCGGTTGGGATAATCGCGTGGTGATCTGATACGCGTGCATCGTCAACGAATGACTTGTTCGCTTTAATCGGCTTTGTTAATACTTTGTTCGCTAGTGAGCGGTACTCGCCAACAGCACATGCTTTTAGGCGCTCTGGAATCGTCGAAACGATGTCAGAAGATAAAAAGCGTGAGTCTGTACGCGGGTATGTTAATACTTTGTGCGACTCATATAGCTTTTGCATAATGTTGAGCGTTTCTTTCGCTGAGTAGCCGAAAATTTTGTTTGCGTCACGCTGTAATTCTGTTAAGTCGTAAAGACCTGGTGAGAATGTTTTCTTCGGTTTGCGCTCGACGTCGATAATCGTTGCGTCTTGTTTGCCAAGCGTTGCGACGATGGCATCGATTTTTTCTTTTTGGAAGTTACGTGAATTGCCATTTGCATCTTGCCACGTTAATTTTAAGTCAGCCGTTTTTGCTTCAATGCCGTAATACGTTTGTGCTTTGAAGTTTTTAATTTCGTCCTCGCGTGCTGCGACCATTGCGACAACAGGAGTTTGAACGCGACCTGTATTTAATTGCGCGTTAAATTTCGTCGATAACGCACGTGTCGCATTTAAGCCGATGTACCAGTCTGCTTCACTGCGGGCAACTGCGGCGTGGTATAAATTTTCATACGCTTGCCCAGGCTTTAAGTTCGCGAATCCTTCTTTAATCGCTTTGTCGGTAACAGAAGAAATCCATAAACGTTTAATTGGTTTGTTCACTTTCGCACGGTCAATGATCCAGCGAGCAACAAGCTCCCCTTCACGACCTGCATCCGTTGCGATAATGATTTCGTTTACGTCGCTACGTGTTAGCTGAGATTTTACGGCGTTGTACTGCTTGCTCGTCTGCTTAATCGTTGTGAGCTTCAAGCGGTCTGGCAGCATCGGTAAATCTTCTAAGCTCCACTTTTTATACTTCTCATCGTAGCTTTCTGGATCAGCAAGTGTCACTAAATGTCCAAGCGCCCACGTGACGATATATTTATCGCCCTCTAAAAATCCATTTCCTTTTTTCGTACACTTCAGCACGTTCGCAATGTCGCGCGCAACTGAAGGTTTTTCTGCTAATACTACACTTTTAGCCATAACATACATCCTTTCATCAATCCTTATTGTTAATATAGCACAGTCGCTGATGAGAAAGATTTCTGCGCTTTAAATAATGTATGATTTTGTTCGGCGACATAGGCGAACATGCTTATTCGTCGTCTTTTCGTTTCACCCCCAAATAAAAGGGAATAGGATATAAATACCCTAATTGTGACCACCATCCATTGCGAGAGGTATGCGCCAATAAAAATGGAATTGGAAATTGAGAACTGCGTGAACTCATTTGAAATGAAGATGAAGCAAATATGTATATTACTTTATAAAGTGCTAAAATACTATTTTTGTATATTCATTAGTGAGTAATAAATCACCGTTTCATCCTATTTTTTATTTTTTATGATTATTTTAGTCATAAATTCTTATGTAAAGGCATATTTTGAAATTATAAATTTTACCTAGTATTTTGTAATTATTTTTACAATTTTGTCGATTTCATCATTTTTTCACATTTAGTCTGAAGATACTTTTTGGTAGAATAGTTTGAAGAATAATGGACACATAGCGACCAAAATGGAAAGGAGGACATTTGTATGAAAATTTCATCGTTAATGATACAAGACCGTCAATCACAGTCCCAAGCGTTAGAGGAGCGTCGCAAAGCAATAGGGCGTAAAGACGCAGGACAAGCGTACCGTAAAAGCGCGGAGTATTTTGGAGAGAAGCGAAACGATGCGTTAAAAGCATTAGAGGACTTATTATCAGGAAAGCTCGACAAAGAGACGAATAGCGATGTAACGGACAAACCGAGATCGAAGGAAGAACAGCTCAAGCAGCCAGAAGTACAGCAAGAAATTAAGCAGCTCATGCAGACGGATAAGGAGATTCGCACGCATGAGCAAGCACATAAAGCAGTAGGTGGCTCATTAGCAGGACCAGTTAGCTACGAATATACGACTGGACCAGACGATAAGCAATATGCAGTAGCAGGCAAGGTGCCAATTAACGCGCCACAAGTGGACGATAAAGACGAGATGCTGACGATTTTGGAGAAAGTTCGTCAAGCAGCACTTGCACCGGCACAGCCTTCTGCACAAGATTTACGTGTAGCAGCAAATGCTTCAGCGCAAATTCAGCAGCTTCGTGGGGAAGTAATGCGAGAAGATGCAGTGGAAGAAACGGAAGAAATTCCTGACTATGTAACCGCTTCTACAAATGTGAATGTTCCAGAGCGTTTCACACGCGAGCAGCAGCTAGACGGCTCGAAGGAAACAGCATTTGATAAAGACTATTCGCAAGTACTAGCAGAGCGTAAAAAAGTATTAGCACTGAACAACTATCAATCTCATATGACAATGGTGAAAAACGGTTACCGTGATCCATTAGAATCGAAACTATCACTCATTGCGTAAGGGGATGTCACATTGGCAAAGAAGATACAAAAAACGAACGCGATTCGTCTTGTAGAACAACAAAAAGTCGCGCATGACATATTTCAATACGATGTAGACCCAGACAATGTGGACGGCATAACAGTTGCACAAAAAATTGGGCATCGTACTGACGAAGTGTTTAAAACGCTCGTTGCTACAGCAGGCGCATCGAAATATTTCGTGTTCGTCATTCCAGTACAAGCAGAGTTAAATTTAAAGCTAGCGGCAAAAGTCGTTGGCGAGAAAAAAGTTGAGATGTTGCCGGTGAAGGAGCTACTCGGGCTGACAGGTTACGTGCGTGGCGGCTGCTCACCGATCGGCATGAAAAAGCTTTTCCCGACTGTTATTGATGTATCGGCACAATCATTGCCGCACATGATCGTCAGTGCAGGGAAGCTCGGTATGCAAATGCAGCTGGCGGTGGACGACTTAGCGCGCTTAACGAAGGCGACGATTGCACCGATTACGAAGCGGGCTTCACTGTCGTTAAGTCGTATTTCGATGTCATGTCGTCTAAGTTTTGCACGAATGACGATAAATCATCCACTGTGTGCTGAAGCGATGTTACGGTCGTTTCTTGTACATCGACTGCTTTTACGACGTGCTGTGTTTCTACGAGTACTTGCGTTGACGCGACTGTTGATTCGTGTAATGCGCCGTGTACACCTTGCATCGTTTGCTGCATTTCCTCGGTCGTGATTGTTACTTCACTTACGCGTGATTGCACATGTTTCGCGGCTTGTAGCACGTCGCGTAAATTGTCGCTAATAGCTGTTACGAGTTCGGCACTTTCTGTTACTTCGCTCGTGCTATGCTCCATGCTCGTTAATACTTGTTGCGTGACGTCTTTAAAGTCTAAAATATGTGTGCGAATGTCCTCTGCTGATGATTTTGTCATTTCTGCAAGCTTTTTCACCTCGCCCGCAACGATGGAGAAGCCTTTACCAGCTTCACCGGCACGCGCTGCTTCGATTGCGGCGTTTAATGCAAGTAAGTTCGTTTGTTCGGCAATGCTTTGAATGACGGTAATCATGTCTTCAATTGATGTGTAGCGTGCTGATAAAACGTTGACGTTATTCGCTGTTTCAACAACCGATGAAGCGACTTTCGTTACTTTCGTTGATACGGCCGTGGCATCGTCTGCATTTTTTTCGATTAATGAAGAGGCTTGCTGTAAGCTTTCGACTACTTCCTCGACCGATTGTGTAATGCTCGTCATACTTCGTCTAACGCTTCCATCGCTTGGAATGATTCCTCTGCTAAACGTTGTTGTTGTTCCATACTACCGTTAATTCCTTGTACGCTCGTTTTTAGCTGGCGCTGTGCTTCGTCTACTTGAGTGGACGTGCCATTTAACGAGTTCGTCGCATCGTTCATTCCTTGTGCCATCGTCGTTAAATCGGTAATCATCGTATGCACATGCTCAATCGCAGACGTGAAATCTTTGGCGAACGTCGAAATGTCGTCGTTGTTTGACGTGTCGATGCTATGTGCAGTTTGAAGTGCTTGCTCGATTGTGCCTGCTTCTAGCTCGTTTGCGGCAATGTGCATTTTTTCGACGGGCTTTAACGATTTTGCTACGTATAAATAAATGGCGCTAATGCTTAATAAGCTCATGACGATGATGATGCCGATAATGAGTGGTAATGTCGTCGCCACAGATGCGCTTTGAATCGTTTGGATGAATGATACTTCCTCGTCAACACCGACAATCGCAAATGTGTTACCTGAGCTATCTTTTAGTGGTACGTAATTTGATAAGAAATTCCCCCACCCTTCAGCCTCGACAAGCTCTGAATAAGGACCTGTTTCATTTAATTGCGTGTTAATTGCGGCAAAGTCTACTCCTTCTGCCTCATCACCGAATGCGTAAGTGTCCTCGCTCGTCACATCACCTGCATCGACAAGCACGCGGTTTAATGCGCCGTCCGTTGAGGGAGCGACAACGTATAAATACGTCGTTTTGTTTGCATCAAGCAATGCTGTTAGTTCTTGTTGAAGTTCTGTATAAAGCTGCTCGTCTGACGTAGTAGCGAGCGTTTCATACTTTTTGGCGTCGAGCTGTGCTACGATATGCTCGGCGGTCATTTTATTATTTTCAGAAATGGTGTTTTGCACGACGTTGTTGATCGTCATATACACGACGAAGCCAATTGAAATCGTTAATAATAGGATGACTGCGACTAATATATAGAAAAAGCGTTTTTGCAGGCTTGATGTTTGTTTAATCATAAAAATCTCTCCTCTTGATTGTTTGTTACGCATAAAATACCTTTTTGATGATAATATAAAACGTTAATTTAAGCCTAAAAGACTAATTCGTTCTTTCGGATTGTAACGTAAAAAAATAAAATTGGGTAGCAGGACATTTTATTGCACGAAAAAAATGCTCCTTCTATGAAAAATGTGAATTTCATAGAAAAAGCAAATTAAAGTAGTTCATTTTCAGCTTTTTTACAAAATAAAATAATATAAAATACTCCCACTAATAACGATATTGTGTACGAAAAAGACGATGCCCCACACTTGTGCTGGTATTTTCGTTTCATTTGCTAGGACGTGCGCATCATGATAAAGTCGCGGTTCATGCCACGCCAGCAGCAAAATACGATAGCCGCCGTAAAGTGATGCGACGAACAAGAGCGAGATGAAAAAGTAGCTCATGTGCAAAATGAACCACGCAGGTGTGTACAACAATGTGACCGCAAGCAAGGTAATGAAGCCGAGCAGCCAAAAAAAGCCGTACATATTGCGAATAAAGACGAATGAAAACACGGCGATGATGAGGTAGCCATATAGTGCGAACGCCGCATTAAAATGGAGTAGCCAAATGAATAAAAATGAAATGTAGCACGGTAGCGTATAGCCAGCGAGCGTCGTTAAAATGCGTGAAAACTTTTTTGACGATGTGCTGACGACACTCCCGCTTAAATTGTGGTGTAATGTAATTTTTTTAATGCGCCCCGATGTAATGAGCGCGACGATCGCATGCGAAAATTCATGCACGAGCGTATACGGCACTTCTACAACTTGCTTCACTGCGATAATGAGGCGGTTGCGATAGCCGAAGTGGTATAAAATATATTCTAAAAACGTCACCGCGATAGCAATGGCGCAGTAAAGTGTAAACAAGTACAAATTGAACATCGGAACACCTCCTTCAACTATTGTAAAAAATACAATGACTTCCTACAAGTGCATGCAAAGAACTATCCAAAAAGGTGTATAATAAAGGGCAGAAAATGAGGTGTTTTGATGATTTCTCGCATCAATCAATGGCTTCAAAAAATGATGCCGATTTTTACACCGCTTAGTTTAGTAATCGGTGTGCTACTTGATGAATGGATGATTCCGCTGCTATTTTTAGTGCCGTGGCTATTTGCGTTTATGACGTTTGCGGGCAGTTTAACGATGAACTTGTCTGCGTTCAAAAGCTTTCGTCGCTACAGCGTTATCATTATCGTAACGATTGCGTTTTTACATATTGCGATGCCGCTTTGGGCGTACTTCATCGCCGAGCTATTATTTAACGATCCGCTGTATACGATTGGCTTCGTGCTTGCGGTCGCTGTACCGACAGGCGTGACAAGTTTCATTTGGGCGGCCGTAACACGCGGTAATTTAGCGCTTTGCTTGTCGATTATTTTAATTGATACGGTGCTGTCGCCGCTCGTCATGCCAGGGCTTGTGCATATTGTGGCAGGCGATACGATTCACGTCGATATTTGGCCGATGATGGTCGATTTACTTTGGATGATCGTGATTCCTTCGATTGCTGGTGTGCTTGTCAACGAATGGACAGACGCGCGCGTTAGTAAAACGATGGCTGCGACGTTTGCGCCGTTTTCGAAAATGAGTTTATTTTTAATTGTTATGATTAATAGTAGTGCGATTGCGCCGTATGTCGAAAATATTACGTGGGAGCTAGCGAAAATTATTGCTGTTGTGTTTTTCCTTGCGCTGTCTGGCTACGTCATTTGTTACGTAGTAGGGAAGCTCGTATGGAAAGATGAGGAGCTCGTCGTGACGTTCGTGTTTACTGGTGGGATGCGAAATATTTCCGCTGGTGTCGTGCTTGCAACGACGTATTTTCCGGGGAAGGTT
Organism: Caryophanon sp.; assembly: GCA_036309765.1. Taxonomy (GTDB): domain Bacteria; phylum Bacillota; class Bacilli; order Bacillales_A; family Planococcaceae; genus Caryophanon. The sequence goes on along the minus strand of JAXJTE010000106.1, from coordinate 76,112 downwards.
GTCATGCCGGTCGTGTTTGGCATGCTGTTTCAACAAATACTCGCCTCGCAGTTTCATCGTGTGCTAATGAAGCGGCAAGAGCGTGCATAAAAAGTGAAAAGCTGTGCTAAACGGGGAATGTAACGTTGGCACAGCTTTTCGTATTCGTTATTGTTTATTTCACCGCAGCGTGCAATAAGTTTTTTGCTTCGACGCGTGCGATAAATTCACGTAAGCGCTCTTCTGAAACGAGTAAGCCGACGCGCACGTAGCCTTCGCCGTATTCACCAAAGCCGTTACCTGAAGCGACTGCTACGTCACATTCATCAAGCAAGGCATCCGCAAATTGGGCACTCGTATAGCCTTTGGGAACGCGCAGCCACGCGAAAAATGAGCCAGTCGGTGCCGTAATGTTCCAGCCGATGCGATGTGCTTCTTCAACGAGCACGTTGCGACGGCGCTCATACATGTCACTCAGTTCATCAAGCTCGTGTAGTTCTTGCGTTAATGCGGCAACTCCTGCGTGCTGAATGGCAGGGAAAATACTGCAAAACAGGTGGTCTTGAATTAAGTTAATCGCTGCGATGATGTCTTTGTTGCCAACCGCAAAGCCGATGCGCCAGCCTGCCATGTTAAACGACTTCGATAGCGTGTACATTTCAACACCGACGTCCTTTGCGCCCTCTGCTTGCAGGAAGCTTACTGGTCGCTTGCCGTCAAAGCCGATTGCACCGTACGCAAAGTCGTGTGAAATGGCGATGTTATGCTTTTTCGCAAGTGCTACGGTTTCTTCAAAAAATTTAAGCGTCGCCGTTGCACCAGTCGGATTGTTCGGGTAGTTTAAGTACATCAGTTTTACTTGCTCAAGCGTGTCAGCATCAAGCTGCGTATAGTCTGGTAAAAAGTCATTGTCCGCAGTGAGCGGCATCGTTTTCATTTCGGCACCAGCAAGCACGACGCCCGATAAATAATCAGGGTAGCCTGGGTCTGGTAGCAGCATAACGTCACCTTCGTTTAGTAGCGCCATTGGAAGCTCGACTAAGCCGATTTTCGTGCCGCCTAAAATCGCCACTTCTGTTTGTGGGTCGATATCGACATTGTATGTGTTTTTGTAGAAGTCTGCTGCGGCGATGCGAAGCTCCTCGATGCCACGAAACGGTGAATATTTATGCGTTTGTGGATTTTCGGCAGCTTGTTGCAGTGCGGCAATAATGTGCTGAGGTGTCGGCTGATCAGGATTGCCTTGCCCTAAATTAATAATATCGCGCCCTTCAGACAGTGCTGCATTCACCTTTTGCACGAGCGCAGCGAAAAATTGATCAGGTAGTTGTTGAAGTTTTCGTGAAAATTCCATGCGTTTTCCTCTTTTTCCGAATATAATGAAAATAATAAAGTTAATGATAGTATTTTTCATACAAAAAGTCTAGGTGGTGCACAATATGAAAATTGGATGTATTCAAATGAATATGGGGTTTGGCAAAGTAGAGCAAAATTATGAGCGTGCAGAGGCGCTTATTCGTCAAGCAGCAGAGCAAGGCGCAGAAATTATCGTGCTGCCGGAGATGTGGAACTCAGGCTATGCGCTTGAAAAGTTAGAGGAGCTAGCGGACGAGCATGGTACACGTACACAAAGCTTTTTAGCAGCGTTATCGAAGGAGCTTGGCGTACACATCGTCGGCGGCTCGGTATCGACGAAGGAGCAGGATGGCTTTTACAACACGATGTATACATACAATAAAGAAGGCGAGCAAGTTGGTAAGTACAACAAAGCACATTTATTCCGCTTAATGGACGAGCATTTGCATTTACAAGCAGGCGGCGACATGAACCGCTTTGCACTTGGCGACATTGAAGCAGCTGGTGTTATTTGCTACGACATTCGATTCCCAGAATGGCTTCGTGCGCACGCATTAGCTGGTGCGAAAGTGTTGTTCGTTTCTGCACAATGGCCGACGCCGCGTATTGATCATTGGAAGACGTTACTACAAGCACGCGCGATTGAAAACCAATGCTTCGTTATTGCGATTAACCGCATCGCCAACAAAAAGGAAAACTTCAACGGGCAGTCAATGATTATTGAGCCGTGGGGTGATGTGCTTTGGGTTGGTGGAGAGGACGAGGAGCTTGCGATTGTTGACATTGATTTCTCAGTAGTGGATGAAGTTCGCACACGCATTCCTGTGTACGACGACCGCCGACCAAGCTTATATGAAGGTGTTGTAGCGGTGAAGTAATGAAATAATGGAACAAAATCATTCGAAGCGGCATTGTTTCGAGTGATTTTTTTGCGACATTTTGTTTTCTATCATTTTCCAAATAAATTATAATAGAGGAGAGGTGATGATATGAACGGAGCAACGATTTTTGTTGATTTCGAATTTCAAGCGGAGCGCGGCATACCACTCAAGCTTATTGAAATTGGAGCAGTGCGTATACATAACGGTGAGGTCGCTACATTTAGCTCGCTCGTACGCCAAAAAGGAATTCAAGCAGAGGTGCTCGACTTTACGCGTATTCAGCGTGAACATTTACAGCAAGCCCCGCTATATAAAGACGTATCTGAGCAGTTTATCGAATTTGCAGGTGAAGCGCCAACATTTATTTTTTTCAGCTCACAAGATCGTGAAATTTTTTATGCGAATCGTTTTTGGAGCGAGTTGGTCGCAAGCAGCCGACTCATTGATTACCAAGAAAAGCTCATGGTGCATTTAAATGAGCTGCGCAAGCCTTCACTCGTCGCATTGCTCGCACAATATGACGTACAGCATGAAGTGCAGCACCGTGCGTTAAGCGATGCTGAGGCACTGCGCAAGCTTTACATCGCGTCAAACGGTGATGCCATTATTGAAGCTCAGCAAACGACAAAGCTATTTGCGCCGTTTGTGCGTCGTTCGATTAAAGACCGTCAAGAAACGATTTCTGTCACGCTATACGAGTACGAGCTGCTGACGAAGGAGCATCAAACGCATGTGTGGCAGTTTACAGTACCGCAGCAAGAGGTCGAAGTGGAGGTCGAGCTATCACATAGTGGGCTGCTGAGTTCAATGCGCACGACGGTCATTGAGAAACAGCTGCTATACGGTCACAGTGCAGAAAGTGAAGCGGCGTTCAAGCAAATCAATGAGCGGATTACACGTGGGGCGTTGTTTTCGCCAACTGAGCGTTGTGGCTTAATGAATGTTTTTTTCGACTATGGCATGACGCTTCAAAAATGTACGTTGCTGCCATATTTTTTATTCGAGGGGCACACGTACAACAAGGAACAAACAGAGCGCGTCTCTAAAATAATGAAAAATGCGCATCATCAAACGACACCGCTGCACGGAGCGATTTTTCATGTGTTGGAGCAGCACGAGGACAAGCTGTTACGTTACATGACTGAAACCGCACTTATACAGTAACGCCAAGCTAGTAGAGGAAGCAGCTCTGTTTCTTCTAGTAGTTTTTTTTAGTTTAAGTGTCATACAAGATATGTGTTAATAAAGACAGAAAATTCTGTTTTAATGGATATGAAACCGGTAACAATGCCAGTCATAGAAAAACAAAATATAATCACATATCACAAAAAAATATCACTCACTTACGACGATTATGTTCGTCAAATGAATGTGTGAAGTATGTGTGAAAAAATACACAAATATAAAATCGTTATTGTATTTTTGATTTTCATTCATCCAGTGTTGGCGCGATAATATATGTAATTAAATCGCAACATTGTTAGCACTATGTAATGTTCAGTGCTAACAATTGCTCGATTTGTCGATGATTTATTAGTGTAAAGCAGATGCTTCTGTCGATAGGTATGCCTTGAAAATCCGGGATATTATTATTTTGATATATAAAAATAAACATAAAGGGAAGAGTTGGTATTTTTTAGTTCAAATGTAATGAGCTGAGCGTACAACTAATATTTTCAGTGAAGCATCGTGTAAAAGCTAGAACGTATCACATTGCACAGCAAGTAGCACCATCATTTAGCTAGTCAGCATGTGAATTGAATGAAAGTCTGTTTATTATTTTACAAACGAAACAAAGGATGATGTTGAAAACAATGCCTATTGGAGTAGGTCAGATGTTTCAATTTATGCAGAAATCATATGTGAATAATGTAAGTAAAATATTTTTAGTAAAATAATGGTATTTTATTATGGGAATTTACCTTATAAATATGAAATATTGAATACAATAGAAATAAATAAGAAAGTAATAAATAAAAGCTGCACATTCATATGTTAAACTTAAAAATGTTAAAATGATGTTAAAATATCCGTTTTTTATCACCGTTAGTTCTAAAGTCTTTTATTACTTTTGCGTATAATTGCTGTTAGTTACGAGACTATTTGCTCTTTTTTAAAAAGTGGGTAAAAATATCTATTTTATTTGCTATAATAAATAAAAAGGATGACGGGAGAGGTGAATGCAAAGTGAAACGAATGAAAACGATTGGGCGAATTGCTGCATTTACAATGATGCTCGCTGTATTTCCAAACGTAACATCAGCAGCCTCATTTACAGATGTATCAACAAAGCACGGAGCAAAACAAGAAATCGAATATTTAGTAGATAAAGGTGTTATTAAAGGCTTCCAAGATGGGACGTTTAAGCCACAGAAAGAAGTAACGAAAGCCAATGTCGCAACGATGTTAGCACGTGCATTAAAATTAGATTTAACAAATGTAAAAAACCCAAACTTACCAGATGTACCAACAACACACACTTCATATAAAGAAATCGCTGCGGTAGTGAACGCAGGCTTCATGCCAGGTGGCGAGTTCAAACCGTACGCAGCAATTACACGCGGTGAAATGGCACGCGCGATTACGAATGCATTCGGTTTAAAAGGCGATGGCAGCGTATCATTCAACGATGTAAACAGCCAATACTGGGCATATAAATATATTGATGCATTAGCGACGAACGGCATTACGATCGGTTACGAGGACGGAACATTCCGCCCAGCTGCATCATTAACACGCGCACAATTCTCAAGTTTTTTAGCACGCGCATTAGACCCAACGTTCGTAAAGAAAAACGATGCATCGGGAGTTTTCAATGATTCAACAACGTCAGCGTCGAAAAAACCTCTTGGAACAGTAAGCTTTAACTTTAATGAAAACTACATTTACACATACTCAACACGTACAATTGCAGGTGGCGATCAGTGGCATAATGAAGAAATGAAAGCAATGGGCAAAAACGGCGATGGTTGGATGCTTTGGGAAATGAATGTAGCGAGAAAGGCGACATACAAATTCCAAACGCGCAACACGACGAATAACTTCGAATATACATTACCGCAAGCAGCAACTTCTGTCGGTGGGCACGTATACCAGCTACCGTATAACGCAGAAATCGGTAGCACATGGGAGCATAAAGGCACTTCATACAAGCTAATAGCGATTAAAGCGACACATACAACAAAAGCATCGACGTTTAAAAATGTTTACGTAGTAGAATCAATTGAAAACAATAAAAAGATGCAGACATATTATGCGAACGAGTTCGGTGAAATTTTAAAATTAACTGCTGACGGTCAAGTACAGCGCGAGTTAATTCGTATTAAATTAGTGCATTAACCAAAAAAGCCTATTCAAAGCGAGAATGCTTTGAATAGGCTTTTTTTATTGTTTACCAGCTTTCGTTGCGGCTACGAGTGCCTCAATTGATGACCAATCATCGCGCGTTAATGCGTCAACGATTTTACTGCCGACGATCACACCGCTACTAATTGCACCTAATGCTTGCACGTGCTCTGGCGTAGAAATACCGAAGCCTGCTAAAATTGGTGTTTTCGTATACGTTGCTAGCTGTGCGAAATGGTGCTGTAATTCTTCTTGGAATGCTTGGCGCGCACCTGTAATGCCGTTGACCGTTACCGCATAAACGAAGCCTTCGCTCGCCGCTGTTAGTTTTGCGATGCGTTCAGGGGAGCTTGTAAGTGATACGAGTTGAATTAAATCGACTTGCTCGCTGCGAAGTGCGCTGTGAATAATGTCGCTTTCTTCTAGCGGCATGTCTGGCACGATAATCCCTTCAATGCCCGCTGCTTTTGCGTCTTTTGCGAATGCCTCTGCACCGTACGCTAAAATTGGGTTTAAATATGTCATTGCGACAAGTGGTACGGTAATATCGTCGCGGAATGAGGCAAGTTCTTGTAATACTGTGCGAAGAGTTGCACCGTGCTTTAATGCGCGGTAGCCAGCTTCCTCAATTGTCGGGCCGTCCGCTACTGGGTCTGTAAACGGAATGCCGACTTCGATTGCCGTTACGCCAATTTGTTGCAGACGTAAAATTGTCGGGCGAAGCGTTTGTAAGCCGCCATCACCAGCCATAATGTACGGTACGAACGCCTTGTTGCCGGCTGCTTGTACGCTTTCGATTGCTGCTGTTAATGTGCTCATGATTGGCTTCCTCCTAATGCGTCGATTAATGTGTGCACGTCTTTGTCACCGCGACCTGATAAGCAAACGACGATGATGTCATCTTCTTTATATTCCTTCGCAAGCTTTGATACGTACGCAATCGCATGCGCACTTTCTAACGCTGGTAAAATACCTTCCGTTTTACAAAGCAGCTTCACGCCTTCAAGTGCTTCTGCGTCGGTAATATGAGGGTATTGCACGCGACCAATATCGGCTAAGTAGCAATGCTCCGGCCCGACACCAGGGTAATCAAGCCCTGCGGAGATTGAGTGTGCTTCTTGAATGAAGCCGTTGTCGTCTTGCATTAAATACATAAGCGCCCCGTGTAATACGCCGACTTTGCCATCGTGAATTGCAGCTGCGTGCTTGTTCGTATCAACGCCATGACCTGCTGCTTCAACGCCGTACATCGCAACGTCTGCATCGTCAACGAACGGGTAGAACATGCCGATTGCGTTACTGCCGCCACCGATACATGCAACGACTGCGTTCGGTAGGCGGTTTTCTTTTTCAAGCATTTGCGCCTTCGTTTCGTCGCCGATAATGCGCTGGAAATCACGCACGATTAATGGGAACGGGTGTGGACCAAGCGCCGAACCTAAAATGTAGTGCGTATCGTCAATGTTCGTTACCCAGTAGCGCAGCGCTTCATTTACCGCGTCTTTTAATGTTGCTGAGCCTTTTTCGACTGGAATGACTTTCGTACCGAGCAGCTCCATGCGGAATACGTTTAGCTGCTGGCGGCGAACGTCCTCAGCGCCCATGAACACGACGCACTCTAAGTTAAGTAGGGCACACGCAGTCGCTGTTGCAACACCGTGCTGACCTGCGCCTGTTTCGGCAACGATTTTCTTTTTGCCCATGCGCTTTGCCAGTAACGCCTGACCGATTGCGTTATTAATTTTGTGTGCGCCTGTATGGTTTAAATCTTCGCGCTTTAAATAAATTTTCGCACCGCCAAGCTCCTTCGTTAACCCTTCTGCATAATAAAGTGGCGTTGAACGTCCAACATATTCACGTAAGTAATAGGCTAACTCCTCTTGGAATGCGTCGTCGTTTTTTGCGACTTCGTATGCGTCCTCAAGTTCCTGTAATGCTGTCATTAATGTTTCAGGCACGAACTGTCCACCGAAGCGACCATAGTAGCCTTTTTTATCTGTTGCTGTCATTGTGTTACTCCTTTTGCGGCCTGTAAAAAGGCACGAATTTTCCCGGAATCCTTTTGTTTATCTGTTTCGACACCGCTTGATACGTCTACGCCAAACGGTTGCACTTGTGTGATGGCGTCCGCTACGTTATCCGCATGCAGTCCACCTGCAACGATCACGTTATCGCATGAGATGCCTGCGTGCTGTAATAGCGACCAATCAAACGTATGCCCACTACCACCGCGGAAGTCTGTTCCCGGTGCGTCGAATAAATAGTAACCGACGTTATAGGCAGCGGCTGCTTTTACGTCGTCTGCTGTTTTGATTGAAAATGCTTTAATGGCAGGCAAGCCGACTTTATCGATAAATGATTGTGGCTCGTCGCCGTGATATTGAATGTAATCAAGCGGCACAGCTTTGGCGATTTCGTGAATGCGTGCTGCTGTTTCGTTGACGAATACGCCGACTTTTTTTACGTGCGGTGGAATGTGTGCGGCAAGGGAAGCAGCTTGCTCCATCGTCACTTCACGGCTGCTTTTTGCAAAGACGAAGCCGATGAAATCAGCACCGTTTTGTACCGCCACGTCGACGTGTTCCTTTGTGCGTAGCCCGCAAATTTTTACGTGTGTCATTGCGTTACTCCTAGTGGTACGCGTAATGAATGAATCGCTCCTTGCACCGAATCGCTCTTCATTAACGATTCACCGACAAGTACAGCACGTGCGCCCGCTTTTGCAACACGTGCCGCATCCTCGCTCGTCCAAATACCGCTTTCGCTAATGAATACGCGCTCGTCGCTAAACGGGAACGCATTCGCGATTTCTTCTGTATGCGCTAAGTCAATTGAGAAGTCGTGTAAGTTACGGTTGTTCACGCCGATAATTTTCGCACCGATTGCAAGTGCACGCTGTAGTTCCTCGACGTTATGTGTTTCGACTAATACATCAAGTGATAAGCTCGTTGCGTAGCGGTGTAGACGGTCTAGCTGCTCGTCGTTTAATGCTGCGACGATCAGTAATACGACTGATGCACCGGCCGCCTTGGCGTAATCGATTTGCACTTCATCAATGACGAAATCTTTACAAAGCAGTGGAATGTCGATCGCGTTTGCGACATTTTTTAAGTCCGCAAATGAGCCTTTGAAATATTTTTCGTCCGTTAATACGGATACGCATGCAGCGCCAGCTTGTTCGTATGCGCTTGCTTGTGCGACAGGGTTTGCCCCTTCAGCGATTAAGCCTTTTGACGGTGATGCACGCTTCATTTCGGCGATTACTTGTACGTGTGTGCTGCTGCGAAGCGCTTCAAACAATGATGGACGCTTTTTTTCGACTGCTACTTCTGTTGGCGCTTGCGCTTTTAATGCGACAAGCTCCACTGCTTTTTGTGCTAAAATTTCCGTTAAAATCGTCATGAACGAGCACCTTCTTTTTTAATTTTTTCACTAAATGCGATGACTGCTTGTAATTTATCGTTTGCGCGTCCGGATAAAATGCTGTCGCGCGCCATTTCGACACCTTCTTTTACGCTTGCGGCATGTCCGTAAGCAAAGAAGCCGATGCCGCTATTGAGTAATACGGTATCGAAGTAAGGCGACTGCTTGCCGTTTAATAAGTCGCGTAAAATTTGTGCGTTTTCTTGTGCGTCGCCACCGCGAATCGCTTCAAGCGGCGTTTCCGGTAAGCCTGCATCTTCTGCGCGTAACGCAAACGGAATAAGGTCGCCGTTATCGACGAGTACGAACGTGTTTTGCCCCTCGAGTGATGCTTCGTCCATGCCGCGTGTACCTGACACAACGACAGCGCGATCACGTCCGAGCATTTGTAGCACTGACGCGTATTCCATGACGAAGTTCGGGCGGTTAATGCCGACAAATTGCGTCTTTAGTGGCACTGGATTTGTCAGTGGTCCAACTAAGTTGAAAATCGTTGGCTTGCCGATTGCGCGGCGAATTTCGCCAAGACGCTTTAGTTTCGGGTGAACGCTCGGTGCATATAAAAATGTGATGCCTTCTTGCTCAAGTAATGTGAGTGTTTCTTCGACTGTAGCGAACGTATGAATGCCTAGTGCTTCTAATACGTCGGAACTGCCTGATTTTGACGAAATTTTACGGTTGCCGTGCTTGGCGATCGAAATGCCACCACCAGCTAACACGAATGCGCTCGTCGTACTAATGTTGAACGTATCAAGCCCGTCGCCACCTGTACCGCAGTTATCGATGTAAATGCCAGCCGGTGCGTCCACTTGTAGCGCGTACGATTTCATGACCGTCGCCAGTGCTGCAACTTCGTGTGCCGTTTCACCTTTTTGTGATAGCGCCACTAAAAATGCGGCGATGTCGTCTGCTGGTGTTTCTTCATTAAATAAAAGCTCCGCCGCAATGAGCATATCGTTAAATAGTAAATGCTCGCCTGCTAACACGTTTTGTGTGAAGTGCTGTAATGTCATGTCGTTTCCTCCGTTCGCTTTGAAAACGTTGCGTCAAATGCATTTGTAAAATCGAGCTGTCCGTTAAAGCCGATGTAGCCGAGCGCGTTATGAACGTGTTGCTGCATCGTGCACGTCGTTAGCGCATCAATTGGGTGTAATACTGGTGAAAGCTCCGATTGCAATACGCTGTGCAAGTGAATCGCATCAAAGCTATGCAGTGCAGCAGTATGCTTGAGTAGCTGAACTGAAGCGGCCGTGCTTACTTTTTTTAGCTGCTCTGTACGCGCTTCAATTTCGATTGCGTGCAGCTTCATGATTGCTTCGTCTTGGCGTAAATCTTGAATGAGCACCGCATTTTCACGGTAGCTATTTCCTTTTGCGATGCCACCTGTAATGATGTGCGTTTGGACGTGCTGCTGTTGCACATTAATAAAGCTCTCAGGCGCTGTGCCAAAAACGGTTTCGTCGGCGAACTCGATGTAATATAAGTACGCAGATGGCTTTTCCTTGCGCAGCTGACGGTACGTTTCGAACTCATCACGATGCGGTACGATGTCGCCATTCGTTAAATCATTGACGATTTCTTCAATGTTTGGCGTAATCGTTTCTGCGTCGATGTTTGTATGAATGATCGTCACCTCGTCCGTCATATGGTCGAAAATAATAATCGTCTCATAAATATGGAAATGAACGCTCGGTTGCTCGTCGTGTTGAATGAAGCCAATTGCGCCTCCTGAAAATGGGAAATGCGTCACATTTGAAATACGCGGCATTAAGCGCTTGAGTAAGACGTGTAAGTTGCCTTCGTGTGTATATGTTTTGTCCGTTGCGCGTACATATTCCGTTAAACGTTCGCCGCGTCCTGTATATGTTTTGCGCGGGTTGCTGCCGATGAACGAGTAGCGTCCGCTGTTTTCGTGCTTTACTGAGCTTTCTAATAAAAATTTTTCGCTTCCTTGTAGGCGACGGAATAATAAAATCGGTGTTAACGAGTCGCCATTAAATGTATGCATCGTCGTGCGTGAACTACGTTTTTCCATGAATTTCACTCCCTTTAATAATGAAGGTTTTCTAGTATACGTGATGGCTATGTGTGTTTTATCGTAAAGCTCTTTACATCAAGGCAGGCTTTCCGCGGGCGTGGCTCGAACCTTTCGTGTCGCGCTCACACTTTTCCCGCAGGAGTCCGCCTCTCGTTTCGAGCCTACGTTCACTGCAATTTCTAAGCATCTGTTATTGAAACTAGAAAATCCAATAGAAACAAAAAAAGCCCCTACATGCTTTTACACATGTAGAGGACGATTGTTACCGCGTTGCCACCTCAAATTAGAAGTATCGCTACTTCCATCTCAAGCTCCCTTATAACGTAGGGAAGACGTCTGGTATTAACAGCTCTCATAAGTCCATTCGTATAAACGGTATACTAGTTTGCACCGACCACTAGCTCTCTATAATACGTCGTTCACAGTACTCTTCTTATGTCATCAATTTCTCAACTATGCTCTGCTCTACTTTTCTCTACTCAAATCCGTTCGAAAAGTTATTTTTGATTGTAGAGGAAAAAGTCGTAAATGTCAATATTTTCAGATAACTATATGATTGAGGAACGCTCTAGTTGGCTCACTTTCCGCGGTCTCGGCTCAAGCGTTCTTGCTGATCCGATTCTCATGACTGCGTGGTATTGAGTCTCGGGCTTTTGCGTCCATTTTAAAATGCATTACGATTAGCCGCTGCTTGACTCAAGAAACGTTTACTAATAACGGTCATAGCACAGCTTATATAGACATCTAAGTTACGCACGAACGATAAAAATATATATTTTTGAAAAAGAAAATTGCTTGATGTAGCTATATTTTGTATAATCGAGAAAGGATATTGGAAAAATATTCACAAAAAGGGGAACTATGAATTGGGGAGGAATGCTTCATGATGGACACGCAATTAGTATTAACATCATTTTTAACGCGTGCAGAAACGTATTTCGCACATAAAAAAATTATTTCACGCACAAGCGACACCGTAACGCATGAGCTGACATATGGGGAATGGGCAAAGCGTACACGTCGATTAGCAAGCGCGTTAACGAAGCTTGGCATGACAAAGGGAACAAAAATCGGATCGTTCGCATGGAATCAGCATCGCCATTTAGAGGCTTATTTCGCTGTGCCATGTACAGGCGCAATTTTACATATGGTTAATATTCGTTTATCAGAGGAGCATTTAATTTACATCATTAATCACGCGCAAGATGAGGTGCTATTAATTGATGTGGATTTACTGCCAATCATTGAAAACATTCAAGACCAGTTAACGACGGTGAAGCACTACATCGTGATGACAGATGATGCAACGCTTGAGACGACGTTACCAAACGCTATGTCGTACGAGCAATTGTTAGCCGAGGCGGACGAAAGCTTCGAGTTCCCGACCGACTTAGATGAAAATTTACCAGCGGGCATGTGCTACACATCGGCAACGACAGGGAATCCTAAAGGCGTTGTGTACACGCACCGTGGCTTATACTTACATAGCTTAATGCAAGCAGCAACCGATTCGATGGGTATTTGCGAGCGCGATACCGTGTTACCAATCGTGCCGATGTTCCATGTAAATGCATGGGGTCTGCCATTTACGAGCGTTAATGTTGGCGCAACACTTGTATTACCAGGACCGCAGTTTACGACCGGCTTAATTGTCGATTTAATCGAACAGCACCGCGTAACGGTAACAGCAGGCGTGCCGACAATTTGGCTTGGCGTGCAGCAAATTTTAGAAAAAGAAACGCGCGACATGTCGTCGTTACGTACAATTTTTGCGGGCGGCTCGGCATCACCAAAAGGGCTTATTCGCACGTTTGAGAAGAAGTTCAACATTCCGTACACAATCGCTTACGGCATGACAGAAACGACGCCAATCGTATCACTCGGCACGAAGCAATCATGGATGGATGATTATTCAGAGGAAGAATTAGCGGATGCATTATCGACGCAAGGGATGACGGTAATGGGCGTTGAGTCAAGCATCGTGAACGAGGACGGCGAAGTACCGTGGGACGGCGAAACAATGGGAGAGCTACGTCTTCGAGGACCATGGATTTCACATGAGTACTACAACGACGAACGCACAATCGATGTATACCGCGACGGCTGGTTATACACAGGTGACATCGCGGTGCGTACGAAAGACGGACTCATTAAAATTACGGACCGCACGAAAGATTTAATTAAATCAGGCGGCGAATGGATTTCTTCAGTAGATATTGAAAATGCACTCATGTCACACGATGCAATTTTTGAAGCGGCAGTTATTGCGATTCCACACGTTCGCTGGCAAGAGCGACCACTCGCATGCGTCGTGTTACACGAAGGTGCTGAGGTGACGAAGGAAGAAATTTTAGAATACTTATCGACGCAATTTGCGAAATGGTGGATCCCAGACGATGTTGTGTTCTTAAAAGAAATTCCAAAAACATCAGTAGGGAAATTCTTAAAGGCGAAGCTGCGCGAGGAATTAAACACGCTGTACCCGATGCAGTTATAAAATGACAAAGGAGCTGTTCGAAAAAACCATTTCGTACAGCTCCTTTCCTATGTAAAGACCGCATAATGCAGTCTATTTCATCATGTTTTCAAATGATAAACGTTTATTTAACGTATACATAATCGGCATACCAATCGCAAGCACGATAAACTCACCAATCGCTAAATATAGCCATGTTTCAAAAAACGGCAGCTCAAGCACGAGGTTTAACTCATATGCAATAATAAACATCGTCGTCGTAAATAATAACGAGTTAATGACAAGTCGAGCCCAAACGTTTTTAACGAATTTAAAAATGATGAGCGCGATCACGAACGTAATGATTGTATGACCGACACCGAAAATTAAATCGGCAACACCTAAGCTTGAAAATAGCCAGTTCGAAATAAAGACGCCGATGACAACGCCGATTCCGTATTTTGGGCTAAAGACGATTAAGTGGTTAAACATTTCGGAAAAGCGCAGTTGCACAGCTCCGAACGATAGTGGCGCAAACATCATCGTCACCGCGATATACACCGCTGCAATAATGCCGCTCACTGCTAAAAATTTTGTGTTCATATTCATTTCTCCTTAGTTTTTTTGCGTGGGATGGTTACGAACCACGGTGTGTGACACACAAGTTATTATTGTAAAGCTTCACACATCTGACGTCAAATGAATAAAAACAGAAGTGTAATGACGTTTTAAATATTGGAAATTTCAGAATGTTGTTGACTGATAGAAAATTCAGTATTAATATAAACGTTATCTTGAAACAATTTAGCACTTCAACGTAACAGAAGGGGGATAACAGATGAAGAAAACAAAATGGACGCTCATGTTAATGTTACTGGCAGTTATAACAGTACTTGCAGCATGTGGCGGAGAGGACGAAGCAGTGGATGATTCGTCTTCAGATACAGGAGAAAAAACGTATAAAGTCGGCATTACACAATTAATGGAGCACCCATCACTTGATGCGGCGAGCGAAGGCTTCAAAGCGGCATTAGAAGAAGCAGGCTTAAACGTAGAGTACGATGCACAGCTTGCACAAGGCGACAACAGCTTAAATACAACAATCGCACAAAATTTAGTAAACAGCGACGTTGATTTAATTTTTGCAAACTCAACACCGTCTGCACAAGCGGCGTTAGCACAAACGACAGAAAAGCCAATCGTTTTCACATCGGTAACAGATGCAGTGGCAGCACAGCTTGTTCAATCGATAGAACAACCAGGTGGCAACGTAACAGGTACGATTGATTTACATCCAGAAACGATCGACAAAACGTTAGCGTTCGCACAAGAATTAAAATTAAACACAATCGGTATGGTGTACAACGCTGGTGAGCCGAACTCTGTAGAGCAAGTGAAGCAAGTAAAAGAAAAAGCAGCGGCACTTGGCTTAGTTATTCAAGAAGCATCGGTATCAACGTCTGCGGAAGTAAAGCAAGCAGCCGAATCATTAGTTGGTAAAGTAGACGGCTTCTACATCATTACAGATAACACGGTTGTATTAGCATTAGAATCAGTAATCGAAGTAGCGAACACGAACAAATTACCACTGCTTGTAGGCGAACTTGATTCAGTAGCACGCGGCGGTTTAGCAGCGTACGGCTTTGAATATTACGACATCGGCTTTGAAGCAGGGCAAATGGCTGTGAAAATTTTAACAGGTGAAGCAGCACCAGCCGATTTACCAGTACAATATCCGCAAAACTTAAAACTATTAATCAATCAAGAAACAGCAGATACGTTAGGTTTAGACATTCAAGACTCTTGGGGCGCGGAGCTTTTACAATAAACAAAAAGGCAGTTCTGTGGAGTATGGCAGAGCTGCCTTTCTTTATGTGATGTAAAAAGTGTCGCATCGTCAGTTCAATACATTCATTCAAAATAGAGGAGGAACAACATGTTTACCGCAATTTTCGGTTCGGTCGAGCTCGGCATTATTTATGCGATCATGGCGCTCGGCGTATTCATTACATTTCGTATTTTAGACTTTCCAGATTTAACGGTAGACGGTAGCTTCGTAACAGGGGCGGCAGTTGCAGCGGCGATGATTACGCTCGGCTACAATCCATTGCTTGCGACATCAGTAGCGATCGTTGCCGGCTTTATCGCAGGGTGCTGTACAGGCTTACTGCACACGAAAGGAAAAATTAACGCGCTATTATCAGGGATTTTAATGATGATTGCGTTGTACTCGATTAACTTACGCATTATGGGGACGACGACAGAAGCGGCGACACGTCCAAACATTCCACTATTAAATACGGAGTCGGTGTTCTCGTTATTTGGCTCATGGTGGACGACGCTTCCAATCGATGAAAGCGTTAAAACTATGTTAAGCAGCTTTGTAACAGGTGCGATTCCGTCAACGGTAGGTACGATTGTGTTAATGATCGTCATTACGCTAGGTATTAAAGTGATTGTTGACTGGTTCTTAAAAACGGAGATGGGCTTAGCGATTCGTGCGACAGGCGACAATAAGCGCATGATTCGCAGCTTCTCCGCAAATACAGATAACTACATTATTTTAGGCTTAGGTTTATCGAATGCGCTTGTTGCGTTTTCTGGTGCGCTCGTTGCTCAGTATGCAAAATCAGCAGACGTGAGCATGGGTGTCGGCATGATCGTCATCGGTTTAGCTTCTGTTATTATTGGTGAAGCCATTTTTGGTACGAAAACGATTGTGCGCACGACGCTGGCTGTTATTTTAGGGGCAATTATTTACCGAATTGTACTAGCTGTTGCACTGCGCATCGAATGGTTAGATGCAGCGGACTTAAAATTAATTACAGCAATCATCGTTATTTTAGCGCTTATTTTACCGCAAGTGCTTGCGAAAATGAAAGAGCGTAAACGCAAGGCAAAACGAAAAGAGCAATTTCGCAACAACGTAAGGGGGAATCCAGGTGCTTAAATTAACAAACATTAATAAAGTATTCAATGAAGGCACACCAGACGAAAAGGTGGCGCTCGGTGATATTAATTTACATTTAGCACCGGGAGACTTCGTAACAATAATCGGTAGTAACGGCGCAGGGAAGTCGACGATGATGAACATGATTTCGGGAGCGCTTACGCCGGACTTCGGCACAATTCAAATTAACGGCAAAAACGTGACGGGTGACGCGGAATACAAACGCGCACGCCATATCGGTCGCGTATTCCAAGATCCGATGGCAGGTACAGCACCGTCCATGACGATTGAGGAAAACTTAGCGATTGCGTATAACCGTACGAAAACGCGCACGCTCGGCTTCGGTGTAAACAAAAAGAAAAAAGATATTTACCGTACAGCGCTTGAAATGCTGTCGCTGAATTTGGAAAATCGTTTAAATGCGAAAGTTGGCATGCTGTCTGGTGGTGAGCGTCAGGCGTTGTCGCTACTGATGGCGACGTTTACGCAGCCGTCGATTTTACTGTTAGATGAGCATACAGCCGCGCTCGATCCGTCGCGTGCAGAGCTAATTACGAACATTACGAAGCAGCTTGTAGAAAAGGACTCGCTTACGACGCTCATGGTGACGCACAACATGCAGCAAGCGCTCGACCTCGGCAACCGTCTCATTATGATGGATAAAGGGCAAATTATTTTAGAAGTGAACGAAGCGGAAAAGGCAAACTTAACGATTCCAGATTTAATGGCGGCGTTTGAGAAAATTCGCGGCGAAAAGATGAACAGCGACCGCGCGTTACTTGGCTAAATAAAATGAAAAAGGGTGTGTGAAAAGTCGAAACTTTTCACACACCTTTTTTTGTTACACGAGCAGCGCAAATAATGTGCTATCGTTATTTACTTCTTTATATTCAAAGCCGTTTTCAACCATGCGTTTTAGTAAGCCTGGGTAATCGTCTGGGTGAGATACCTCGATGCCGACAAGGGCTGGTCCGCTTTCTTTGTTGTTTTTCTTCGTGTACTCAAACGTCGTAATGTCATCGTTTGGTCCGAGTACAGATGTTAAAAACTGACGAAGTGCGCCTGAGCGTTGTGGGAAGTTGACGATGAAGTAGTAAAGTAAGCCTTCATAAATAAGCGACTTTTCTTTAATTTCTTGCATGCGTCCGATGTCGTTGTTACCACCGCTAATAATGATGACAACCGTTTTACCTTTAATGTCGTTTTTATAAAAATCAAGCGCGGCTACTGGTAATGCACCAGCTGGCTCTGCAACGATTGCGTGCTTGTTGTACAGCTCTAAAATCGTCGTACATACTTTGCCTTCTGGAACAGTAATGACATCATCTAAATAGTGCTGGCACACATTGTACGTGTAATTGCCGACGCGTTGTACTGCTGCACCATCGACGAATTTTTCGATATGTGGTAGCGTCACTGGCTCTTTATGCTCGAATGCTGCTTTCATACTTGCCGCACCAGCTGGCTCGACGCCGATTACTTTCGTTTGTGGCGATAAGCTTTTTACGTATGCGCCGACGCCTGACATTAAACCGCCACCGCCAATGCTGCCGAATACGTAATCCATCGGTGCTTCGATATCGTTCATAAATTCAACTGCGACTGTACCTTGACCTGCCATTACGTCAACATCATCGAACGGGTGAATGAAAATTTTGCCGTGTTCTTCGCAGTAGCTTTGTGCCGCTGTTGATGATTCGTCAAACGTATCGCCTGCTAAAATGATCTCGACAAATTCACGTCCGAACATGCGCACTTGTGTTACTTTTTGCTTCGGCGTCGTCTTTGGCATGAAGATGGTCGCTTGAATTTGTAGGTGAGCACAAGCGTACGCAACACCTTGTGCGTGGTTGCCGGCACTCGCACAAACGACACCTACTGGACGTGCATCTTTTTCGA
The DNA here is from genome assembly GCA_036309765.1 of Caryophanon sp. GTDB lineage: Bacteria > Bacillota > Bacilli > Bacillales_A > Planococcaceae > Caryophanon. The sequence goes on along the minus strand of JAXJTE010000106.1, from coordinate 57,786 downwards.
TCTTTTTAATTTTGTAATATGCACCGCGCAGCTTGAATGAGCGCACGTGCTGTAAATCTTCTCGCTTAAAGTAAATGTTGGCACCGTACAACTGTGATAAATAATCGTTATATTGCAGTGGTGTGTGCGCTACGACATCTTTTAAAAAATGATGTGCAATTAGCACGTTTTCCACTTGTAACATTTTTGGTTCTGCAACTTCCATTAGTCAATTCCTCCGCATAACTTAAAAATCGTGTTGAACTATTCTATCATATTTTCCACTGCCATGATGAAAATATTTTGTTAATTCTAAAAATTGTGTGATGAAGAAGCGGTGCGGTTGTAGGAAGAAATCTCAGGCTGAAAAAATCGCTGTAATTTTGTGGGGCGCAAATTGGCATTATTTTGGGGGAGCTTTTATAATGGAAAAAAGGCTTAATTTTTTGAGAAATGACCTTTTTTGCGTGAAAGCGTAAGCAATAGTATAGCAACAAATTACACATGTAAGGGAGTTGTATATTCGTGGTAGTGAATTTACAAAAAGGACAACGCATTGATTTAACAAAAGGGAATGCGGGTCTTTCACGCTTACAGGTCGGCTTAGGCTGGGATCCTGTTGAGCAAAAGAAAAGCGGTGGTTTGCTAGGTGGTTTATTCGGTGGTGGCGGTGGCGCAAGCGTCGACTGTGATGCATCGGTAATCATGCTGCAAAACGATCGTTTAGTCAACCAGGATGATGTTGTTTATTTCGGACGCAAAGCAAGTACAGATGGCTCTGTGAAGCATTCAGGCGATAACTTGACGGGTGAAGGTTCAGGCGATGATGAAACAATTTTCATCGACTTAAACGCTGTACCAACTCAATATAACAAATTAGTATTTGTCGTAAACATTTACGAAGCGAAAAAGCGCAATCAAGATTTCGGTATGATTCAAAATGCGTACATTCGCGTGCTAAATCCAGCGAGCAATGAAGAGCTTTTACGTTACAACTTAACAGATAATTACGGTGGGCAAACAGCGCTTATTACAGGCGAAATTTATCGCAACGGCAATGAGTGGAAGTTTGGCGCAATTGGAACAGGTACGACAGATGAAGGCTTAAGCGGCGTTGTCAATCGTTACCGTTAATACATGAACACATTTAAAGGAGGAAACATTACATGGTAGTTTCATTATCAAAAGGTCAAAAGGTTGATTTAACAAAAACAAATCCGGGCTTAACGAAGGTACATATCGGTCTAGGCTGGGACACAAACAAGTATGATGGTGGGCAAGATTTCGATTTAGATTCTTCAGTATTTTTATTAGGTGAAGACGGCAAAGTAACAGGCCCAGCAGATTTCATCTTCTACAACAACACAACAGGTGGTAACGGTTCAGTTGTACACTCAGGCGATAACTTAACAGGTGACGGTGCAGGAGATGACGAAGCAGTAGTCATCGCATTAAACGACGTACCAGCATCTGTTCAACGTATTACGTTCACTGTAACAATCCATGATGCAGAAGCACGCGGTCAAAATTTCGGTATGGTATCAAACGCATTTATCCGCGTTGTAAACGAAGCATCAAGCGAAGAAGTAATTCGTTACGACTTAGGTGAAGACTTCTCAATCGAAACAGCATTAGTTGTTGGTGAATTATACCGTCATAGCGGCGAGTGGAAATTCTCAGCAATCGGCTCGGGCTACCAAGGCGGCTTAGCAGCACTATGTAGCGATTTCGGTTTACAAGTAGGTTAATAGCAGAACGAAAAATGTCCAGCATTTGCTCGACATTTTTCTTTTCGATATAACAAGTGAAATGCAGTTGAAGCGGCTAGCTCGTAACGACAGGTGGACTTTAATGAAAAGTCTACCTTGACGTGATGAGCGAAGTCGCACATATTCTTCTAAATCCAAGGGGGCATTCCAATGGCAATTCAGTTAAGCAAAGGTCAACGTATTGATTTAACGAAAAATGATCCATCGCTTCAAAATATTGTAATCGGCTTAGGCTGGGACGTAAAAACATTCGACGGCGGGCAAGATTTTGACTTAGATGCATCAATCTTTTTATTAGATGAATCAGGGAAATGTCGTAGCGACAACGATTTCATTTTTTATAACAACTTACAAAGCTCAGACGGTTCGGTAACGCATTTAGGTGACAATCGTACAGGTGAGGGCGATGGCGATGATGAGCAAGTGACAATCAAGCTATCGCAAGTGCCGGCGAACGTACACCGCATTGCGATTACCGTAACGATTCATGACGCGGAGCAGCGCAATCAAAACTTCGGACAAGTGACGAACGCATTTGCGCGCTTAGTAAACCAAGATAACGACTATGAGGTGCTACGCTTTGATTTAGGCGAGGACTTCTCTATTGAAACAGCGGTCGTATTTTGTGAACTATACCGCCACGGTGCGGAATGGAAGTTTAACGCAATCGGCTCAGGCTATCAAGGTGGCTTAGCGGCGCTCGTGCGTGCATACGGCTTATCCGTTTAAGTGAAGAATGTGAAAGAGGTGATACGTGTAAGCGGATCACCTTTTTTGTTTCAATACAGACTATATAGATTGAACTTTTGTATCTAACATGACAAACGCATTGTTTTGACGTGTAGGCGGCGACTCCAGCAGGAAAAGCGTCCGCCGAAACAAAAGAACGAGCGGTTACAGTCTTAAGTTCAATATATATCGTACGTTTTTTAATGGGAAAAATAGGGTAAAAGAATAGATAATGAAAGTGTAATAGGTGAAAGAAAGGAGATTGATCTATGCGTTTTTTTTCATACAACGAAGAGCGAAATGACACCATTTTTTTTAAGCAGCCGATGCAGTTTAGTAAGCTGACACCGCGCGAGGATTTGGCGTATTGCTTAGGTGGCGCATTGTATATGCCAGCAACAAGACGAGGCTTAGCGCAGGAAGTATTGATGAAAAAGCATCCGTACTTAACGTCGATGATTATCGATTTGGAGGATGCAGTTGGTGATGAGGAGTTAGAGGAAGCGTTTCACATTTTAGTGGAAAATATGAGAGCGTTTCAAGCGTTCATGGACGATGGTGTATTAACAATTGAGGATTTACCACTTATTTTCGTGCGCGTTCGCAACCCTGAGCAACTAGCAGAGGTAATCAAAACGTTGGGCGAGGCGCAAAACGCGTTGACAGGCTATGTTTTTCCGAAGTTTGGTCAAGCAAATGGCAAGGCATTTTTTGAACAAATTGTGCAGCAAAACGAGTTAGGTTATACGTTATATGGCATGCCGATTTTAGAATCAGACGATGTGATCTTTAAGGAACGTCGCTTTGAAAGCTTACTGGCCATTCGTGAGATTTTAATTACATATTACGACTATGTGTTAAACGTACGTATTGGCACGACAGATTTTTGTGGCTTATTTGGTATTCGTCGCCGCGTTGACTCGACGATTTATGATGTGACGATTGTGCGTGATTGCATCGCGGATATTATTAATATTTTAAATCGCACTGAGCATCGATTCGTTATTTCAGGGCCGGTGTGGGAATACTTTACGAATAAAACGCGTATATTCCGTACCGCGCTGCGCGAAACACCATTTATGATGCGTTACGGTCAAGTCGGCTTAGAAGCACGCGAACAGTTGATTAATGAATACGTTGATGGCTTAATGCGCGAAGTATTTTTAGATCAAATTAACGGGCTTGTCGGCAAGACGATTATTCATCCGACGCATATTTTGCCGGTGAACGCGATGTATGTCGTGACGCATGAGGAATATATGGATGCTGAAAATATTTTGCAAAACAGTGATGGACAAATTGGTGTGCAAAAAAGTATGTACAATAACAAAATGAACGAAATGAAGCCACATTTCCACTGGGCAGAGCGCGTTATGCACCGAGCGCGTACGTACGGTGTGTACAACCCGAATGAGGACTTCCGCTCGTTATTATTAGAGGAGGCGATTCGTCATGACAAAGTACTCGATTCTTAATCAAGTGCATGTCGATGTACACGTCACAAATAACCCATATCAATTTAACGAATCACAGCTATTTGAAATGGCGATGCGCATCAATAAAAAACGCAGCTTCCTATTCATTAGCAACGTACTAGGGAAGCATATCGCGTTGCCACCGCAAATTCCGTTGCTGCTCGGACAGTTGCTAGCGATGCGCTATATGGACATTGTGCATCAGAAAGCAGATGTGCGTGCGCAGGCAGTTGCAGAAACGATTAAAACGCGCGACAACTTACATGATAGCTTGCTTGCATTAGAGCAGCAGCCCGTTATTGCTCCGCAGCCGATGAAAGTAATTGGCTTTGCGGAAACCGCGACGGCACTCGGGCATGCGTTTTTCAATGCTTTTGCTGGCGACATTGAATACGTACATACGACGCGTGAACATCTAATCAACTTAACACCGCTGACGACGTTTGAGGAGGAGCATTCGCACGCGACGACGCATAACGTGTACATGCAAAACAGCGCATTTTTCGACGGCGATGCTGAAATTGCACTCGTTGATGATGAGCTAACAACGGGTCAAACGAACTTAAACATTATCGCGCAAATTTTAGCACGCTTCCCACACAAAAAGCGCTTCGTCATCGTGTCAATTTTAGATTGGCGCAGCGACGAGCATCGTCAAGCGTACCGTGATTTCGAAGCGGCGCATGGAATTACGATTCAAGAGGTGAACGTGCTTGAAGGGCGTATTACTGTTCACGGTGAAGCACCAGAAGAGCGCATCACACAGCGGGCACAACAAGCACTTACACCGAATATTACGATAGAGACGATTCATATGGACGATGCGTATTACATGACCGAGCCATCGAAGCAAGACGACGAGACGATTTGTTACACGCCGTACTTTATCGGCAGCGGACGATTTGGCTTATCAAAGGACGATGACGTCACAATTCGCACAAAGCTTGCGGCGAAGCAACAGACATTCCAGCAAATGCGACGAGGCAACAAAACGCTCGTGCTTGGTACAGGAGAGTTTATGTACATTCCGATGCGCATTGCCGCCTTGCTTGGTGATGGTGTGATGTATCACTCTACAACGAGAAGCCCGATTTATGCACACCCAGACAGCTATATTTATAACCAGTACACATTTGAAAGCCCAGAGCATGCCGGTGTTCAAAACTACGCTTACAACATTCCAGTAAATCATTACGACGACGCGTTCATCATACTCGAACGGGTGACGAGTGAGCATGCACTACAACAGTTAATCGACGCATTATCATACGCAAACATTCCACAGATTACCATTATTAAACTAGCAGACTGAAGGGAGTAATTCGCATGAAGACGAAATATGAACCAGATGTATTAGGGAGTTACAATGAACAGGACGTGGTATTTTTACTGCGCGATATTAGCGAGATTAATATTGAGCGTGATACGACAGAGCGTGAGCATTTAATTCAAAGTGGCACGCACTATGCGGAAATGTTACCAGTGGAGTTTCAGCCAGGTGAGCAGTACATGGAGCTATTCCACGCAACGTTAAAGGAATATGCACAGCGCATTGCGATTGCGACGGGTGTTGTCGCCGAGCAAATCGTCAAAAATCGAGGGCTCGACCAACTTGTGCTTGTCAGTTTAGCGCGTGCAGGGACACCGATTGGCATTTTAATTAAACGATACATACAGCACGTCTATCACGTCACGGTGCCACATTATTCGATTTCGATTGTGCGTGACCGTGGCATTGATGAGACAGCGATTGATTATATTTTTGAGCATCATGCGGAGGCGAACATTCAGTTTGTTGACGGCTGGACGGGTAAAGGGGCGATTACGCGTGAACTCGTGACGGCGTGTGATGAGTACAGTGCGAAGCGACCGAACCTTATCGATCCTGATTTAGCGGTGCTTGCAGATCCGGGGCATTGTGTTGAAGTGTACGGCACGCGCGATGATTTTTTAATTCCGTCTGCTTGTTTAAATTCGACAGTGTCAGGCTTAGTGAGTCGTACTGTATTAAATCCCGCGTTTATCGAGGAGGGCGACTTCCACGGTGCGAAATATTATAAGGAATTTGCAGAGCAGGATGTGTCAAACTATTATGTCGATGAAGTGAGCAATCAGTTCGAGGATGTAAAAGACGCTATTCATGCGACGCTACAAGATGTGTTACAGTCAGACCGTACACCGACATGGCGCGGTATGCAGTCGGTAGAAGTCATTAAAGAGAAATACGATATTGCCAAAATAAATTATATTAAGCCAGGTGTGGGGGAAACGACACGCGTGCTACTGCGCCGCGTGCCGTGGAAAATTCTTGTGAACCCGAAGTACGACAACGATTTAACGCACATTCGCATGCTTGCAGCGGAGCGAAACGTGCCAATTGAAGTGTATGAGGATATGGAGTACTCATGCTGTGGATTAATTAAGGACGTGATGAAATGAAGCTATTTACAACCGATTTAGACCGCACGCTTATTTTCTCAAACCGTACGATCGGGAATTGTACCGATGTGCGTTGTGTTGAGTTGTTCGAAGGAAAAGAGCAGTCGTTCATGTCGAATAAGCAAATCGACATGCTACATGAGTTAAAAGAAAGCACACATATTATACCGGTGACGACACGCTCGCAAATGCAGTACGAGCGCGTATCATTTTTCCAGCAGGAGCTTATTCCGTCGTATGCGGTGATGGCAAATGGCGGCATTATTTTTAAAGATGGTAAGCGTGATACACAGTGGGACGAAATTGTGCAGCAAAATATGAAAGAAGCACTGCCGATTTGTGACTTCCCGACGCGCTTTGAAATGCATCGTGCGCACGACTTTTTTCTTCGTGAATATGAGGTAGAAGGGCTGTTTTACATGCTGGCAGTTGATTTAGCGACACTGCGACACGAGGAGCTACGTGCGTTCCAAGACGACTTAGCAACAGAAGGCTGGACGTCGTATTTACACGGGCGTAAGTTTTATGCACTGCCGTCTACGTTGACGAAAGAAGCGGCGGTGAAGTACGTTGCGAGTCAGCTAGCACATACGGAGCATATCGCAGCAGGGGATTCGATGATGGATCTAGGCATGATGCAGTTTGCAGACGTGGGCTACACGCCAAAGCACGGTGAAGTGTACGAGAAATACGGTGATACATGTCCGGTGAATGTTATTTTAAAGGAAGGTGCAGAATTTGCTGAGGCAATGCTGGCACAAATTTTAGCGACAAAAACGACCGTATAAGGGGGAATTGCACTTGGTAAATTTAAATAAAATTGAATTAACGAAAAAAGGGCAGTCGATTAACTTAACGAAGGGCGCACAGTCACTTGGTGAAATTCATATTAACTTAAACTGGAACCAGCAAGCACCACAGAAAAAAGGCTTTATGGCATCGTTATTTGGTGGTGGCTCATCGAACGTTGATTTAGATTTAGGTTGTTTATTCGAGTTTACGGATGGTTCAAAAGGTTGTGTGCAGGCGCTCGGAAATGCATTCGGGGACTTTAATGCACCACCGTACATCGCACTAGATGGCGATGACCGTACAGGTGCCGTTACATCAGGGGAAAACTTGCGAATTAATGGCGCAAAAATCGCGGACATTCGTCGCGTACTTGTGTATGCATTTATTTATGAGGGCGTTGCGAACTGGTCAGAAGCGGACGGATTAGTAACGCTCAAATACCCAGGCGGCGCCGACATTGAAGTGCGTTTAGATGAGCACCGTAACGGTAAAATTATGTGCGCAATCGCGATGATTGAAAACGTCAACAATGAAACGTTCCGCGTCGAGCGCCTCGTTGAATATTTTGATGGGCATAAGCAAATGGACCAAGCATATAAATGGGGTATGAACTGGACAGCAGGCTCGAAATAAAAAGAAACGCCGTGAATGGAAACGTAATTTTTCCGTTCACGGCGTTTTTTGTTTTAGAAAATCAAATGCGCAATGCCTGCTACAATCGGCAATGAAATGACTGTACGTAGTAAAAAGATGACAACTAAATCTTTAAAATTAATCGGTAGCTTCGTGCCTAAAATGAGCCCGCCAATTTCCGACATGTAAATTAATTGCGTGACAGAAACAGTCGCGATAATGAAGCGTGTCATTTCCGATTCGATGCCCGACGCTAAAATCGCAGGGAGCAGCATGTCGGCAAAGCCAACGACCATCGTTTGTGCTGCTTCAGCTGCTTCTGGCACGTTTAAAAACGCTAAGTAATACTCAAACGGCGTACCTAAAATTTTAAATAAATCGGTATAAGTCGCTAAAATAAGTGCAACCGTACCGAACGTCATCACAACTGGTGCAACGGCGAACCACATATCGAGTACGTTTTTAAAGCCGTTTAGCACGAGCTTGCTTAAGTTGCGATTTGCATTTGCTTTGTTCATCGCATTTTCAATTCCGTACGACAGCACTGTATGCCCCGCGGGTAAATCTTCGCGTGTTGCATCAGCAGGCGCATCGTTTATATACGTATTGCTTTTGCCACGAAGCGGATAAATGCGCGGCATAATGAGTGCAAGCACGACACCACAAAGCACAATCGTTCCGTAATATTGCGGGAAGTATTGCGGCAAGCCGACTTCCTCTAAAATGACGATACTAAACGTAATCGACACGACCGAAAACGTCGTCGCAATAATTGCGGCTTCACGCTTCGTATAATTGCCGTCCTCGTACTGCTTGTTTGTCAGGAACACGCCAATCGTGCCGTCACCAACCCATGAAGCAAGCGCATCAATTGAGGCACGCCCTGGAATTTTAAATAATGGCCGTACAATTTTCACCATGAGCGAGCCGAAAAATTCAAGCAAGCCGAAGTCCGTTAAAAACGGTAAAATGATGCCGGCAAATAGGAAGATGACGAATAAATACGTCGCTAAACCGCCACCACCTGCAAATAATAAACCGCCTGTGTCGTCACTCGTGATCATTTCTGGTCCGAAATCGAAGTACACCATCGCTGCAAAAACAGCCGCAAGTACGCGCGTAATTGTCCAAAACCAATGAACACGGAATAATTGATCACTAAATGAGCGCGTTGTCGGTTCAGGTGAAAATAATTTAATGATTGAGCCAACTGCGGCTACGATGAAAATAAATAGCGCAAACGGTTCGATGACGTTGACGACAATGCCATCGAGCCAGTTTGACAGCATGGCAATGGGTACTTTCCATTCGCCGTCGAGCTTGATCGGCGTCATAAATAAAAATGCACCGATGAGCGACGGGATGATGAAGTATAGCCAGCTGCTTATGCTATAGCTTTTGTTCATATATATCGACCTCGTTTATTATAGTTTTTGGATATTTATTCATCATAGCGATTTTTTGTGTACGTGTCTATTTATGCGGAAATAGATAGTTTTTTCAGTTTATTTTTATTGTTGGGAGTCCGCCGATTGTTTCGTCCACCACTATCTATATACGTCCATACCCGAATATACAAAACGAAAAGCATTAGAAGAAATCGTCTCCTCTAATGCTTTTCGTATGCAATATAAACATTATTTATTCATCATGCTGAATGATGTAAAAGGCTTCTGACGTGAGCCAGTTGTCCGATAGTTCGTCTGCTGTTTCTTCGCGCTTTTCTGTTTCGGCAATCATCCACGCTGTTTGGGATGCGTGCGCTTGTAATGCCGCAAGCTTATCCATTTTCACATCTGTAATGTCGACTTTAATGTGTGGTGCGCCCATTTTATCGACCGTATCATTTGCGAAGCCGACCGCTAAAATCGTCGGGCGGGCTTCTTGTGGCATGCGGCGAACCGCTTCAACGACCGCACGTGCTGTTGCTTCATGATCAGGGTGCACCGAGAAGCCCGGTAAAAACGTAATGATTAAGGACGGATTGAGCTCATCGATTAAATCGGCAACGAGCTTTACCATTTTTTCGTCGTCCTCAAATTCAATCGTTTTATCGCGTAAGCCCATCATACGTAAATCCTGAATACCCATCGCATCCGCTGCTTTTTTTAATTCCTCGCGTCGAATTTCAGGAAGTGATTCGCGCGTTGCAAACGGTGGGTTACCTAAATTACGACCCATTTCACCGAGCGTTAAGCACGCATACGTTACCGGGATGTCGCGCTTTGTCATTTGGCGAAGGACACCGGCGCAAGAAAATGCTTCATCGTCTGGGTGAGGGAATACAACAAGTACTTGGCGTTGATTTGTAAACATCTCGTTACCCCCTTAATAAGCAAACGGTGTGTCACTAATTTGTAGTGCAACCGCTAGCTTCCCTTCATAATCTAAGCCCGCCATCAGTAAGCGGCCGTGCTCGTCTACCTCATAATGCGTAATGCCTTGCGCGTACACCCAGCCGTGCTCTAGCTTTAAGCCGACGCGGTGTGGGTTGTCGCTCACTACTTTGCCTAGCTCATAGCGCAGTTTGACGTTGCGAATGAACGCGCCTGCATTAAATACCGCCTCGTTAAAATGTGCTGCGTACGAGCCGTTTGTCGTTTCTAAATGAATGAATACGTCCTTGTTAGCGAACGTATCGATGAGTTGTTGTAAATGTTCTTTGTTTACTAATTCCACCGAAAAAATCTCCTTTCGAATAACACTGCCTTCATTATAGCAAAGTCCGTTTCGTGCATACTAGCGCGGCGAAGGAAAATACAGAACAAAAAGGTGCACGAAAAGCTTGTTTCCACTTTTCGTACACCTTGCTTCATTAAACTGTCATTGCATCGAGCTTCGTAATCGTTACAGCCGGTGCATCGAAGCGGTTTTTCGCACCGTGCATCACCGGGCCGACGAAATCATTTAACGCCCAGCCGTGCTGAATTGCCGCTGCGACGAATTCCTTTGCCGCAAATACCGCTTCGTTAATCGATAAGCCGTTTGCTAAGTTTGCGGTAATCGCCGCAGCGAACGTACAGCCCGCGCCGTGATTCCAAACCGTATCGAACTTTTCTGTCTCAAGTAAGTAAAAGTCTTGTCCGTTGTAAAATACGTCGACGGCTTTGTCGTGCTGAAGCTTTTTGCCGCCTTTTACGACAACCGCTTTTGCACCACGCGCGACGATTTCCTTTGCGACTGCTTTTACGTCGTCCACCGTTTTTGGTGTTGGCATTTCAGCGAGCTGACCTGCTTCAAATAAGTTTGGCGTCGTTACGGTAGCGTACGGCAATAAATGCTCAATCATCGCCTTCGTGTTGCCTGGGTTTAACACTTCGTCATCACCTTTACATACCATAACAGGATCAATAACGACGTGCTTCGTGTCCGCACGTTGAATCGCGTCGCTTGCGATTTTAATAATTTCCTCTGAAGCGAGCATCCCTGTTTTAATGGCATCGATGCCTGTTGAAATCGCTGTGTCAATTTGTGCGTGCAGCAGCTCTGTCGGTAGCGGTGTGACTTTATGTGCCCATGTTGTTGGATTCATCGTGACAACAACTGTTAATGCGACCATGCCGTATGTGCCGTGCTCCTGAAATGTTTTTAAATCGGCTTGCATACCCGCGCCGCCTGATGTGTCCGAACCAGCAATTGTTAATGTCTTGTGCAATGTCATTGAAAACCCTTCTTTCCTTCAAGTACAATAGTAAATAAGCTATTGATGGGCGAGACGTGTTGCTCGTCGCTTTCGAGGCAGGCTTTTCGCGGGCTCGGCGGCGAACACGATGTTGGTCATGAAGGCGGTGCTACATGGACGTAGCGTTCACCGCCTTCTTCAAGCCTCCTCGCTACGCTGCGGGGTCTTGAGGCACGAGCTTTTCCCGCAGGAGTCCGCCTCTGTCGCTTTTGAGCAACACGCTGTTCATCAACTTTAATTAAGTACGCTTAGTATAAAGGTCAATTGACTATAAAAAAATATTCAGAAAACATCATTTTAACAAGGTCAGTTACATAAAAGGAGATCGATGATGAAAAAAATTTTCCAAAACGATTGGCAGGACGTGCTAGGTGCAGAATTTCAAAAGCCGTATTATTTACAGCTGCGTGAATTTTTGAAGGAGCAGTATAAGACGGCGACTGTTTATCCAGCGGTGGGCGACATATGGAGCGCGTTTCAGACGACAAGCTACAAAGATGTGAAGGTTGTCATTTTAGGGCAGGACCCGTATCACGGACCGAACCAAGCACACGGTATGAGTTTTTCGGTATTACCAGGTGTGAAGCAGCCGCCGAGTTTACGCAATATGTTGCAAGAGTTGCAAACAGATATTGGCTGCCCATCGCCAAATCACGGCTACTTAACGGACTGGGCGAAGCAAGGTGTATTGCTATTAAACACGGTGCTAACGGTGCGTCAAGGCGAGGCACATTCGCATAAAGACCGTGGCTGGGAGCAGTTTACCGATACGGTTATTCAAAAGCTAAATGAACGCGACGAGCCAATTATTTTCGTGCTATGGGGGCGACCTGCACAGCAAAAGCAAAAGCTCATTGATACGACGAAGCATGCGGTACTCACTGCGCCACATCCAAGCCCACTAAGTGCACATCGCGGCTTTTTCGGCAGCAAACCGTACTCGCGCATTAATGAGCAGCTTGCGCAATACGGACAGCCGCCGATTGATTGGTGCTTGCGCGATCTATAAAGGGCGCTTCTCAGCTAGCATAAAACATGGTACATTTTAAATAGAAAGTAGGCGTAGTTGATGAAAGTCGATTGTTTTAAATGCGCATATTTACGAATTACATGGGAGCCGGCGCATCCACGTGCGTGCGAGGCACATGGCTTTAAAACGAAGCAAATCCCATCTGCCGTCGTAAAGCAAACGTCAGGAATGGAATGTTTATATTTCACACCGAAACGAGGGACGGCGAAATGATTTCAAAGGATGCATTATTACAGGCACTTGCGAAGGAGCTACAAGCAGCACAAGCAGGCGACGAGCAAGCAACTCGCGAGGCGCTTAGTGCAATACGTGCGCTTTGTGACGTCGCATTAAGTGCGAAACCGATTGTTATGCCTATGACGAGCATACAGCCGATGAGCATTGCACCAACGATTCAGCCGACACGCGTTGAAGAAAACGGTGCAAATGGCGATTCGATTTTTGATTTTTAGAAAGGAAGTAAACAAATGAAAAAAGCAATTATTGCCGGTGCGGTACATGCCTTTTTAGCAGTAGCACTTGGCGCGTTCGGTGCACATGCGTTAGAAGACGTACTTGACGCATATTCAACGGACATTTGGGAAACAGCGATTCAATATCAAATGTTCCACGCAACAGGATTAATCGTTATCGGTATTTTAATGAAAGAATTAGGAGAGTCAAAGCAATTAACGTGGGCAAGCCGCTTAATGCACGCAGGGATTTACTTCTTCGCAGGTAGTTTAATAGTGCTTGCATTAACAGGCATCGGTGTACTCGGTGCGATTACGCCAATTGGTGGTGTGCTATTTTTAATCGCTTGGGCACTTGTGATTACAGCTGTTGTGAAAGCGAAATAATAAAATGATCAGAAAAAGCGCGTACACTTTGATGTGGCGCTCTTTTTCGTATAGGAGGACATACGATGATTCAGCAAATGATCGAGCAGCAATTTGACGAAATGGTTGCCATTCGTCGTCACTTACATATGTATCCAGAGCTATCGTTTCAGGAGGTCGAAACGCCGAAATACATCGCAGCGTATCATAGAAAGCTCGGCTTAGATGTACGCGAGCAAGTCGGTGGGCGTGGCGTTGTTGCAATACTTCGCGGCAGTAAGCCTGGTAAAACAGTAGCGATTCGTGCTGATTTTGACGCATTACCGATTCAAGAGGAAAACGACGTACCGTACAAATCAAAAAACGACGGCGTTATGCATGCATGTGGTCACGACGGACATACGGCGATTGCGCTCGGTATCGCACGCGCACTTGTCGACATGCAAGATACGCTCGCAGGAAACGTCGTATTCATTCATCAATTCGCTGAGGAGCTCGCACCAGGTGGGGCAATCGCGATGATTGAGGACGGCTGCCTAGACGGGGTTGATGTTATTTTCGGCACGCATTTATGGGCGCCGATGCAGCTTGGTGATATTCAAGTGCGAAGCGGTGCAATTATGGCAGCAGCGGACGCGGTTTATATCGACATTCAAGGGCGCGGCGGTCACGGTGCAGAGCCGCACGAAACGGTCGATGCGGTGCTAACAGGTTCACAGTTCGTTACAGCGGCACAGTCCATCGTGTCACGCAAAGTCGATCCGCTAAAATCAGCCGTCTATTCAATCGGGCATTTTGAAGCAATCAATTCGTTTAACGTCATCGCCGACCGCGTCCATTTAAAAGGAACGGTGCGCACGTTTGATGACGATGTGCGCGATTTAATGGAGCGTGAAATTGAAACGATGTTAAAGGCAGTGTGTGACGCATCAGGAGCGACGTATACATACACTTACAACCGCGGCTATCCACCGGTTGTGAATCACGAGGCAGAAACGGAATTTATCGCAAACTGCGCGAAGCAGTACGGCAATGTCAGTGTCACGCCGCCGATGATGATTGGCGAGGACTTTGGCTATTATATGCAGCACGTACCAGGCACGTTTTTCTTCACAGGCGCCCGCAAGCCAGAAGCGGATGTGGTCTACCCGCATCACCACGCACGATTTGAGTTTGACGAACGTGCGATGATGGTCGCGGCAAACGTGTTGCTTCATGCGACCATGGAATATATAGGTCGAACTTTTGAATAGAACACGAGGAATTCATCGTTCTGACGTGCCCGTGAAAAGCATCCGCCGAAACAAAAGAAAAGTTACAGCATTAAGTTCATTGTATAGAGCTCAAACAGCGATGCTTAGTTTTGCGGCAAAATGATGTAACGTACAATCATTTATCGCGCTTAAGTGCAAATGTGCCATTTCGCCAGTTCAGCACAAAATGAAAAGATAGAAATGATACTGTGAAATAGTTTATTGTAGTACAAGAACTTTCAAAAGGAGCTTGTATAATGCATAAACTATCCATCTTAATTAGTATTTTTTTAAGCGCAATTTTAGCGTTTGTCATTAGTGGCTATTACGGTATTGCACCGCATCCATATTTCTTTATTATTTTAGTGGCGTTCGGGTTATTCGTTCAAACGGTCATTTTCATTTTGCAGTTCAAGGATATTGAAGAGCTTGAGAGCAAGACGAAGGAAGTTAAGCGTTAATTCAAAAGAGGCGTGTGCAAATTTCGCACACGCCTCTTTTTTTTAAACTGTTAAAAACTTCACTAATTTTTCGTCTGTCGCAATGTTACCGACGAAGAATGAGCCGAATTCACCGTAGCGTGCTGATACTTCATCAAAACGCATTTCGTACACTAATTTTTTGAATTGTAGCACGTCGTCAGAGAATAATGTTACGCCCCACTCGTGGTCATCAAAGCCGATTGAGCCTGAGATGATTTGCTTTACTTTCCCTGCATAGCCGCGACCAATCATGCCGTGTGAGCGCATTAATCCTTTACGCTCGTCCATACCTAACATGTACCAGTTGTCGTTACCTTGACGACGCTTGTCCATCGGGTAGAAGCATACGTATTGAGCGCGTGGTAGCTCAGGATATAAACGCGAACGCACGTGTGCGTTTTGGTATGGATCTTCATCTGATTCACCTGCTAAGTAGTTTGATAGCTCGACTACTGAAACGTACGAATACGCTGGCATTGTGAAGTCTGCGATTTTTAATTTGTTAAACGCGGCTTCGATTTCTTGTAGCTCGTCCATCGTTTCGCGTAACGTCATAAGCATGAAGTCTGCCTTTTGCCCAACGATTGTATAAAAAGCATGTGCGCCTGTTTTTGCGACATCTGCTTCGTTTAAGTTTGCTAAATATGCTTGGAACTCCTCAATTGCTTCTTGACGCTCTGCTTCGTCAACTAATTTCCAAGACGCCCAGTCCATCGAGCGGAAATCATGTAATACGTACCAACCATCTAATGTAATTGCTGCTTCATTCATTGTTAGAAACGCTCCTTTTATAAAAAATCTTTTCTCTCACAGTGTAGCATAAAATCGAAAAACGCGAGGATGAAAAGCGTCAAGAATTTGTGTATGCTTACAGGAAAAGGGGAGAATGTTTATGAACTTACAACGACCAATTTGGCGCTTCATTGACCAATCGATTACGAATAAAACGAAATCACCACTTGAATCATTCGCAACGGACGACACACTTTGTGAGGCAATCGGCGCCGGCAACTCACCGTGGACGATTCGCACATGGGTACACGATGCATCGGTCGTACTCGGCATTCAAGACCATCGCCTGCCGCATTTACACGACGGCAAAACGTATTTACAGCAGCACGGTTACACGCCAATTGTACGCAACTCAGGCGGCTTAGCGGTCGTGCTTGATAGCGGCATTTTAAACGTGTCGCTTATTATGTCAGAGCAGGATACGCGCCTATCGATTGACGAAGCGTACGAGGCGATGGTGTCGCTCATTCGTTTGCTGTTTCCTGAAGCGAGCATCGAGGCGTATGAAATTGTTGGCTCGTACTGTCCTGGTAGCTTTGATTTAAGCATCGACGGCAAAAAGTTCGCAGGTATTTCTCAGCGCCGCATGCGTCAAGGAATCGCTGTACAAATTTATATTTGTGTGGAAGGAAGCGGGGCAGAGCGAGCAGCACTCATTCGTGATTTTTACAGGGAGAGCTTAAAGGGCGAGACAACGAAGTTTCAATATCCACAAATTACGCCGCATGTTATGGCATCGATTAGTGAACTCATTACACCAATGACCGTAAGCGATGTTGTGGCACGATTGCAGCACATCGTTACGCAATTGACTCGCGACGTGCGTTACATGCCGTTTAACGACGACGAAAATACGCGTTACTTCTATTATTTAACGCGCATTTTAGAGCGCAACGACAAAATGCTCGACAATATGGACAAACAATGAACGTAGCCGCTGTAAAAGTATAAACACATTCTTTTTCAGTTGAAAGTCATTCGTTTTTTGCGGTAAAATAGCATATTGAATGATTAGAATAGAAAGGGTTGAAAACGCAATGGCAAACGAATTTAAAGTTTGTGATGAGTGCCAAGCTGTCAACTTGAAAACATTAATTCCGAAGTTAAAGGATATCGATTCAGACGCGACGATTGAAATTGGTTGCCATTCTTATTGTGGCCCAGGACGTAAAAAAACATTTACCTTCGTCAACAGTCGCCCAGTAGCGGCCTTAACAGAGGAAGAGCTAATGGAAAAAGTAAAAGCAAAACTGAAAATGGTGTAACAAAAGTGTATTCGAATTCTTTTCGGATACATTTTTTTTTCGATGCATTCGCTATAAGGCTTTTTTTACGAAATGCGCCGCGTCGATTATAATGAAGGAAAGAGTGAAGGAGGGCTGTATAGTGATGCGATATAAAGATCGAAAGCTTCATGAGGAAAAGGTGTTTAAAGACCCTGTGCATAGCTATGTGCATGTGCGCGATCAAGTCATTTGGGATTTAATTAGTACGAGGGAATTTCAGCGGCTGCGTCGTATTCGCCAACTTGGGACGACATTTTTAGTGTTCCACGGAGCGGAGCATACGCGCTTTAACCATTCGCTTGGGGTTTATGAGCTCATGCGTCGACTTGTAGATGACCATTTTAAAGGGCGTGCGGAGTGGGATGATAGCGAGCGGTTAGTCGTATTATGTGCGGCGTTACTACATGATTTAGGGCATGGACCATTTTCGCATGCGTTTGAAAATGTGTTTCAGCTTGACCATGAGTTTTACACGCGTGAAATTTTGCTTGGCGATACAGAGGTCAATGCGGTGCTGCGAAAAGTGAGCGATGATTTTCCGCTTAAAGTATCGCAAGTCATTGAGAAGACGTATGAGAACAAGCTTGTCGTTAGTTTAATTTCGAGCCAAATGGACGTGGACCGCATGGATTATTTGCAGCGAGACGCGTTTTATACAGGGGTAACGTACGGGCATTTTGATTTGGAGCGCATTTTGCGTGTGATTCGACCGGCGAAGGAGCAGGCGGTGATGAAATACAGCGGCATGCATGCGGTTGAGGATTACATTATGTCGCGCTATCAAATGTATTTGCAAGTGTATTTCCATCCGGTGTCGCGCAGTGCGGAGGCGATTTTGAATCATATTTTGCAGCGCGCGAAGCATTTGTATATGAATGAGTACACGTTTGACATTGAACCGCGACCGTTCGTGCCGTTTTTTACGAACCGCATTACGCTAGCCGATTATGTGGCGCTAGACGAAAGCATTTTACTTACATATTTCCAGCTATGGATGAACGAAAAAGACGAGGTGCTGCGTGATTTATGCACGCGCTTTGTGAATCGTCGCTTGTTCAAATATAGCAATTTAAATAGCGACGAGGATATGGAGCGCTACGTGAAGCTTCAAATTTTATTTGCGAAGGCGGGCATTGATCCGCTCTATTATTTGGTGTCTGATACGACGTCGGACGATTTTTATAAGGCGAGTGCGCAAAATCCGATTATGATGCTGATGCCAGATGGAAGCTTGCAGGAGCTATCGACGGTGTCACCGATTGTCGAGGCGGTCATTGGCAAGTTAAAGCCAGACCGCAAAATTTATTATCCACTCGATGTCGTCGAAGCAATTGAAGATGATGCGCTGCGCAACGAAATTTTAACGTTGCTGCGTCGAAAATGAAAAAGCTAGTGCCGCCAAATTTGTGATATGTTCCTCAATAGGTAGACAGATAAAAAACAAAATCTGTTACCTGTTGGGGGATATTTTTTATGGCATGAAGTAAGCATACAGTGGAACAAAAAATAGCAGTTCTTCAATTTGCATGAGTTTCAGTCATTTGAGGAGTTACGAAAGGCTATAGATGTTTATAATCATCAACGTTATCAAAAACGACTAAACGGCTTAAGCTCTCTAGAATTCAGAGCTCAAACCGTTTAGCTTAATTTTTATTATTTTCATTGTCTATTTGGGAAAGAGCAGTTTAGAAGGATTTATTTTTCTTTAAGTTCATTAATTTCACTTATATATGGCGCCATTTCATCAACAGTACCAAGCCTTGTATTTGTTGTAAGGTCCTTTATTGTTCTTAATTCAATTGTTGCATCATCATTTTTGTAAAAGTAAAAATGATAGTCAGGTTGAGCGTTAAATATTACTTTCACTTGTTTAGAGTCGTTCCCTTGTAAAGAAATGTTTCGATAATAGCTCATTTCGAAGGTATCTTTCTTAAACTCTTCTTCAACGAGGTGATTTTCTACCTCATTCATGAGTAAGTAGCGCATCAAGTAAATGCCACTGACTGTTATAAGACTCGCACATATTAACAATAATAATATTTTTTTCAGCATTAAAGCAACTCCTTTATAATCATCAACCTTATCGGAAAAGACTAAACGGTCTGAGCCATCTAGAATTTAGAGCTCAAGCCGCTTAGTTTAGTTTTTATTATTTCCATTGCGTATGTGTTTGTAAACGATCAAACGCGTTTAGCATTTCTTGTGTCGCTTTATCTAGCGGCGTTTTGTCTTTAAACGTCGCTTGAATGTGCAAGCGGTCGGCACCGTCAAATGCGCACGTAATAAGCGTTAATAGTCGCTTATTTGGCACATCGTCTAGCACGTACACCGCAGTTGGTTCAACGACTTCTGAAATCGTTACTTCATACGTATAGATGTCTTGTAAATCGGTAATATAAATGAGCTCGCCAATTTCGAGACGGTGAAGCGGACTAAATAATACGTCCGTTCCTTCGAGGTTGTGACTAGCAAGCGTGTAGTTGCCTTCACCGAGCTGCTGTGATTCCTTCATCGTACCCGCGCCAGTTGCGAGTGCGGTTTCGCTCAAGCCTTTTGCGATTGGTAAACGAATGTTCACAGACGGAATGGCAATTTGCGCGATGACCGGCACGTAGCTTTTTGTCGATTGTAGCGATAAAATATCGGTTAACGTTAGCTCCTCGATGTCGTCGAAGTTGTATGATGCGTCAGCGTTATGATTTTCAGCGATTGTATCAGCGTCCATGTCGAGTAAATCGCCGGACGCTTCACTAATAAAATGCTCTTGAATCGGTTGGTTAAAAATTAATAACACACCTGAGAAAATGATGGCGATTAAGATGAGATTGACGACAATGTTTGTAAGTCGTTTCATCGTATTTACGTTAGGCGACGATTACTTATCGCTTTCACGTACACCTGCTTTTGCGAAGTGGTTTTTTTGCATTTCTTCTAAGATGATAGTTACACTTTCTTTTGGTGTGCTAAGTGAGTTTGAAATCGCTGCTGTTACTTCTTCAACTAACGCGCGTTTTTGATCATCTGTACGACCTTCTAGCATTTTTACTGTTACGATTGGCATTGATGATACCTCCAAAGTAGAATTATAGTGTATAGTATTTATAATAGCGTATACGGAGGTATTTTCATATGACGAACGAAGAAAAACCAAAACAAAAATTAGGCTTTACGATTATTAAAAACGACCCAACAGACGGGCATAAAGGGTTTGGCATCGGCTCGTTGTCGCTTGAAAACATTAGCCCAGTCATCATTGATGTAGAGGAAGAGCGCGCGTTCGTTGATATCGGCGCGATGCATGCACGTAGCGACGTTGAGCGCGGCATTAAGTTTACGATGAACCGCGAAGATTCAGAAGGCGGCAAACCGTACTGGCTCGTATGGGTAACGATTGAGCAAATGCCAGAGGGCGCGTACTTTGCTGGAGTGACGGCGTGTGAAATGGTCGTGAACCGCGAAAAACGCCGCGGCTACAAAATTTTAGCGGACCACGTCAACCGCATGGACAAGTCGATGAAGCGCAAAATTATGGTCGATAACATGGACGACGTATCGAAGCGCGTGTTAGCGGAATTTTTACAATCGCATGATAAAACAGTGTGGGATCGTAGCAGTGAAGAGCTGCATAAAGGGTTAGCAGTACAATAGCAAAAAGGCCGTCCGAATGTGTTATTCGGGCGGCTTTTTTGCGTAGGTCGAAATAAAAAATGACGAAAAAATGCTAGTTAAAAATATTCAACCAATCCCACCAGTTTTTATACGTATCAGGCTCGGTATATTTATCAATCGGGCCACATGAATCACTTGGCATATCGTCGTCTGCTACGTAAATCGTTGCGGTTGTGCCTGTGCAATATTCCGTTGCGAGATTGCCGCTTTTTAGCTCGACTTCGACCGCCGTGACACCAGAAGGCTCTTTGAACGTAACGTTTTGTCCGGCGTGCACACTTTCCATAAACTGTGCCCACACTTCTTTTGCGGCGGCGTTATCTGCATCGACGTCGAGTACGCCTTCATCAAAACCGTTCCACACACCTGCTGTCACGACCGGTGAGTAGCCAATCATCCATTGGTCGGTGTCGGTTGTACCTGATTTTGCGGCATATGGATGTGTCAGCTTGTTGCGAAGGGATGTACCGGTTGCGTATAAATACGTGTTGAACGATTGGTCGAACATGCCGCGCATCATCTGTGTTAATAAAAACGCATCTTCCTTTGGTACGAGACGTTTGCGCTCGACTTTTTTCGCTGTCGCATCGTATAAAATGTTGCCACGCTCATCTGTAATTTTTAAAATTGTTGTCGGTTGTACTTCGTTTCCTTCATTAGCGAAAATAGCGTACGCCCTCGTCATGTTGTGTAGCGTCACGTTCGTCGCACCGAGCGCGGACGATGGCACATGTTTAATTTCGACGCCGAGCTTCACATCGTCGAGCAGGCGCTGAAATGTTTTGTAGCCAATATCTTCGAGCGTGTTAACGGCGTACACGTTATCAGAAATCGCAACTGCTTGAGCCATCGTAATGTCGTCGCCGTACTGACCATTAATATTTTTTGGCGTATATTCCTTACCGTCGTATTTCAGCGTCGTTTGCGATACGTCGACAAATGTTAGCGGGCTGTAGCCTTTTTGTAATGCGGCGGCGTACAGAAGCGGCTTCATCGTCGAGCCAGGCTGACGTTTCGCCTGCGTTACGCGGTTGAAATTGCTGTCTACGTAGTTCCGTCCGCCAACGAGTGCTGTAATGTAGCCTGTTTGCTGCTCGATGCTAACGAGTGCCGCTTGCAAGCTCGTTTTTGGCATTTGATCGCGAATGGCGTTTTCAGCTGCTTGCTGGTGCTGTTTTTTGAGCGTCGTTTGAATTTCCCAGCCGCCTGTGTCAATGTTGCGTCCGACATCTTCTAAAATGGCGCTCGCTTCCAACCATGCTGTATCTAAAAAGTACGGTGCTTGTGAGTTCGCCGTTTTCCATTCATTGTTTGTGAATGTCAGCTTTGTTGCAACGGCGGCTGCTTGTTCGTCAGCTGTAATGTAACCTTCGTCATGCATAAGCGTTAAAATGACGTGTTGACGAGTTGTCGCCTTTTGTAAGTTGACGACAGGTGAGTAATACGTCGGCCCTTTCGGAATACCGGCAAGCAGCGCGCTTTCTGCTAGTGTCAGTTCGCTTGCGGATTTACCGTAATAAAAACGGCTCGCCGCTTCAATGCCGTACATGCCGTGACCGTAGTACACCGTATTTAAATAGCCTTCTAAAATTTCATCTTTTGAATAAAATACTTCTAAGCGATACGCATAGAGCGCTTCGTTCAATTTGCGCGTCCACGTTTTTTCGTGCGTTAAATATAAGTTTCGCGCATATTGCTGCGTCAATGTACTGGCGCCTTGTGCTTTACCACCTGCTTGCACGTTCGCGATGACGGCTGCGCCAATACGTTTGACGTTAAAGCCGCTATGCGAGTAAAAGTCTTGATCCTCAACGGAAATGGTTGCGTTGACGACGTGCGGTGAAATGTCGTCAAGCGTGACCCAGTAGCGGCGTTCGCTAACGTAATGGTCACCGATTTGTTCGCCTTCCGCATTTAAAAACACCGTCGCTTTTTGTACCGTAAGCGGTGGTGCACCTGCAATTTGTGCGTAAATGCGCAGCGAAATGAGTGCGCTAATTATGATGATCGCCAATACACCGAACACCATCGCAATGCGGTATCGACGTTTCGATTTTCGTTTTTTCACACGTGAGGCGGGCTGTTGTGCTGCTTCGTCGCGTTGTTCGGGCGTTGCGCTATTGTCGACTTTGCGCTCGTCCATGTTCATCACCTCATTATTGTTGTTGCGAATATATTTGTAAATTTCGAAAAGTTCACATACAGCTATTGAACTTTCACATAAAACCACTATACTTTTTTTGTACTGCTTAAGTTATACGCGTTGTTTTGAAAAAAAGTTTCGCGCACCAACATTACGATTAAGTAAGGTAGTATAAAGGAAAGCATCGTTTCGATAAAGCATTTTGCTTGGCGAATACGAAATATAAATAGTAGGTGAATAGATTATGCGTTTTGATGAAACATATGCAGGCAATGTATTTATTAAAAGCCATCCAACGTATGAGGATGCAAAGGCTGTATTATACGGCATGCCAATGGACTGGACAGTAAGCTATCGTCCAGGCTCACGCTTCGCACCAGCACGTATTCGCGAAGTATCAATCGGTTTAGAGGAATACAGCTTCTACTTAGACCGTCATTTAGAAGACGTAAAAGTATTTGATGCAGGCGACATTCCACTACCATTTGGTAACCCCGGCAAATCGCTTGAAGAAATTAAGACGTTCGTGCGCCAAGTTGTCGCAGATGGTAAAGTACCAATCGGCATGGGTGGCGAGCATTTAGTGTCATTACCAGTCATGGAAGCGGTGTACGAAAAGCATCCAGAAATGGCGGTCATCCACTTTGACGCGCACACGGATTTACGTACAGATTACGAAGGTGAGCAATATTCACACGCAACACCAATTCGTAAAATTGCTGACCGTATCGGACCGCATAACGTGTATTCATTCGGCATTCGCTCTGGCTTAAAAGAAGAGCTGGAATGGGCGAAGGAAAACGGCATGCACATTTCATTATTTGAAGTGCTAGAGCCACTGAAAAAAGTACTACCAACATTAGCAGGTCGTCCTGTTTATGTAACGATTGATATTGACGTATTAGACCCAGCACACGCACCAGGTACAGGCACAGTAGACGCAGGCGGTATTACGTCAAAAGAGCTACTTGCATCGATTCATGCGATCGCAGGCTCAGATGTAAACGTTGTCGGCTTTGACTTAGTGGAAGTATGTCCAGTATACGACCATTCAGAAATGACGGCAAACGCCGCAGCGAAGTTCCTACGTGAAATGATGCTCGGTTGGATTAAGTAATTATTTGTGTTATGAGCGTGTTTTGCGGCTCGCGTTCCTGGGGCCCGGCTCAAGCCTCCTCGTCGTTCGTGCCTCACGACTGCGGGGTCTCGAGGCTCGGGCTATTCCCCAAGGAGTCTCGCCGCTACACGCTCACGCATTATTACGTATAAAATAAAAATTTAATGAAGCTGTGCTGAAAGTCAAAATCGACATTCAGCACAGCTTTTTCGTTGTATAATGAACAAATATGACAACGAGACTAACATACAAGGAGTTTTATATATGATCATCCAATCCATTGAAATTTTCAAAATCGAACTACCACTCATCGAACCGTTCGTCGTGAGCTACGCGACGTACCCGAACATGCCATCAATCATTACGAAGCTGACAACGACGTGCGGCATCGTCGGCTGGGGCGAGGCAGTTCCAGACGAGCATGTAACAGGCGAAACGTTAGAAGGCACGTTCGCTGTATTGAAGCATCATTTAGCACCAGCTGTCATTGGCGAGAACGCGATGAACTTTGAGGCACTGCACGAAAAAATGGACGCAGCAGTTTACGGCGTGCCAGCAGCGAAGGCAGCGATCGACATTGCGTGTTTCGATGCAGTCGGCAAAAAGCTTGGCGTTCCTGCGTATCAGCTTACAGGCGGACGCTATCACGAAAAATTCCCGATTACGCACGTACTAAGCATTGCAACACCTGAAGCGATGGCGGACGAAGCAGCTCGTCGCGTCGATCTGGGCTACACGTCATTTAAAATGAAAGTCGGTCGTGACGTAGCAAGTGACGTCGCGCGCATTCGAGCAGTGCGTGAGCGTGTTGGTGAAGCGATTGCAATTCGCGTTGACGTGAACCAAGGCTGGGTAAACGCGGCAAACACGTTACAGGCAGTGCGCCAGCTAGAGCAGCTAAACATCGACTGGCTAGAGCAACCGGTAAAAGCAGACGACATTGACGCGATGGTAGCAATTAAGGCGAAGACGACGATTCCACTGATGATTGATGAAGGACTGCGCGGCGTACGTGACATGCGCGAAATTATTGCGAAAAACGCGGCAGACAAAGTGAACATTAAGCTGATGAAATGCGGTGGTATGTACCCTGCAATGAAGCTTGCACATATGGCACAAATGGCAGGCATCGAATGTCAAATTGGCTCGATGGTGGAGTCGTCAGTCGGTTCAGCAGCAGGCTTCCATGTAGCGTTTTCGAACAAAGCATTTACGAGCGTTGAGCTAACAGGACCACTGAAGTTTTCAAAAGACATCGGTAATCTTCATTACGACGTGCCGTTTATTCAATTAACGGAACGCGCGGGGCTAGGCGTTGACGTTGACGAGGCTATTTTAGCGGAACTGACAGAAGAAAGCGTTGTGGTGAGCTAAATGTATACCGTTCAACAATTAACGCTCGCGCACATTCCACAGCTTCAAACGCTTCAGCAGCAAGTCATTGACGCACTGCCTGATAAAGCCATTTTACAGCCGCTTGATGAGTCGGAGCTGCGCTTTATTTTAGAAGGTAACGGCGTCATGATTGGCTTGTTTACAGGCGAGCAGCTTATCGCGTTTCGTGCGCTGCTAGAGCCACCGATTGATGACGAGCATTTAGGGCGCGACATTGGGCACGACCATTTAGAGGAAGTGCTGTACCAAGAAATTTCAAACGTGCATCCAGACCACCGCGGACAGGGATTGCAGCAGCAAATGGCACAGCATATTATGCAGTACGTCGATACAAACAAGCACAAAGTTGTGTGTGCGACAGTGATGCCGTTTAACATCGCAAGCTTAAAGGATAAATTCGCACAACATATGCATGTCGCGGCACTAAAATTAAAATACGGTGGCAAGCTCCGGTATGTATTTGCGAAATCGCTCGTGGAAGAAGCGGCGTGGGGCGACGAAGCGGTTGTTGTCGACATGGGTGACACGGAAGCACAGCAGCAGCTTCTGCGCGACGGCTATTTCGGCGTGTCGATGGAACGAAGCGGTGACGATTGGCTCGTAGCATATAAAAAGAGAGCAAAACACAACTTTGCTTGAATCGATGAAAATTTCGTCCTATAATAAGAAGGTTATAGAAAAAGCGTTGGAGGGGTTCCATTGAAAAGCGACATCGGAAAGCGTGTCAATATTCGGCTAACATCGGCGATTTCTTATGCTGAAGGTGAGACGGAAAGTGTCGAAATGTGGTTAGATGGGCACATCGTCGAAAAAAATGGTACGAAATATTTACGCTACACAGAAGAACACGAATCACAATCGATTAAGACGACGATTAAGCTAGCACAAGACCAATCATTCATTATGCGTAAAGGCGCTGTCGATATGCGCTTGCCGTTAAACGTAACGCAGCGTGAAACAGGGCATTATAGAAGCGAGGTCGGTTCACTACCTTTATGGATTGATACAGCACATCTTCACTATACAACTGAAACTGAACAGCAAAGCCAATTTGAAACTGAATATGCACTGCATGTTGGTGGACAATTAGCTGGCACATATACGTTAAAACTAACTTTTACGGAGGAATAAACATGAACGCAGTAGAGCAAGTACAACAGTCGATCAAAGCCGCAATTGCAGCCGCAGTCGAAAAAGCACAGCTAGTAGAAGCTGGCACAGAGTTAAACATTCATTTAGAATCACCAAAGGATAAAGCAAACGGCGACTATGCAACGAACATTGCGATGCAGTTAACGAAACTTGCGAAAAAGCCACCACGCGCAATCGCAGAAGCCATTCTTGAAAACTTAGACACAGCAGGCACAGACATCGAGAAAATCGACATCGCAGGTCCTGGCTTCATGAACATTACAGTGAAAAAAGACTTCTTAACACAAGTTGTGAAAGCAGTTCTTGCACAAGGCGCAGATTACGGTCGCTCTGAAGCAGGTCAAGGTGAGAAAGTACAAGTCGAGTTCGTATCAGCGAACCCAACTGGTGACTTACACTTAGGTCACGCACGCGGCGCATCTGTCGGCGATTCTTTATGTAACGTATTAGACGCAGCAGGCTATGCAGTATCACGCGAATATTACATTAACGATGCGGGTAACCAAATTAACAACTTAGCGTACTCATTAGAAGCGCGTTACAAGCAAGCGTTAGGCATGGATGCAGAAATGCCAGAAGACGGCTACCACGGTGCAGACATTGTTGAAATCGCTGGCAAGCTAAAAGAAGAGTTCGGCGCAGCTATTTTAGACAAATCAGATGAAGATCGCTTCACATTCTTCCGCGCGCACGGCTTACGTTTAGAATTAGCGAAACTACAAAACGACTTAAAAAACTTCCGCGTAGAGTTTGACGTATGGTATTCAGAAACGTCTTTATACGGCAACGGCAAAATCGAAGCGGCATTAGATAAATTAAAAGCGAACGGTCACATTTTTGAAGAAGAGGGCGCGACATGGTTCCGCTCTACAACGTTCGGTGACGACAAAGACCGCGTATTAATTAAAGGTGACGGTTCATTCACGTACTTAACGCCAGACATCGCGTACCACGAAGACAAATTACAACGTGGCTTTGATAAGTTAGTGAACATTTGGGGTGCTGATCACCACGGCTACATTCCACGTATGAAAGCGGCAATCGAAGCACTTGGCTACAATCGCGGCACGCTTGAAGTCGACATTATCCAAATGGTACAGCTGTACAAAAACGGCGAGAAATTCAAAATGTCAAAACGTACAGGTAACGCTGTAACGATGCGTGAATTAGTGGAAATGGTTGGCTTAGACGCAGTGCGCTACTTCTTCGTGAAAACAGCGGGCGATTCACACATGGACTTTGACTTAGATTTAGCGGTATCACAATCAAACGAAAACCCAGTGTACTATGCGCAATATGCACATGCACGTATCGCATCGATTTTACGTTCTGCAAACGAGCAAGGGTTCGCAGCATCAATTGACAACCTTGACTTATTAACAGCAGAAAAAGAAATCGACGTACTGAAAAAAGTGGGCGACTTCCCGAAAATGATCGCAGAAGCGGCGAAACACCGCACACCACACCGCATTGCGAACTACATTCAAGAAACTGCGGCAACATTCCACAGCTTCTACGGTGCAGAAAAAGTAATTAACGCAGACAACAAGGAGCTAACAGAAGCTCGTCTTGCCTTAATTACAGCAGTGCAAACGACAATCGCAAACGCATTACGCTTAATCGGTGTATCAGCGCCAGAGAAGATGTAATCATAGATCAGAGCTGCTCGGAAAGAAATTTTCGAGCAGCTTTTTTTTGTTGCGATATACGCTGCATCGCCATATTTGGAACGTAAACGCTATCATATATTATTTCGAATATTTCCTAAAATCACGAAAAGTTCGTGCGCAGCGAAAAAAATGCGCTATAATATAACACAATTGCATACATTAGCTAGGTTCCTTCGTAAAAGGATGAAAAGGGAAGCTCGGTGAAAATCCGACACGGTCCCGCCACTGTAACTACGAGCACAAATGCGACATACCACTGAGCAATCGGGAAGGTGCGTTTGATTGGCGTAGAAGTCAGGAGACCTGCCTAGCTGATTTTTTTAGCAACCACTTACGAGGATGAGTGTGTATGGCGACCAACCATATACATTTGCTCGTTTTAGCGTTTTGCTAAGGCGGGCTTTTTATTTACACAAAAGGAGCGGATGAACATGAAATCATGGAAACTAGCAGTAACAGCAGCACTTGCAACGGCAGCATTAGTGGCATGTGGCGACAAAGAGGAAACGACGAACGAGGCAACGAACGGAACGGAAACAGACGGCGCATACCCATTAACGGTAACGGACGCAAGCGGCATGGAAGTTACAATCGACAAAGAGCCAGAACGTATCATTTCGATGATTCCGAGCAATACCGAAATTTTGTTTGAGCTTGGTTTAAATGAGGAAATTATCGCGGTAACGGACATTGACGATTATCCAGCAGAAGCGGTGGAGAAGGAAAAAATCGGCTCGATGGAATTTGACTTTGAAAAAATTATTTCATTAACGCCAGACGTTGTATTTTCACATGAGTCGGCAATGGGCGTATCAGAAGCAGGTATCGAGCAACTGCGCGCAGCAGGTATTGATGTGTACGTTGTAGAAGATGCGAAAAACTTCGAGCATACGTATGAAACGATTTATGACATCGCAGAAATTACGAACACGACAGATAAAGCAGATGAAATCGTAACGGATATGAAAGCACAAGTGACGGAAATTCAAGAAAAGCTTGCGGATGTGGAGCCAAAGCGTGTATTTGTTGAAAACTCAGATGCACCAGAAATTTACACACCAGGCTCAAATACGTTTACGGACGAAATGCTTAACATGATTAAAGCAGAAAACGTTGCAGCAACACAAGAAGGCTGGTATTTAATTAGCTCAGAGGAAATCATTACGCAAAACCCAGACGTTATTTTAGTGTCATACAGCTACGTGCCAGACATTTTAACGACGCTGCCACTGCGCCCAGGCTTTGATACAATTGCCGCGGTGAAAAATAACGCTGTCATCCAAATTAATGAAGATACGACAAGTCGACAAGCACCACGTTTAGCAGAAGGTTTACTCGAAATGGCAACAGCAATCCACCCAGAGGTTTTCAGTGAGTAAAAAATATGTGTTCGCCTACACGATTGCGTTCGCTACGTTAATTATTACGATGTGGCTCGGCGTTGCAATCGGCTCGGTACGCATTCCGCTTGAAGTGTTATGGAATCCGAGCGTCAGCGAAACGGCCGCCAATATTTTATGGCAAATTCGCATGCCACGGGTACTGCTAGCCGCTCTTGTTGGCGCAAGTTTAGCGATTGCTGGGGCAGCGTTTCAAGGGCTGCTGAAAAATCCGCTAGCCGATCCGTACACACTCGGTATTTCATCAGGTGCATCAGTTGGGGCAGTCGCAACGATTTTCTTCGGCATTTCTGTTCCGATGCTCGGCATATTTACATTGCCGATTTTCAGCATGTTTGGTGCGATTGTTACGATGTTTCTTGTGATGAGCTTTGCGCGACTAGTTGACCGCACGATGAAAATGGAAACGCTCATTTTAACAGGTATTATTTTTAGCTCGTTTTTAGGCTCGATGATTTCGCTGATGATTGCACTAACAGGTGAAGAGCTGCGCCAAATTATGGGCTGGTTGCTCGGCAGTGTGTCAATGCGCGGCTGGCCGTACGTGCAAATGATTATTCCGTTTGTACTCATTGGCAGTTTCATTTTATGGTGGAATCGTCGCGAGCTAAATGCGATGCTGTACGGTGAGGAGCGCGCGCAATATTTAGGCGTCAACGTAAAGCGAAGTAAAATGCAAGTGCTGATCGGTGGCTCGATGTTAACCGGTGCGGCCGTTGCAGTATCGGGTACAATCGGCTTTGTCGGTTTAGTCGTGCCGCATATGACGCGTATGCTGTGGGGAGTGGATCATCATCATTTACTGCCGCTTTCGATGCTGCATGGTGCGTCATTACTCATCATTTGCGACTTAATTTCACGTACAATTATTGCGCCGACTGAGTTACCGATTGGCGTCATTACATCGTTCGTCGGTGCACCAGTGTTTGCATATATTTTCTTTAAACAACGTAGAAGGAAAGGTGTGGCGTAATGTTACATGTACAACAAGTGAGTGGGGGCTATGGCAATGAAGCATACGTACAAGACGTATCGTTTACTGTGCAAAAAGGAGAAATTCTCGGCGTACTCGGTCCAAACGGTAGTGGCAAGTCGACGATGCTCAAGCTCATTAGCGGTGCGCTCCCGATGCTGTCTGGCGATGTAGCATTACAAGGAAAGCCACTTCGCGCGTATGCACCGAAAGAGCTTGCCAAAAAGCTAGCTGTTTTACCACAGCTACATGCCAATACATTCACACATACAGTGCGCGAAGTTGTATCGCTTGGACGCTATCCACACCAAAGCGGCTTTTTCTCGAGCTGGCGTGACGAGGACGAGCGAGCAGTCGTGCAGGCGATGGCCCAAACGAATATTACACAATACGCCGATACCGAAATGGAATTTTTATCTGGTGGTGAGCAGCAGCGCGTGTTCGTTGCGCAGGCATTAGCACAAAAGGCGGACGTTTTATTTTTAGACGAGCCGACAAACCATTTAGATATCGCGCATCAGCGTCAGCTACTTGATATGGTGCGCACCGAGGCGAAAATGCACGGTTTAACGGTCGTATCGATTTTTCACGATATGAACTTGGCTGCGCTATATTGCGACCGCCTATTGCTTATGGAAAAAGGGCGCGTTCGCATTATTGGTGAGCCGCATGAAGTATTGATCGAAACGCAAATTGAACAAGTGTACGACGTCGATGTTGTAACACGAGCCCACCCGAAAGAAGCGACGCCGCAAGTAACGATTTTACCGAGCGTGTCGCTACAACAGGAGGCGCGTGTGACAGCGGAGCATATTCATATTACAAATGAAGCGGTCGTGCTACAAAGCCCTCTACCACTACGCGTATTATCATCAGCCGTATATAATGCAGGGCTTGGCTGGTACCGCACGCTTATTAATCGCACCGTTGACCCGCTGTATGACGTTACAAATGTACGCGACGACTTTGCACAATTTATTCGCAAGCTCGGTGCAATACCTACAAACTGCGTTGGCATGATGACTGCGCTCACGACAGACCACGCCGTCATTCGCGAGTTCAACAGTGAGGCAGGGCATATTATCGTTGCCGTAACAGCAGGCATTGGCAAAGCAATCGACGTGTCGAAAGCTTGCGAGCATACGTTGCAATATGAGGTTGGCACGATTAATACGTGGGTTATCGTTAATGGCGAGCTTACCGATGAGGCGTTCGTACAAGCGATGATGACGGCAACTGAGGCAAAAGTAAAAGCATTACAAATAGAGGAAGTCCGCGATCAAACGTCGAATACGATTGCGACGGGGACAGCGACCGATAGCATTTTAATTGCCAGCACACAGCACGGTCAGCAACACGCTTATGGAGGAACGGCATCGCTTCTTGGGAAATGGGTTGGACATGCCGTATTTGAAACGACTGTTGAAGCAATTCAGCGCTACAAACAACTAAAGGAGATGGCACGATGAAAATTTATACAAAAACAGGTGACGCAGGGAAAACAGGCTTAATCGGAGGACGCGCGGCGAAGGACGATATTCGCGTGGAAGTGTACGGTACAGTAGACGAGTTAAACTCATTCGTCGGCAAAGCGATGACGGAGCTAGACGAGGAAACGTACGCAGACATCCTAAATGACTTACATGCGATTCAGCACGAGCTATTTGATTGCGGCGGCGACTTAGCAAATGTCATGAAAGAGCCACAATTCAAGTTAACAGAAGAGCCAATTACCGTATTAGAAAACCGAATCGATGTACTTGTTGAAGAAGCACCACCGCTTGAAAAATTCGTTTTACCAGGTGGAACATCGGCAGCTGCAACGCTTCACATCGCCCGCACGGTAACGCGCCGTGCAGAGCGTCAAATGGTGACGTTGACGACAGAAGTAGAAGGTGTAAACGTCGTTGTACAAAAATACTTAAACCGTTTATCAGATTATTTCTTTGCAGCAGCACGCGTTGTCAACTTCCGTGCAGGTGTACAAGACGTTGAATATGCACGCGGCGGAAAAGTATTCCACACGAAAAAGAACGAAAAATAAGCATTTATTTATTGGGTAACTAATATGTTGCCATAATAAATTACACATATATTCAGAAATTATTGTTTTTATCGCAAAAATACTATTCGAAGCATAACCGTTTCGAATAGTATTTTTTTGCGTTTCATTGAATCGGATGATGATTGTAAAATAGATGAAATTACGTTCAGTATGGATAACAAAAATCATTACGACGCATAGTAATTGAAACGACGAGCAAAAGCAATTTTAGTTGATACGATGCTTGACTAATTCATTATCCATATGAAGATTATATCAAATTGTTAATATTAGTATGTTCAATCTTCCATATAAAGCCCTTTTTAATCTACGTATTTTTTTTGAAATTTCGTACATATTTTGACAGTTATAAGAATAAAGTGTAAAACGATCTTATAAATAGCGTGAAAATTATGTTTACATAATGTATCATTTTAAATACAAACTTACGACAATATACTCGTTTAAGTTATTTTTTTAAACTAGGTCGTATTGACTGAATAGTCATTCATAATTTACAATGATGACAACAAAATGGGGATTTGTTGAATCGAAAAGGGGGGACGATGATGGATATTTTCTTAATCGTGACATGGGTACTGACGATTGCAGCGGTTGCATACGCTGTTGGGCTGTTCGTTTACTTATTGAAGACACGTTATGAATTCATCAAGTTAGGGAAAAAAGTAGAGTTTGACGAGAGCGTAAAAGAACGTATAGCTCAAATTATGGAAAAAGTATTTGGGCAAAGTAAATTATTAAAAGATAAAAAAAGTGGTGTCATGCACGTCATGTTCTTCTACGGGTTTTTACTCGTACAGCTTGGCGCAATTGATTTAATCATTCGTGGTTTAGCACCGGATCATCATTTACCGCTTGGGCCATTATACGGTCCGTTCGTATTTTTTGAGGAGCTAGTAGCGCTTATTATTTTAGTTGCGGTAGCGATGGCATTCCACCGTCGTTACGTTGAAAAGCTCGTTCGCTTAAAGCGCGGCTGGAAAAATGGTTTAGTCTTAATCTTCATCGGAGGCTTAATGCTATCAACGCTACTTGCAAACGGCTTTGCGATGATTTGGCATGAGCATACAACATTCAACGGCTTCGAGCCAGTTGCATCGACAATTATGCTTGCATTTGCTTGGTTACCACCAGCAGCAGGTATGGTGATGTTTTATGTTTCATGGTGGGTTCACTTACTTATTTTATTAACATTCTTAGTATACGTGCCACAATCAAAGCACTTCCACTTAATTACGAGTGTCGGCAACGTATACTTCAACCGTCTTGACCGTGTCGGGACGCTTGAGCCAATTAAGTTTGATTTAGAGGACGATGAAGAAGCGGGCGAGGAAGATGTCTCGTTCGGTGTTGGTCGTATTGAAGATTTTACACAAAAGCAACTGCTTGATTTATACGCATGTGTAGAATGTGGGCGCTGTACGAATATGTGTCCAGCAGCAGGAACAGGGAAAATGCTGTCACCGATGGATTTAATCGTCAAGCTACGCGACCATTTAACGTTCACTGGTGCGGTAACGACAAAATCGAAGCCGTGGGTACCATATCAATTCTTTAAAAACACAAAAGGTAATCAACTTGCACTTGCTGCTGGGGCAGAAGGTGCAGTGATTGATGACATTTATAGCCCATCATTAATTGGTGACGTCATTACAGAGGAAGAAATTTGGGCATGTACGACGTGCCGTAACTGTGAAGACCAATGTCCAGTAATGAATGAGCACGTAGATAAAATTATCGACCTGCGCCGTTACTTAACGATGACAGAAGGGAAAGTAAACCCAGATGCACAACGCGCGATGACAAACATCGAACGTCAAGGAAATCCATGGGGCTTAAACCGTAAAGAAAAAGAAAAATGGCGCGACCTTGATCCATCAATTAACATCCCAACAGTAAAAGAAACGAATAAGTCAGGGGAAGGCTTTGAGTATTTATTCTGGGTTGGTTCGATGGGAGCATTCGATAGTCGTTCACAAAAAATCGCATTATCATTCGCTCGTTTAATGAATGAGGCGGGTGTGAAGTTTGCGATTTTAGGTAACAAAGAGAAAAACTCAGGCGATACACCACGCCGCTTAGGGAATGAGTTTTTATTCCAAGAGCTTGCGACAGGTAACATCGATGAGTTTGAGAAAAACGAAGTAACAAAAATCGTCACAATCGATCCACACGCATACAACATTTTCAAAAATGAGTACAAAGATTTCGGTTGGAATGGCGAAGTGCTTCACCATACAGAATTACTGTATGACTTAGTGAAGGATGGACGCTTAGCGATGAATCACCGCGTGGACGAGACGATTGTGTTCCATGATTCATGTTATTTAGGTCGTTACAACGGCGTATTCGATCCACCGCGTGAAATTTTACGCGCTGTGCCAGGGGTAAACCTTGTTGAAATGGAGCGTAACCGTCAAGATGGTATGTGCTGTGGCGCTGGTGGTGGTTTAATGTGGATGGAAGAACATGTCGGAAACCGAATTAACGTTGCCCGTACAGAGCAAGCGCTACAAACGGATGCGTCGATGATTTCTTCAGGCTGTCCGTACTGCTTAACGATGCTTTCAGATGGTACGAAGGCGAAAGAAGTAGAGGACAAAGTAGGCACGTTCGATATCGCAGAAATTTTAGAACGCGCTGTATTCGGTGATGTACCGACAGTTGAGACAGAAGAAGAAGGTACATTAAATTAACCGTATGCCATATGAACAACTTCAAAAAAATGTATATTAAATAGCTGATGCGTGGCATTTTCGTGACAGCAGACAAGAGTGGGGAACATCAAAGTTTCCCCGCTCTTTTTTTGTTTGGTGAAATGAATGGCAGTGCAGATTTATACTAAAAAATCGATAAAATAAATTTTCAGAAAAAATAATATTGAAAAAAAATTCTAAGTTTCGTACAATATTAAGTAGGTAAGGGGTAAAGTTTCTTTTTTATTTACATATAAGTTGAGCGAGCGTTCAGTCGTATTAATGTCTTAAGCACTTAACTAACAAAGGGGATAGAGAAATGACAAGAACAGTAATTTTAGATGGTGCACGTACAGCGTTTGGTAAATTTGGCGGCACATTAAGCAGTCTAACAGCAAGTGAATTAGGTGGCGTAGCAATCAAAGGTGCATTAGAGCGTGCAAACGTAGCACCAGAAGAAGTAAATCAAGTAATTATGGGGACAGTTTTACAAGCTGGACAAGGGCAAATCCCTTCACGCCAAGCAGCTGCAAAAGGCGGCATCCCATTCAACGTAAAATCAGAAACAATTAATAAAGTGTGTGCATCAGGTATGCGTAGTGTAACGCTTGCAGATCAAATCATTCGCTTAGGTGAAGAAGATATTATCGTTGCAGGTGGTATGGAGTCAATGTCTAACGCACCTTACTACTTACTAAAAGATCGTTGGGGCTTACGTATGGGTGATGGCTCAGTAACAGACGGTTTATTACACGATGGCTTAACTTGTCCTTTCAACGAAGAAAGTCGCGTACATATGGGTATTTACGGTAACGCAACTGCTGAGAAATTCGAAGTAACACGCGAAGAGCAAGATGCATGGGCATTACGTAGCCAAGAGCTTGTAGCAAAAGCGGTTGAAGATGGTAAATTTGCAGAAGAAATTGTGCCAGTACACGTACCACAACGTAAAGGCGATGCAATTATCTTTGATAAAGATGAGTCACCACGTGCAGGCTTAACGTTAGAGTCACTTGGCAAATTACGTTCAGCATTCGGTAAAGGTGGCACAATTACAGCAGCGAACGCACCAGGCATTAACGACGGCGCAGTTGCTCTTGTATTAATGAACGAAGAAAAAGCAAAAGCAGCAGGTAAACCTGTGCTTGCGACAATCATTGGTCACGCTGGAGTAGGGGTTGCACCAGCAGAATTCCCTGAAACACCAGGATTAGTCGTAAATGAAATTTTAAAGAAAACAGGCAAAACGATTGAAGATATCGATTTAATCGAAATGAACGAAGCGTTTGCGGCTGTATCACTTGCGAGTGCCAAAATTGCAGACTTACCGGCAGAGAAAATTAACGTAAACGGTGGCGCGATTGCACTTGGTCACCCAATCGGAGCATCAGGCGCACGTATTATTTTAACGCTTGCGTATGAATTAAAACGTCGCGGCGGTGGTATCGGTATTGCGGCAATTTGCTCAGGTGGCGGTCAAGGCGATGCAATTATGATTGAAGTAAAAGGGGAATAATCACTCATGTCAATTAAAACAGTTATGATCATTGGCGCAGGTCAAATGGGCTCAGGTATTGCTCAAGTTTGCGCAACAGCAGGATACGATGTTATTTTAAACGATCAAAAGCAAGAGTTTTTCGACCGTGGTTTAGCGAGCATTACAAAAAATTTAAGCCGCGACGTTGAAAAAGGTCGTAAAACAGAAGAAGAAAAAGCGGCAATTTTAGCACGCGTGCAACCATCTTTATCGATTGATGATGCGAAAAATGCAGACATCGTAATCGAAGCAGCTGTGGAAAATATGGACATTAAAAAATCAATTTTCCAACAGTTAGATAGCATTGCACCAGCGCATGCGATTTTAGCGACGAATACATCGTCATTACCTATTACAGAACTTGCGGCATTTACAAACCGTCCAGAAAAAGTAATTGGTATGCATTTCATGAACCCAGTACCTGTTATGAAACTTGTTGAGGTTATTCGTGGATTAGCGACGACAGATGAAGTGTATGAGGCAGTGCGTGATTTATCGGTGAAGCTCGGTAAAACACCAGTTGAAGTAAATGACTTCCCTGGATTTGTAGCAAACCGTATTTTATTACCGATGATCAACGAAGCGATCTACACGGTGTACGAAGGTGTAGCATCGATTGAAGACGTTGACACAGTAATGAAGCTTGGGATGAATCATCCGATGGGTCCGCTTACGTTAGCAGACTTCATCGGCTTAGATACATGCTTAGCGATTATGGAAATTTTACATGAAGGCTTAGGCGACAGTAAATACCGTCCATGTCCGTTACTACGTAAATACGTAGCAGCTGGCTGGGTAGGTAAAAAATCAGGTCGAGGCTTCTACGTGTACGAATAAAGGATGTGTTATAGATGGATTTACGTTTTACAGAAGAGCAGCTAATGATGCGAGACATGGTGCGCAGCTTTGCGAATGACAAAATTGCGCCGCTTGTCGAAGAAATGGAAAAAGGCGTATTTCCACGTGACATTTTAGCGCAAATGGGAGAGCTTGGGCTAATGGGCATTACTGTACCAGAGCAATACGGCGGTGCAGGGATGGACTTTACTTCTTACATTATTGCGATCAATGAGCTTTCACGTGTAAGTGCAGTCGTTGGTGTTATTTTATCCGTTCATACATCAGTTGGAACGAATCCAATTTTATACTTCGGTACAGAAGCGCAAAAGCAAAAGTATGTACCGAAGCTTGCATCAGGTGAATATTTAGGCGCGTTTTGCTTAACGGAGCCAAGTGCAGGGTCGGACGCAGCATCGCTGAAAACACGCGCTGTAAAAGACGGTGATGAGTACGTGCTAAACGGCTCAAAAGTGTTTATTACAAACGGTGGTGAGGCGGATGTGTATATCGTGTTTGCTTCAACGAATCCAGAAGCCGGTACGAAAGGCATTTCAGCGTTCATCGTTGAAAAAGACACAGAAGGATTTGTTGTTGGCAAGGATGAGCATAAAATGGGGCTGCACGGTTCTCGTACCGTTCAGCTAACATTTGAGCAAATGCGCATACCTGCTGAAAACTTGCTTGGTGAAGAAGGGGAAGGCTTTAAAATCGCGATGGGCAATTTAGATGTTGGGCGCATCGGTATTGCAGCACAAAGCTTGGGCATTGCAGAAGCGGCACTTGGGTATGCTGTTGATTATGCAAAAGAGCGCGTGCAATTTGGTAAACCGATCGCTGCGCAACAAGGGGTTGGCTTTAAGCTAGCGGATATGGCAACAGCTGTTGAAGCATCGCGCCTTCTCATCTTCCGTGCCGCAAATCTTCGGGCATTAGGGCTTCCTTGTGGACAAGAAGCATCGATGGCGAAATTATTTGCATCGAAAACAGCAGTTGATGTAACGATTGACGCTGTGCAAGTATTTGGTGGCTACGGCTATACGAAAGAATATCCAGTAGAGCGCCTATTCCGCGATGCGAAAGTAACCGAGATTTACGAAGGCACAAGTGAAATTCAACGTCTTGTTATTAGTAAAAACTTAACAAAATAGAAAAGGGGATTTATATACTATGAACTTTCAATTAACAGAAGAGCATCAACAATTACGCGACATGATTCGTGACTTTGCATTAAATGAAGTAGCACCAACAGCAGCAGAGCGTGACGAAGAGGAGCGCTTTGATCGTGAAATTTTCGACAAAATGGCTGAGCTTGGTTTAACAGGTATTCCATGGCCAGAAGAGTACGGCGGCGCAGGCTTTGACTACTTAGCATATTGCATCGCGGTAGAAGAATTATCACGTGTTTGTGGTTCAACAGGTGTAACATTATCAGCACATACTTCACTTGCAGGATGGCCTGTATACAAATTCGGTACAGAAGAGCAAAAACAAAAATACTTACGCCCAATGGCTGAAGGTAAAAAAATCGGTGCTTACGGTTTAACGGAGCCAGGTTCAGGTTCTGACGCAGGCGGCATGCGCACATACGCAGTAGAAGACGGCGATGCTTACGTATTAAACGGTTCAAAAATCTTCATCACAAACGGCGGTATTGCAGACATCTATATCGTATTTGCAGTAACTGACCAAGAGTTAGGCGCAAAAGGTACGACAGCGTTTATCGTTGAAGCAGACTTTGCAGGCTTCTCAGTAGGGAAAAAAGAGCAAAAATTAGGGATTCGTTCATCTCCAACAACTGAAATTATTTTCGACAACTGCCGCGTGCCAAAAGAAAATATTTTAGGTGAAGTTGGTCAAGGTTTCGTTATCGCAATGAAAACATTAGACGGCGGACGTAACGGGATCGCTGCACAAGCTGTAGGTATTGCACAAGGCGCGTTAGACGCAGCTGCTGACTACGCAAAAGAGCGCGTACAATTCGGTAAACCAATCGCATTACAACAAGGTGTAGGTTTCAAATTAGCGGATATGGCAACAGCTGTTGAAGCATCACGTTTATTAACGTATCAAGCAGCATGGTTAGAAACAAATGACTTACCATACGGGCAAGCATCAGCTATGGCGAAGTTGATGGCTGGAGACACTGCGATGAAAGTAACAACAGATGCTGTACAAGTATTCGGTGGTTACGGTTATACGAAAGACTATC
This sequence comes from Caryophanon sp., assembly GCA_036309765.1. Taxonomy (GTDB): domain Bacteria; phylum Bacillota; class Bacilli; order Bacillales_A; family Planococcaceae; genus Caryophanon. The sequence goes on along the minus strand of JAXJTE010000106.1, from coordinate 17,761 downwards.
CAGTAGAACGTTTCATGCGTGATGCGAAAATTACACAAATTTACGAAGGTACGCAAGAAATTCAACGTCTCGTTATTTCTCGTAACTTAACAAAATAATTGTATGCCGAAAGATATTGAGGTACATTCGTCGGTCAAAGATGAAACGCTGATCGCCATGCGCCGTGAGCAAATTATAAAAGGCGCGGTGAAATTATTTAAAGAAAAAGGCTTTCATAAAGCGACGACGCGAGAAATCGCAAAAGCAGCGGGTTTTAGTATTGGCACGCTGTATGAATACATTCGCACAAAAGAAGACGTTCTGTATTTAGTATGTGATCGAATCTTTAACGAAGTCACGCTGAAATTGTCACCATATCAAAACGAAGAAGGGACTCTCGACACCCTTCGACGTGCGATGTATGAATATTACTATTTAATTCACCGCATGCATATTGAGTTTACGATTATGTATCAAGAAACAAAATCGTTACCAAAAGACACGCGGGCATACATTTTAGATAGAGAATACGAAATGGTGTCAATGTTTGCGGAGCTATTACGTAGCTGCGTAGCGTCAGGCGAACTAGCGTTAAAGGAACAATATATTCTCATTGCGGCGAACCAAATTGTCGTACAAGGGCAAGCGTGGGCATTTCGCAATTGGGCATATAAAAAAGATTACAAAATTGAGCAGTTCATCGAAGCACAAACGGAATTATTTTTACACGGACTAAAGGGGTTTTCATAATAAAAGCAGGGTCGTTGGGGAGCGGCTCTGTTTTTTCTCTATAGACGTAAATAAAAAATGAGAAATGGCTACCAAACTATCATGATTAAACAAAGGGGTTTTGATGTATGACAGTAGTAGAAGTATATAAAGCAGCACATCCAGTTCGTTTCGTAACAGCTTCAAGTTTATTTGATGGGCATGATGCATCGGTTAACATTATGCGTCGTATTTTACAGTCTAGCGGTGCCGAAGTGATTCACTTAGGGCATAATCGTTCTGTTGAAGAAGTCGTAAATGCAGCCATTCAAGAGGATGCACAAGGGATTGCCTTATCTTCGTATCAAGGCGGACATATGGAATACTTCAAATATATGTACGATTTACTGCGCGAGCGCGGTGCAGGGCATATTAAAATTTACGGTGGCGGTGGCGGGGTAATTTTACCTCGTGAAATTAAAGAGCTGCACGAGTATGGGATTGCAGGCATTTTTTCACCAGAGGACGGTCGTAAGTTAGGCTTACAGGGCATGATCAATAAAAAGCTAGAGGGCGCTGATTTCTCGACATTATCAGGCGACTATTTAGCAAAGCTTGATGCGGTAACGACGGATACACCAGAAATTTTAGCGAACTTAATTACAGCAGCGGAAATTAATCCAGATGACGATTCAAAGGCGTTAATTGAAGAAGCGCGTAATCGTTCAAAGGGCACGCCAGTAATCGGGATTACAGGTACAGGTGGTGCAGGGAAATCATCGTTAACAGATGAATTAATTCGCCGCTTTTTACAGGAGTTCCCGGACAAAAAAATCGCCATCATTTCAGTTGACCCAACGAAGCAAAAAACAGGCGGGGCATTGCTTGGTGACCGTATTCGTATGAACGCCATTTTCAACAACCGCGTGTATATGCGCAGTTTAGCGACGCGTGGCTCACGTACAGAGTTATCGGCATCAATCGGTGACGTACTCGACGTTGTAAAAGCGGTTGGCTACGATTTAATCGTTGTTGAAACGAGCGGAATTGGGCAAGGTGATGCGGAAATTACGAAGTACACAGATTTATCAATGTATGTTATGACGAGCGAGTTCGGTGCGCCGACGCAGCTTGAAAAAATCGACATGATTGATTTTGCGGACTTAATCGTTATTAACAAGTTCGAACGTAAAGGCTCCGAGGATGCGTTGCAGCAAGTTCGTAAGCAATACCAGCGTTCACGCGAGCTATGGCATACGAATTTAGAAGAGATGCCAGTGTACGGTACAATCGCAAGCCAATTTAATGATAAAGGCACGAACGCGTTGTTTGCGGCTGTTGTGAAAACGATTAACGACAAGCTTGGCTACAACTGGGAAACATCGTATGCATTAACAGCGAAAACACAAAAGCAAGACGTCATCATTCCGAATGACCGCCGCTATTATTTACGTGAAATTACAGATGCTGTGCGCAACTACCATAAGCATTCAGCGCAGCAAGTAGACTTTGCACGTCGCTTATTCCAATTAGAAGGTGCGCTTGAAGAAGTGAAAAAGCAATCACCAAATGATGCGTTAATTGCGTCATTAGAGAGCTTAATTACAGGCATTCAAGATGAGCTAACAGCGGAGTCAAAGCGCATTTTAGCAAATTGGCAGACGCTGAAGGATAGCTATAGTGGTGATGAGTTAGTAACGAAAGTGCGCGATAAAGAAATTCGCACAATTTTAGCGACGAAATCATTATCAGGCTTATCGATTCCACGAGTTGCGTTACCTGACTTTAAAGACTACGGTGAAATTTTACGCTGGGTGTATAAAGAAAACGTGCCAGGTGCATATCCGTACACAGCAGGCGTATTCCCGTTCAAGCGTGAAGGGGAAGATCCGAAGCGTCAATTCGCAGGAGAAGGTACACCAGAGCGTACGAATAAACGCTTCCACTACTTATCAAAAGACGACGATGCAAAACGTTTATCAACAGCATTTGACTCGGTGACGCTTTACGGTGAAGATCCGAACGAGCGCCCAGATATTTACGGCAAAATCGGTGAGTCTGGTGTAAACGTTTGTACGTTAGACGATATGAAGAAATTATACGCAGGCTTTGACTTATGTGCACCGGCAACGTCTGTATCAATGACGATTAACGGGCCAGCACCAGTCATTTTAGCGATGTTTATGAACACGGCGATTGATCAGCAAGTGAAGCTTCGTGAAGAGCAGCTAGGTCGCGTGCTAACGGTTGAGGAATTTACAGAAACGCGCGATGAAACGTTACAAGTGGTGCGCGGTACGGTACAAGCAGATATTTTAAAAGAGGACCAAGGGCAAAATACGTGTATTTTCTCAACGGAATTTGCGCTTCGTTTAATGGGCGATATTCAGCAGTACTTCATCGACAAAAAGGTGCGTAACTACTATTCTGTATCTATTTCTGGCTACCATATCGCAGAAGCGGGCGCAAACCCAATTTCGCAGCTAGCGTTCACGTTATCAAACGGCTTCACGTACGTAGAGTACTATTTAAGCCGCGGCATGAACATTGATGATTTTGCGCCAAACTTATCGTTCTTCTTCTCGAATGGCTTAGACCCAGAGTATACGGTAATTGGTCGCGTAGCACGTCGCATTTGGGCTGTTGTAATGCGTGAGAAGTACGGTGCAAATGAGCGTTCACAAAAGCTGAAGTACCACGTGCAAACGTCAGGACGCAGCTTACACGCACAGGAAATCGACTTCAACGACATTCGTACGACGCTACAAGCATTACTTGCACTACAGGACAACTGTAACTCGCTGCATACAAATGCGTACGACGAAGCGATTACGACGCCGACAGAGGAATCTGTGCGCCGTGCGATGGCAATTCAAATGATCATTACGAAAGAGCACGGATTATCGAAAAATGAAAATCCGATTCAAGGCTCATTCATTACAGAGCAGTTAACCGATTTAGTAGAAGAAGCAGTGCTACAAGAGTTCGATCGTATTAATGACCGTGGCGGCGTATTAGGTGCTATGGAAACACAATACCAACGCGGTAAAATTCAAGAGGAATCAATGTACTATGAAACGCTGAAGCATTCGGGTGAGCTACCGATTGTTGGTGTGAACACGTACTTAAATCCGAATGCAGCGGGTGATGCTGGCATTGACTCAATGGAAATTGCACGTGCATCGAATGAAGAAAAAACGCTGCAAATTACGAACTTACGTAAATTCCAAGGCACGCACGCAGAGAAAACAGAAGTGGCACTTGAGCGTTTAAAAGAAGTTGCCAAAACAGGCGGCAACTTATTTGAGGAGCTAATGGAAACTGTGCGCGTCGCAAGCTTAGGACAAATTACGAACGCTTTATATGAAGTAGGCGGACAATACCGTCGTAACATGTAAAAAAACATGTGCATTTTCGTGCATGATATGCTAACGTAAATAAAGGTTGTTTTTAAGAAGATTGTCTAGTGATGTATATTACTAGACAATCTTTTCTGTTCGCGCAAATAAACAAAGACGAGCGTTAATACGATGAGTAAGTAGTCGTAATAGTGGAATAACGAAGCAGCATTCGCTACAATGACAACAGAACACTTTGCATGAAAGGACGGACGAACGATGGGCAAATACGTACCACACGTCATCATACTTGCTTGCTTAGTCGCTACTTTTTTCATGTACAATCATCAGCTGGGTGCCATTCCACTATTAACATTAGCCGCCTATTTATTTTATTTAGGCACGAAACAGGCAATCTACTTAAAAAAGAGTAAATGACGCTAGCGTACACATAGTATATATGTATATAATGGATATTATGCGTTAAAACGTAGTAGGTAATGTAATATAGAAAGGGCGTGCACGGATTGAACTTTCGTGAAATGACAAAAGAGCAACTTGCAGAAGAGTCGTTAATTGACTTAACGTTTGCAATTTTAGATGATAAAAAATCAACAATTACATTTGAAGATTTATTAAATGTTTTACAACAATTAAATGGTGCTTCTGATGAATATATGCAGGAGCAGTTTTTACAATTCTACACAGATATGAATATTGACGGACGTTTCTTATTAAATCAAGAAGGTCAATGGGGTCTACGCGAGTGGTACAAAGTAGAACAAATTGAAGAAGAAACAGCACCAATCGTAAAAACGCGCAAGAAAAAGGCGAAAGTTGTTGCGGATGATTTAGAGGAAATCGAAGTAGACGAGGACGACTTAGTATTCGAGGAAGATTACGAAGAGTTCGTAAGCGACGATGAAGAAGATGACGATGAGGAAGAGGATGTATTAGATTTCGATGCGGTTGTTGATGAAGACGACTTAGTAACGATTGAAGAAGACATTGAAGAAGTCATCGAAATCGAGGACGAAGAGTTCGAGCTTGAAGAAGAGCTGGATGAAGAAGACGATTTAGCGGTCGTTGAAGAAGACGATTTAAAATAATTCGATAGTCAGAAAATCGCGTTGAGAGTATGCTCTTAACGTGATTTTTCTTTTACGTGTTCACAACGTATAGGTCAGACTTGTTCGTTTTCATGTAAAAAATCTTGACTTCTTTTTCCATAGCGTATAGTATGTTGCTTGGGCTCCTTAAAACAGGAGAATGACCGTATATACAATACGCTCCCCCTGCAATGATTGTTGCGGGAGGAGCGTTTTTTATTTTTTACGCTGAAACGTGCGTATAAACGTAAGACAGATGGATAATTCAGGTTGGGGAAGCTTCGAGATTTCACATCTCATAGCTTTTATTGTTTTTTGAGAGCAAACAGCCGCATTGTGCATTTTCATTTATAAGGAGGAATTTTTCATTATGACAAAATATATTTTCGTAACAGGTGGCGTTGTATCGTCACTTGGCAAAGGGATCGTCGCAGCATCACTTGGTCGTCTACTTAAAAACCGTGGCTTAGAAGTAACAATTCAAAAGTTTGATCCGTATTTAAACATCGATCCAGGTACAATGAGCCCGTACCAACATGGTGAAGTGTTCGTAACAGATGACGGCGCAGAGGCAGATTTAGACTTAGGTCACTACGAGCGCTTCATCGACATTAACCTTGGTAAGCACTCAACAGTAACGTCTGGTAAAGTGTATCAATCTGTATTAAACAAAGAGCGTCGCGGCGACTACAACGGTGGTACGGTACAAGTGATTCCACACGTAACGAACGAAATTAAAGACCGCATTCAACGTGCTGGTCGTGAAACGTCTGCGGATGTAGTGATCACAGAAATCGGCGGTACAGTTGGTGACTTCGAATCACTTGCGTTTTTAGAAGCCATTCGTCAAATGCGCACAAACTTAGGGCACAACAACGTGATGTACGTGCACTGTACGTTAATGCCTTACATTAAAGCAGCAGGCGAAATGAAAACAAAACCAACGCAGCACTCAGTAAAAGAGTTACGTTCACTAGGTATTCAGCCAAACATCATCGTATTACGTACAGAGCAACCTGTACCACAAGATATGAAAGATAAAATCGCGTTATTCTGTGACGTTCGTCCACAAGACATCGTGGAATCTCGTGATGCAGAACACTTATATGAAGTACCACTAAACTTACATGCACAAGGCTTTGATGATATCGTATTAGAGCATTTTGGCATTAAAGCACCGAAAGCGGACATGACAGAGTGGACGGAATTAGTACACAAAGTGAAAAACTTACAAAACAAAACACGTATCGCGCTAGTTGGGAAGTACGTAGAGCTACAAGATGCATACATTTCAGTAGTGGAAGCGTTAAAGCACGCGGGTTACACGTATGACTCAGTTATCGAAATCGACTGGGTAAACGCAGAGGAAGTAACGGCTGAAAACGTAGCGGACTTACTTGCGGACGCAGATGGTATTTTAGTTCCTGGTGGCTTCGGTGACCGCGGTGTTGAAGGTAAAATCGAGGCAACTCGCTATGCACGTGAAAACAACGTACCATTCTTCGGTATTTGTCTAGGGATGCAAATGGCGGCAGTTGAGTTTGCGCGCAATGTGTTAAAGCTTGAAGGCGCACATTCAACTGAATTAAACAAAGACACGAAATACCCTGTAATCGACTTCTTACCAGATCAATCTGAAGATACAGATTTAGGCGGTACATTACGTCTTGGTTTATACCCATGTAAATTAAAAGAAGGCTCAGTTGCACGTGCAGCTTACGACGGCGAGGAGCTAGTATACGAGCGTCACCGTCACCGTTACGAGTTCAACAACGAGTTCCGTGAAGCGATGGAAGCAGCAGGTCTTGTGTTCTCAGGCGTATCTCCTGACAACAAGCTAGTGGAAATTATCGAGTTACCAGATCATAAGTTTTTCGTAGCCGGTCAATTCCACCCAGAGTTAATTTCTCGTCCGAACCGTCCACAACCACTATTCCGTGAGTTCGTAGGCGCGGCGTTTAACAACCGTAAATAATAGATGAAGGGGTTGTACACGAATCGAACTGATTTGTGTGCAACCCCTTTTTTTATGCTAAAGCGAACGATTTTTATATTACGCAAACGGTGATGCGGGCGTGTTGTCCTCACCGAAATCATCATCGCCTTCAACCATTTCGTCGTATGATAGCTTCATCGCCTCGTACACGAACAGTGCAGCGAGTAAATGCGGCATGACGACGCGCTTTGAAAGGTCAGTTGGGTGTGGTAATAAGCCGCCGCGTACTTTAAGCGAAATGTAGACGTACGAAAGATCGCTTAATACGTTGTCGTCTGACGCTTTTTCGCTTGCGACAACAGCAAACGGAATGAATTCGTCGTTGCAATAGCGAGCAAGTGCGATCGCTTCCTCGTTGTCAGCAGTCGGTGTAAAAATACAAACGCGGTCAGCATCTGTTAGTTGTACGTCTTTCGTGTAGCGCACAAGCTTCGTAAATGGCGCGGCGCTCAGTACGGCGTTGTCCTCGATTGTTTGTAGCTCACCGAAGCAGGCGAAATAGACGTTTCCTTCACCGATTGCGGCTTGAGCGAGTAAACGTGCAGCGTCTTCGATTTGTTCTTCCTCTGTTTGTAAAATTCGTTGATATAACCCTGTTAATTGGGTCGTTAGCATTTTAAACATGTTCAACACCTCGACACATATTATAAAGCAATCCGAAAACACTTTCCATTCGGCGCGTTGTCGATTAAAATAGTCGTTACTAATAAAAAAAGATGAAAAGGAATTATATGTAGCTTTATGAACCATATTTTAGTAGTTGACGATGAAAAAGGAATCCGATTGCTGTTGCAGGAGTTTTTAAAAAGAGAGGGATATATGCCAATAGTAGCGGCAAATGGAGAAGAAGCGCTCGATGCTACGACGAGATACACATTTTCGTGTGCGCTGCTTGACATGCGCATGCCAGGGATGTCAGGGCTAGAGGTGCTTGCTGCGTTAAAGCAAATCGATGCGACGCTACCTGTTATTATGATGACCGCATACGGTGAGCGACAATTAATAGAGCAAGCAAATGAATTAGGTGTTACGCACTATTTTATGAAGCCGTTTAGTATTTTAGAGGTACGCGATGTGCTGCGTCAAATTTTGCGGCAGGAACTCTAGGTAGACGGTAGCGAGATAGTTATATTTTTGATATGATAATGAAGGTATAAATTATAAAAAATGTCCGTATTTTCGGGAGGGAGTCTTAACATCATGGCATTAGTTTCAATGAAAGAAATGTTAATTACTGCAAAGGAAGGTAAGTACGCGGTTGGTCAATTTAACATTAACAACTTAGAGTGGACGCAAGCGATTTTACAAGCTGCTGAAGAAGAGAAATCACCAGTCATTTTAGGCGTATCTGAAGGCGCTGCAAAATATATGGGCGGCTTCGTATCGGTTGTTCACATCGTTAAAGGATTAATGGAAAGCTATGGCACAACTGTACCAGTGGCAATTCACTTAGACCATGGTTCAAGCTTCGAAAAATGTAAAGAAGCAATCGATGCAGGCTTCACATCTGTTATGATTGACGCTTCACATCACCCATTTGAAGAAAACGTAGAAACAACAAAACAAGTAGTTGCATATGCACACGCACGTAACGTATCAGTAGAAGCAGAGCTAGGTACTGTTGGTGGCGAGGAAGATGGCGTAATCGGCGGCATCATTTATGCAGACCCACAAGAATGTAAAGCATTAGTAGACGCAACAGGCATTGACTGCTTAGCGCCAGCATTAGGCTCAGTTCACGGTCCATACAAAGGTGAACCGAACTTAGGCTTCAAAGAAATGGAAGAAATCTCACAGTTAGCGGATTTACCATTAGTATTACACGGTGGTACAGGAATCCCAACGAAAGATATTCAACGTTCAGTTTCTTTAGGTACAGCGAAAATTAACGTAAACACAGAAAATCAAATCGCGGCAACAAAAGTAATTCGTGAGTTTTTAGCAAATGATTCAACAACATATGACCCACGCAAATACTTAGCACCAGCTCGTGAAGCGATCAAAGCGACAGTAATCGGCAAAATGCGCGAATTCGGCAGCTCAAACAAAGCATAATATCCGTAGCGTATACAAAGTTGTGATAGGGGAAGAAGCGTCAAGCTGCTTCTCCTATTTTAAAGAGCAGTAAAATAGACAGATGTTGGATTCATACCTAAAAGTCGGCGCATAGCGGAAGCAACCGTTCATGATGGTAAAGCGTTCAAATGTTAAGGTATGATGATACATTTTTTTGGAGGAAAACCGCGATGAAATTTTTTATCGATACAGCAAACTTTGATGAAATTAAAGAAGCACATGCTTGGGGAATTTTATCAGGTGTAACAACGAACCCATCACTAGTTGCAAAAGAGCCAGGTGTGGATTTCCACGACCGCTTACGTGAAATTGCAAATTTAGTGGATGGTTCAGTTTCTGGTGAAGTCATTTCGCTTGAAGCAAAAGGTATGATTGAAGAAGGTGAAGAGCTTGCAAAAATTCACCCAAACATTACAGTTAAGCTACCGATGACACCAGCTGGCTTAGAGGCTTGCCGTCATTTTGCGAACAAAGGCATTGAAACGAATGTTACGTTAATTTTCTCAGCGAACCAAGCGTTAATGGCTGCACGTGCAGGCGCAACGTACGTATCACCATTTATCGGTCGTTTAGATGATATCGGTCAAGACGGCGCAGAATTAATTGCGACAATTGCCCAAATTTTTGCGGTACACAATATCGATACGCAAATTATCGCAGCATCAATTCGTCACCCACAGCACATTCAAGCAGCGGCATTAGCAGGTGCGCATATTGCGACAACACCGTACAAAGTGTTAAAGCAATTATTCCACCACCCGTTAACAGACAAAGGGATTGAAGGCTTTTTAGCTGACTGGAGCAAGCGCGAAAGTAAGTAATGAAAAATGTGTTCGTTCACATTTTATCGTTCATCGCTACAAGCTAGGGTTGACGCATATAGGTTGCTTGAAACAAGAGGCGGACTCCTGCGGGAAAAGCGTGAGCATGAGACTACAGGCTCATGCCACGCCCGCGGAAAGCCTGCCTCGATGTGAAAAGCAACTTTTAACGAATCAACAAAAGAAACGTTTTCACTGCTTGCCATTAAAATGGTGCAGCGATACACAAGACGTATTTGGGCGGATTGGTCTGTTCAAATACGTCATTATATGTTTTTTGCTTGTTTTTTTATGCGCTTAGTTCATGACATAAACGCATAAAAAAGCATCGATGCAAAAAGGATGCTTAGCACATAAAATGATAGTTAGTTTTCGTGAATATAAAAAAACAGACGGATTTTTCCATATAATGAGGAGAATATAAATAATGGAAGTTTATAAAATTAAAGGCGGTAATCGCTTAAAAGGCAACATTAAAGTAAGTGGTGCAAAAAACAGCGCAGTAGCATTAATTCCAGCAACGATTTTAGCAGATTCACCTGTAACGATTGATGGTTTACCAGAAATTTCGGACGTGCTGACGCTAAAATTATTAATGGAAGAAATCGGCGGTACAGTAACGTTTGATAATGGTAAAATGACGGTCGATCCAACGAATATGGAAGCAATGCCATTACCAAACGGCAACGTGAAAAAAATGCGTGCGTCGTATTATTTAATGGGTGCGATGCTTGGGCGTTTTAAACGTGCGGTTGTCGGCTTACCAGGGGGCTGTTTTTTAGGGCCGCGTCCAATTGACCAACATATAAAAGGTTTTGAAGCACTTGGCGCAAAAGTAACGAACGAGCACGGTGCGATTTATTTACGTGCTGATGAGCTAAAGGGTGCGAAAATTTACTTAGATGTAGCGAGTGTCGGCGCAACGATTAACATCATGCTTGCGGCTGTTCGTGCAAAAGGGCAAACAATCATTGAAAATGCCGCAAAAGAGCCTGAAATTGTCGATGTGGCGACCCTGTTATCGAACATGGGCGCAAAAATTAAAGGTGCAGGTACGAGTGTTATTCGTATTGATGGTGTTGATGAATTACACGGCGCAGAGCATACGGTTATTCCTGACCGCATTGAAGCGGCAACATATATGATTATGGCTGCTGCAATTGGTGATGGTATTCAAGTCGATAACGTCATTCCATTCCATTTAGAAGCTGTAACGGCAAAGCTTCGTGAAATGGGTGTAAAAGTGCAAGAGGATGAGGAATCGATTTTCATTCCAAAAAGTGAAACGCTGCACGCGGTGGATGTGAAAACACTTGTGTATCCAGGGCTAGCAACGGACATTCAGCAGCCGCTTTGCGTATTAATGACACAAGCAGAAGGATCATCAAAAGTGACGGATACAATTTATTCGGCGCGCTTTAAGCATATTGATGAATTACGTCGCATGAATGCGGTTGCGCGTGTAGAAGGTAATACAGCGATTTTAACGGGTCCGACTGAACTGCACGGCTCAACGGTAACAGCGAGTGATTTACGCGCAGGTGCAGCACTTGTAATTGCTGGTTTACTTGCAGAAGGTGAAACAGAAATTCACGACATTTATCACGTAGAGCGTGGCTATAGCGATATCGTAGAAAAATTAAACGCACTTGGCGCAGAAATTCGCAAGGAAACAATTACACCAGCATCGGCGAATTAATCGTGCTAATTTTCAAATAGTATGCAACAATTACAGATTAGTATGTTAAAATGAATGGCGATAATCGTTTTGCAAAAAAATGCAAAACAACAGGAGGCAGGAAACAAAATGGAACGTAGTTTATCGATGGAAGTCGTACGTGTTACAGAGTCAGCTGCAATCAGCTCAGCAAAGTGGATGGGACGCGGGTTAAAAAATGAAGCGGATGACGCAGCAACAACAGCGATGCGCCAAATGTTCGATACTATTCCAATGCACGGGCGTGTTGTAATCGGTGAAGGTGAAATGGACGAAGCACCGATGTTATATATCGGCGAAGAGCTAGGATTACGTAACGGTGGTCCGGAAGTAGATATCGCTGTTGACCCACTTGAAGGTACAAACATCGTCGCAAAAGGAACGAACGGTGCGATGACTGTACTTGCCATTGCAGACCGAGGGAACTTGCTAAACGCACCAGATATGTATATGGAAAAGTTAGCAGTTGGGCCTGAAGCAGCTGGTAAAGTAAGTATTGAAGCATCTGTTACAGCGAACCTTTTAGCCGTAGCAAAAGCAAAAAATAAAGATATCGGTGATGTTGTAGCGACGTTATTAGACCGCGAACGTCATCAGCATATCGTTGATGAAATTCGTGAAGCGGGCGCGCGCATTAAATTCATTCAAGACGGTGACGTAGGTGCTGCGATCAACACAGCATTTGACGAAACAGGGATTGATATTATGTTTGGCACAGGCGGCGCACCAGAAGGCGTAATCGCAGCAGCGGCATTAAAATGCTTAGGCGGCGACTTCCAAGCACGTTTAGTACCAGAGGACGAAGAACAACTACAACGTTGTAAAGATATGGGCATTGACGTAAACGAAGTATTAACGTTAAACGATTTAGTGAAAGGTGATGACGCGATTTTTGCAGCGACAGGCGTAACAGATAGCGAGCTATTACGCGGCGTGCAATTTAAAGCAGGTCATTGCTTAACTCACTCTGTTGTTATGCGTGCAAAATCAGGTACAGTTCGTTTTATCGAAGGTCGTCACAGCTTAGATAAAAAACCAGTGATTGAATAAAACAACGCATTTTGTACGAAAACAAAGCCCGACATTTGATGAGGCTGCTGAAAAACTAAAAAACGCGGAAATTCATTGTAATTAACTTTGAATTCCGCGTTTTCCTATGTAATAAAAGTCGATTTATACTAAAAGAATTAGCGTAAATCGACTTTTTCAGTGCCCTCCATTTGATTGGGCTTTGTTTTCGTTTTGTGATGCGTAAATTACTTACATTTGCGTAGTCATCTGTAACCGGATACTTAAGAAATAATATAACTATTATTTAGGATATTTGTTATAATACTAACGATACGTAACATGTTGACTTCGTTTTTTTCCTACAATGACTCACCGCACGCATTTCATTTAACCACAAATAGAAAAATTATATAGACTGGAGTCTTGCCAATGTCAACGATGACAATTGCACAACTAGAAACAAAGACACTGAAGGAACTTTACGGTTTAGCAAAGCAATTTAAAGTGTCGTATTACAGTAAGCTAACGAAAAAAGAATTAATTTTTGCGATTTTAAAAGCGCGTTCAGAATCAGAAGGTTATTTCTTTATGGAAGGCGTACTTGAAATTATTCAAAGTGAGGGTTACGGTTTTTTACGCCCGATTAACTATTCACCAAGCAAAGAGGATATTTACATTTCGGCTTCACAAATTCGTAAGTTCGATTTACGTAACGGCGATAAAGTAACAGGAAAAGTGCGCCCGCCGAAAGAAAATGAGCGTTATTATGGCTTGTTACAAGTAGATGCGGTAAACGGAGAAGATCCAGTTGTGGCCAAGGAGCGCGTCCATTTCCCTGCATTAACGCCGCTTTATCCAGACCGTCATATGAAGCTGGAGACAACAAAAGGTAACGTATCAACACGCATCATGGATTTAATTGCACCAGTTGGTTTCGGGCAGCGTGGTTTAATTGTCGCGCCACCAAAAGCCGGGAAAACGTCTTTACTAAAAGAGGTTGCGAATGCGATTACGACAAATTATCCAGATGCCGAGCTAATCGTGCTATTAATTGATGAGCGCCCAGAGGAAGTAACGGATATTGAACGTTCGGTAAACGCGGACGTTGTGTCGTCAACATTTGATGAAGTGCCAGAAAACCATGTGAAAGTAGCTGAAATGGTATTAGAGCGTGCACGTCGATTAGTCGAGCATAAGCGTGACGTCATCATTTTAATGGATTCGATTACACGTTTAGCACGCGCATACAACTTAATTATTCCGCCAAGTGGTCGTACGCTGTCAGGTGGTATTGACCCAGCGGCATTCCACCGTCCAAAGCGTTTCTTCGGCTCAGCACGTAACATTGAAGAAGGCGGTAGCTTAACGATTTTAGCGACGGCGCTTGTTGATACAGGCTCGCGCATGGATGAAGTTATTTACGAGGAATTTAAAGGTACAGGTAACTTAGAGTTGCATTTAGACCGCGCATTATCGGAGCGCCGTATTTTCCCAGCGATCGATATTCGTCGCTCAGGTACGCGTAAAGAGGAGCTATTAATTCCAGCAGAAGATTTAGAAAAGCTATGGGCCATTCGCAAAACGTTCTCAGATACGCATGATTTTGCAGAGCGCTTCATTCGCAAGCTGCGCACGACAGAAACGAACGCCGAGTTTTTCGAAAAGCTAAATGAAGGCATGAAAAAAGCAACGAATGGCAAAGGCTTGCTATAAAATTGGTTGCGTAACAAAAAAACATATGATAATATATTTTAGGTATGTATCGTGTACATATATAGTCGATCTTTAAGCATTACGTGTTAAGCGTAGTGATATATTCGGGCTATGTAAGGTACAGATCGAAAATACTCTGTGCTAGATGGCTCAGGGCGAGAGGAGAAAACGAATATGAAACAAGGTATCCACCCAGATTACAAAACTGCAACTGTAGTGTGTTCTTGCGGTAACACTTTCGAAACTGGTTCAGTTAAAGAAAAAATCTCTGTTGAGTTCTGTAACGAATGTCACCCATTCTACACTGGACGTCAAAAATTCGCTGCTGCTGATGGCCGCGTAGATCGTTTCAACAAAAAATACGGTCTTAAAGAAGACTAATTATTTGTTACAACAATGCCAGCCAAGTTCTCTTGGCTGGCATTTTGTTTTGTTAATTTATTTGGTTTATCACCGTAAGCTGGGGTTGATGCGTACAGGTTGCTTGAAATGAGAGGCGCACTCTTGTGGGAAGAGCGTGAGACTACAGGCTCGAGCCACGCCCGTGGAAAGCCACCCTAAGTTATGGTGAAGAGCCATTTTTATACAGTGCAATTCATGATTTCTAGCAACAAAGCTGAAATAAAGACTGTATATCAGTGGCAAGGAGCGTGCGGCGAGCCCCAGGAACGCGAGCCGCAATACGTTCCTTCCAATTAACTGGTCAACATGCTTGATATTGTTGAATAATAACGATGCGACACATTATTGAATATGGCGGAGGAAAACAAAATGGCGCAATTATTTTTTAAATATGGTGCAATGAATAGCGGGAAATCAATTGAAATTTTGAAGGTCGCGCACAACTACGAAGAACAAAATAAACCTGTACTTATTTTCACATCAGGCATTGATGATCGCGATGAAGTTGGTTACGTATCAAGTCGAGTTGGGATGCGCCAGCCCGCCATTGCGATTTATGAGGATACGAACGTATATGAAGTGGTGAAGGAAACGATGCCACAGCCGTATTGTGTGCTTGTGGATGAAGCGCAGTTCGTAAAGAAGGAACACATTTTACAATTTACGCAAATTGTTGATGAATTAAATATTCCAGTGATGGCATTTGGCTTGAAAAATGATTTCCGCAACGAGTTATTTGAAGGAAGCCAATATTTATTAACGTATGCGGACAAAATTGAGGAAATGAAAACGATTTGCTGGTTTTGCCAAAAGAAGGCGACGATGAACTTGCGCGTTGATGAACAGCAGCGCCCCGTTTACACAGGCGAGCAAATTCAAATCGGCGGCAACGACTCGTATTACCCGGTTTGCCGTAAATGCCACGCAAATCCACCACTTTAACTCATTTGTAGTAGCATTAAACGAATGATTTCTTTATAATAATGAAGTTAAAGTATGATATGTGTTGATTCGTTAATTATTCGGCTGTTTACTTCGCGCGGTTTCGCTTTTCTGGGCCTCGGCTCAAGCCACGCCCGCGGAAAGCCTGCCTCAACGCAGAGAGCAAGGATAATCATATACCCGCGCGAAATTGCGCTGCATATAAAATTTTTATAGAGGTGATAATATGTTTGACCGATTACAAGCGGTGGAAGACCGTTATGAGCGCTTAACTGAATTATTAAGTGACCCGGATGTCGTAAGTGATACGAAGAAATTACGCGATTATTCAAAAGAGCAATCAGACATTCAAAATACAGTAGAAGCATACCGTGAGTACAAAGAAGCGAAAGAGCAATTTGCGGACGCACGTGAAATGTTAGATGTAGAAAAAGACCCTGACATGCTTGAAATGGTAAAAGAAGAGTTTAACGAATTAAAAAAGACGATTGAAGAATTAGAGGAACGTTTACGCGTATTATTAATTCCGAAAGACCCGAATGATTCGAAAAACGTAATTATGGAGATTCGTGGTGCAGCAGGTGGCGACGAGGCGAACATTTTCGCAGGCGATTTATTCCGTATGTATACGCGCTATGCAGAAACACAAGGCTGGAAAATCGACATCATGGAAGCAACACCGAACACATCTGGTGGCTACAAAGAAGTCATTTTCATGATTAATGGTCAAGGTGCATATTCGAAGTTCAAGTTCGAAAACGGCGCGCACCGCGTACAACGTGTACCAGCGACAGAATCACAAGGTCGTATTCATACATCGACAGCGACAGTTGCATGTTTACCTGAAATGCATGTAGAAGATGTAGAAATTCACGAAAAAGATATTCGTGTTGATACGTTCGCATCATCTGGTGCAGGTGGACAATCGGTAAATACAACGATGTCAGCTGTACGTATGACCCATTTACCAACAGGGGTTGTCGTATCGATGCAAGATGAGCGTTCTCAGCTGAAAAACCGCGACAAAGCGATGAAAATTTTAGTTGCGCGTGTAGCAGAAAAGCACCGTGCAGAAGCGCAAGCAGAAATCGATTCTACGCGTAAATCAGCAGTCGGTACAGGTGACCGTTCTGAGCGTATTCGTACGTATAACTATCCACAAAACCGTGTAACTGACCACCGCATTGGTTTAACGCTACAAAAGCTAGACCAAATCGTCGAAGGTAAGCTAGACGAAATTATCGACGCATTAATTTTAGAGGAACAAGCTTCTAAATTAGAGCGCTTAAACGAAAATGACTAAAACCCATGTGGAAGTCCTTCAATGGGCTTCTGCTTTTTTCATCGAACACGGTCGTGAGGAAACAGCAGCTCGCCTATTGATGCAGCATGTCACAAATAAAAATTTCAGCGCACTGATGATGGCGATGCACGACGCGATGCCACTAGCGCACATCGAATTGTTTGAAGCGATGGTACACGAGCATCTAACAGGTCGCCCTGTGCAGTACATTACCGGTGTTGAGGAATTTTATGGCCGCTCATTTTTCGTCGATGAATCGGTACTTATTCCGCGTCCTGAAACCGAGGAACTCATTGTCGGCGCACTCGCTCGCATGAAGAAGTTATTTAACACCGATGCGTTACGTGTAGCCGACATCGGTACAGGTAGCGGTGCGATTGCCATTACGATGAAGCTTGAGCAGCCGATGCTTGACGTAGTAGCGACCGATTTATCAGAGTCAGCACTCGTAACAGCAAAAAAAAATGCGGCAGCGCTTGAAGCGGACATTGCGTTTCGATTAGGTGATTTAACGGCGCCGCTTGCTGGTGAAAAGTTTGACGTCATTTTATCAAACCCACCGTACATCGCATATGACGACATGGCGACAATGTCTGACGTTGTGACCGAGCATGAGCCACATTCGGCGTTGTTTGCGGATGAGGAT